>JBILTQ010000327.1:0-6326 GCA_044371435.1 Pirellulaceae bacterium | reverse complement strand
AACGCGATCCGGAAGCGGTGGAACGCTTGACTGCCCGGTTGGATGGTTTGACACCCGAGGTACGCCAACGCTTCGTCCAGATCGCCAACCAAGCGGCCTTGCGGCGGGACAAATTGATCTCGGCGCACTGGCAACAACAGCTCGAAAAAGATGGCAAGGCTGTCATGATTGGTTCTCCGACCTTACCCCTTGCCCCGGCCACCCAGATCAAATAGTCCGTCAGGCCTCGAGTCTTCCGAGAGCTGACGCCGGTAGCTTGATCGCTACCATCCCGCCGCATCGCGGATCGTCAGCGGCCGGGTGATTCCCTCCCGGACATCCTCGGTGTCTCCTGCACGCTCATCGGACTTGAGGACCAGCCTAAGGCGTTGCGAGTTATCGGTGATGGCTCGCATCGTTGTCGAAGCAGCAAGGGCTTAACCTAAGGCTTCTTTGGCTTTGACCACGATTTGTTCGGCGGTGATCTGGAAGTGTTCGTACAGCTGCTGGAAAGGAGCCGAGGCTCCAAAGCTGTTCATCCCGACGAAATGACCGTCGGTTCCTAAATACCTATCCCAACCTTGTCGAATGCCGGCTTCACAGGCAACTCGGGCGGAGACCGACTTCGGCAAGACCTGTTCGCGATAGGCAGCGTCTTGGTCTTCGAAAAGCTCGAAGCACGGCAGGCTGACCACCCGTGCACGGATCCCTTCCGCCGACAGCTTCTGTTGTGCCTGAAGGGCGATCGTCACTTCCGACCCCGTCGCCATCAGGATCACCTGCGGGACTCCTTGGCAATCGCTGAGGACATAACCACCGCGTTCGGCCCCGGCCGCACTACCTAAAATCTGGCGGTCGAAGGTCGGTACGTTCTGCCGCGACAAGACCATAGCCGAAGGATGATGGGTGATTTGAAATGCCGCCCGGTAGCAGTGGATCACCTCGTTGGCGTCGGCCGGCCGGAAAACATACAAGCCCGGGATGGCCCGGCAGGCAGCCAAATGCTCGACCGGTTGATGGGTGGGTCCATCCTCGCCCAAACCGATCGAATCATGGGTGAAAATATAAAGCACCGGTTGATGCATGATGCTGCTCAACCGCATCGACGGCCGCAGATAATCGGTGAAGACGAAGAAAGTGGCGCCGTAGGGACGCAAACCGCTGAGGGCCATCCCGTTCAAGACCGAAGCCATGCCGTGCTCACGGATCCCGAAGTGCATGTTGCGGCCATCGTAGTGGGCTGCGCTAAAATCGTGTTGGCCATCGAGCAAGGTCATGGTTGAAGGAGCCAAGTCGGCCGAACCCCCGATCAAGGCTGGGAGGTGCGAGGCGATCATGTTGAGTACTTTTCCTGAACTGACGCGGGTCGCCAGGCCTTTGGCGTCGACGGGAAAGGGCTTGATCCCGGAATCCCAGCTGGCCGGTAATTTGCGATCGATGATCGCCTGCACTTCGGCCGCTTCCTGCGGGTACTGGCTTCGATACCCAGCGAATCGCTGCTCCCATAGCTGCCGCGCAGCCGAACCGCGTTTGCCGAGGGTGGCGTCGAAATAAGCTGGCACTTCGGGCGGGACGAGAAACTTTTCCTGGGCGGGCCAGCCGTAATTGGCTTTGGTCAATCGAATCTCTTCATCGCCCAACGGCGCGCCGTGCGCGCCATGCGAGTTGGCTTTGTTGGGGGAACCGAAACCAATCACACTCTTGACCACGATCAGCGTCGGCTTGTCCTGCGTACGCTTGAACTCATCGAAAGCCGCCTGCAAGGCTCGCGTGTCATTGGCGTCCTCGACCACCACCGTATGCCAACCCAAGCCGCGGAATTTCGCGGGCATGTTTTCGGTGAACGCCAAATCGGTATGACCCTCGATGGTGATCCCGTTGTCGTCATAAATCCAGCACAGATTCGACAGTTTCAGATGACCGGCGATCGAGGCTGCCTCGCAGGCAACCCCTTCCATCAAATCACCGTCGCTACACAAGGCATACACATCGTAATCAAAGAGCTCGAAGCCGGGCCGATTGTAGCGGGCCCCCAGGTGCTTGGAAGCGATCGCCATCCCGACAGCATTCCCTACCCCCTGCCCCAAAGGACCGGTGGTCGTTTCAATACCCGCCGCATAGCCGTACTCGGGGTGTCCCGCACAAGGGCTGTGAAGCTGCCGGAACTTCTTGAGGTCGTCGAGTGTCAGCGAAGGACGCGATGTCGGTCGGCCAGCTTCATCGACAGCACGAATCCCGGCCAGATGGATCATCGAATAGAGCAGCATCGAAGCATGCCCACAGGACAGGACGAAGCGATCGCGGTTAGGCCACCCAGCGTCGGCAGGGTCGTAGCGGAGATTCTCTGTCCAGAGTTGAAAGGTGACCGGGGCCAAGGCCATCGGCGTCCCGGGATGACCGCTATTGGCCGCTTGGACACCATCCATACTCAGGGTGCGAATGGTATCGATTGCTAGTTTCTGTGGACCGGGAACAAGTGCGGACATGGGAATTTCTTAGGCTAGGCACAGGGGGAAACGTGAACAAACCGCCACCACTTCAACGACCCCAAAAGATAATCCCAGTCCCAGTCTTTGGCAATTGGAGGAGGCCTCTCCCTGCTTCACGCCGCGGCGTCGGCCAGGGGGGGCGCGAAGCTGCTCTCCGATCGGATACAACAGCGGCCAGTGACCTCGGGAAAGGGCCGATGAACTCTCGCGAACGCGGTCCGCCGCAAGGGGCAACCGGTAGAATCCCCACGGCTTCGCGAACGCAGCCAAGGAGCGGACCCTATGTGAACAAATGAGGGGTCGCGCGACTCATCTGCTGCCGCACTTGCCGAACCCGCTCGGCGGCGAGTTGGCTGGTCGCGCCAAGGCAAGTCAGATGCCCCATTTTCCTTCCTGGACGGGGGTCGTTCTTCCCGTAGAGATGTAGCGATGTTTCCGCCTGGGCCAAGGCCGATTCAAAGGCAGGCATTCCCTGGTTCCAGACATCGCCCAGCAGATTGGCCATGGCGGCGGGCTGGATCAATCGCGTTTCGCCGAGCGGCAAGTTACAGATGGTGCGGACTTGCTGCTCGAATTGGCTGGTGTGGCAGGCTTCGATCGTCAAGTGCCCTGAATTGTGCGGACGCGGTGCCAGTTCATTGATCATCAGTGCCTGGTCGCGGCTGACAAAAAACTCCAAGGTAAGCAAGCCTTCGACCTCCAAGGCGACGACTACTTCCCGTGCCAATGCATCGGCCTGCTGCGCGATCACGGCCAGTTCAGCCGGAGGCGGGCAACTGGTCACATCCAGGATGTGGTTGGCATGCTCATTGAAGAATACTGGGTAGACGGCGACCTCACCGCCGGGATTGCGGGCGGCAATCACCGACAACTCTGCCTGAAAATCGATGCACTGCTCGGCGATCACACTGGTTGGACCGAGCAACTCCAGAGCGGCGATGGCCTCGTCGCGATGTCGGACCTTGCGCTGACCTTTGCCGTCATACCCCCAGCGGGTCGTTTTGAAGATCATCGGATATCCCAGCTGACGGGCTGCCACCTCGAGCGAGTGGAGGTCGTTCACTTCACAGAACGGGGTGACCGGAAAGCCCAACTCGCGGAGGGTCGATTTTTCTTGCAGACGATGCTGAGCGACACTCAAAACACGATAGCCGGGACGCACCGGAACAACCTCCGCTGCACGAGCGACAGCTTCGAGGGGGATGTTCTCAAATTCCAATGTAATGACTTCGACCGATTCGGCAAAACGCCGAACGGCCTGAGGGTCCTCGTAGTCCGCCTGAATCGTCTCGCAGGCCACTTGTCCCGCCGGACTGTCTGCTTCCGGGGTAAAGACCACGACGCGATAACCAAGACGCTGGGCGGCATGAGCGAACATCCGGCCGAGTTGACCGCCACCGAAGACACCCAAGCGACTGCCGGGAAGGATCATGCTGGATGATAGTTGGCGCATCAATCAAATATTCAGAGGTGGCGAGAAAGAAGGTTGTCGACTGGCGGCTGGCCGCGAGCCGAGCAGGGGCTGCCGCCGGTTGCCCGACAAAAGCAGCCATTGTCGAGCTTGAAAGGGGACGCGGACGAGAATACGAGAGGTTGCCGATAGGGCAAAGGTCATCCTGATCACTCCAGTACGGCTTGCTGGACCGCAGCCGCTTGCTCCTGCATGTAACGCTCCATCGCCTCGCTCAACCGGGGCGTGTCGAGGGCTAGCATCCGCACCGCCAGCAGCCCCGCATTCTTGGCCCCCGCTGGACCGATGGCCAAAGTGGCCACCGGGATTCCCGCCGGCATCTGTACGATACTGAGCAACGAATCCAGTCCCTGCAGGCTTTTGCTTTGGACCGGCACCCCCAACACCGGCAACGAAGTCAAGGAGGCAACCATCCCGGGAAGGTGGGCCGCCCCGCCTGCGCCCGCGATGATGACTTGCAGTCCTCGCTGCCGGGCCGACCGAGCATAATCGACCATATCCAAGGGGGTCCGATGGGCCGAGACGACCCGCTTTTCATAGGGGACCTGGAATGCGTCCAGCACTTCGCAGGCCTGCCGCATGGTTTCCCAATCGGAAAGCGAACCCATGATCACACCGACGCGTGGGCGCCAAGCCGGGCTGTCAAGCGGGTGAGAACTCTCAGTAGTAGTCAACGCATCCTCGACAGGCAAAACTATCGGATCGGGGCAGGCGGAACGACCATCAGGAACGAACTGCCCGTCGGGCCGGATTATATCACGTTTCCTCGCAAAAGGTTAAGATAGCCGACGACAACATGGGTTCGAAGCCCAAGGTAGCCTCCGTGCCATAGAAGATCGCGTTATGAATGACCTGGAAGCTTGGAGATCCGTGCAACTGCCGGTGGGCGAGGATGTCTTGACCATCCGTGTCCCGCATTCGGTCATTACCATCGAGGATGGAAAGGGCAAGCCGAAAGAGGAGGTAGGAGCATCGCTCTGGCGGGCTTTGGAACAGCCGATCGACTACCCGCCCCTGGCGACCGCTTTCGTTCGTGGCGACCGGGTGGTGTTGGCGGTCGAGCCCGGCGTTCCCCAGATCGAGGCAGTCCTCGGAGAAGTCGTCGCTTACTTGTTCGATCACGGGGCCGAGGATGGGCAGTTGACGGTCTTGCTGCATTCCGCCAACGCCTGGCTGGTCGAGCCTTTGGCAAGTCGATTCGCCGAGCGTTTTGGAAGGTTGGTGGAAGTCTGCCTTCATCAAGAGCAGGATCAAGAAGGGATGGGCTACCTGGCGGCCGACCAGCACGCCGAGCCGATCTATATCGATCGCCGGTTACTGGAAGCGGATTTGGTCCTCCCTATCAGCTGTGCTCGCGATCCGCAATCCTGGGCTTATGCCGGCTTGTATGGGATCGTTCCCTGGTTTACCGATCAGAAAACCCAGCAGCGATGGCGAGCCGACTCGGCGAAGCTCGGTCAAGCGGCTGTCGCTCCCCGCCTCCGCATCGCCAGGGAAGTCGCCTGGCTGCTCGGCATCCAGCCGGTTCTGGCGGTCGTACCTGGACCACAAGGCGGTATCGAGCGATTCTTCTTCGGTCAGGTGGAGCGTATCGAGAAAGTCATCGAGGAGAGCGGTTTTACCAGTTGCGTCCGTGAGCCGCTGCAGCCGGTCGACTTGCTGGTAACCACCATCGATGGCGATCGTACAGAACAGAATTGGGATAATGTCGCGCGGGTGCTTTTTTTGGCCGAACACTTCCTGTCGCCCAGTGGTAGTGTGGCGATCATCACCGACCTCGACCAGGCCCCTGGGGCCGCTTTCCGCTGGCTGTCCAGCCCTGAAACGACGGCTTCGGCCGAGCGGCATTTGCTGAAGAGTCACCATCCACATGCTTTGGCCGCCATCGAAATCCTGCGGGCAAAGAGTTGTCATCGCTTGTACTTGATGAGTCGACTGCCAGCCGAACAAGTAGAGGAATGGGGAATTACCCCGATCCACGACCCGACGGAACTCGAACGCTTGGTTCGCGCCCATGCTGCCAGCATGATCATCCGCGGCGCCCAGCATCGCCGCTTGGAAAGATCCAAGTCGTGAGGTAACGCCGCCAGGACCAAAAGGCGAGCGTGGCGAAGACTAGATCTTGGCTCCAGCACCTTTGGTCAAGGCCATGAAGGCTGACTCGAGGTTGATCTCGTCCTCGGCGAAATGCCGGAGGGCTAGCCCTTGTTGGATGAGCCAGCTGGCCAAGCCCGACGGGTCCTCGCACCCCTGACGCAGTGTCACTTGAAAACGGTTGCCGATCGGCACGACCCGTTCGACATCGGGGAACTGGCTGGCCAGCGACGGCAGCCGCTCACGATCCTCGGGCCGGGCGGTCTCCACCACGATGATCAGCTGAGGTCGCA
>JBILTQ010000174.1:0-10933 GCA_044371435.1 Pirellulaceae bacterium | reverse complement strand
TGGAATGGCCTGGCCCTCGACGGGCCATCCTAAACGTGACGGAGCGGTGGGGCGTCGTGTTTCATCGACCTGTTTGAGATCGCTGTTTGGAGTCTTTTTCCGTCGGAATTCCTGTGCCGTGAACCCTCACCCTCCCTCGAATGCAGCGTGCGTCCCGGAGACCGATCCTTTGCAAAGTGTGTTGGCGCGGATTCAGGCCCTGACCAACGCCCTCCCCGCAGATCATGCGAATCCTCCGCCGCAAACTCCGTCGGCGACGACTTCCCACGTCGCCCCTACCGAGCGGCAAGGCGCTCCGCTGGAGGCCAGTTCAACGCCGAAGGCGAAAACTTGGTCATCGCCTCCTTACCTGAAACCGACCGGAGACCGCCATGAACCGATGGTTCCGCTGGAGCCCCAGTCGCTACCGCAAGCGGGGATCAGTGATACCTTGCTCGAAGAGCTTGCCTTCCGCTTTCTGTTCAGTCGCGGCGAGGCCACCGGCCGCATGGTGGCCGAGCAGGTAAAACTTCCATTCCGCCTGGTCGAGCCGCTCCTGGCTCGCCTCAAGTCGCAGCAGTTCGTCGTATATGCTGGGGGGGCCACCGCCGGTGACTACCTCTACCTCCTGACCGATGCCGGCCGCGATCGCGCTCGACGCTGCCTGCAGAAAACCACCTACTTCGGGGCAGCGCCGGTGCCGCTGAGCGACTACATAGCTTCCGTCAAACTGCAATCGGTCGAATTCCAGCATCCGACGCGGGAAGACCTGGCAAGGGCCTTCGCCGACATGCTGATCCCAACTTCGCTGCTCGCTCGCTTGGGACCAGCTATCAACAGCGGCCGCGGTTTGTTCCTCTACGGTTATCCAGGCAACGGGAAGACAAGTATCGCCGAACGAGTCACCCGCGCTTTCGGGAACTTCATTTGGATTCCCCGAGCGATTCTCGTCGATAGCGAGATCGTTCGCATCTATGACCCGATGACGCACGAAGCCCAGGAAGCTGAAGGTGAGCCCGGGCTACTCAGCAAGAGCCAGGTGGATCAGCGGTGGATCCGCATTCGCCGACCGACGATTGTGGCCGGCGGCGAACTCACCATGGACATGCTGGAAATCACCCACAATCCCCAATCGAACATCAACGACTCGCCGCTCCAGGTCAAAAGCAACTGCGGTGTCCTGCTGATCGATGACTTTGGCCGCCAGCGGATGACTGTCGACGAATTGCTCAATCGCTGGATCGTACCGCTGGAAAAACGCTACGACTATCTCTCGCTCCACAGCGGCAAGAAAATTCAGATTCCTTTCGATCAGCTGATCATCTTCAGCACCAATCTCGAGCCCAAAAATCTGGTGGACGACGCCTTCTTGCGGCGCATCCCGTACAAGATCGAGGTCCCAAATCCGAGCGAAGAGAACTTCCGAAAATTGTTCGAGATCATGTGCCGTTCACTGAAGTTTCCCTACCGTCCGGAATTGATCCAGTACCTGATCGAGAAACACTACCAACCCTTCAACCGCCCCTATCGCAACTGCCATCCGCGTGACCTGTTGCTCCAGGTTCGCTCGCTGTGCTTCTACAACGGCGTCAATCTCGACTTGAAGCCGGAGTATCTCGACTTCGCCGTCGAGAATTATTTTTCGATCATGTAGCCTCGAAAAAGTCATGGCGGCCGCGGCACAAGTAGTTGGAAAGTCCACATCCGGTCCCAACTCCGCGTGGCGAGGGGACCTTCCGCCAGCCAGCGAAGTCGGTAGTCTAAGGAGCCTCGGCGGTCGCAACATGGCGGACGAGCCTCCAACTCCCGAGCGCCAGCCGAGGAGCGGCTCCAAGCGATGACGCGACGACATTTGGTCCCAACGCGTTCGGTGCATCGCGTATGCTGCGAACGGACGACCCTCGGCCAGGCGAACCAAGCTGGCCATTCCACCCTTTCACCCCGATGGTCTGCCCCATGAATGTCCAAGGCGGAACGAGATATTCGAAGTCGAAAGCTGCTTTCCAGCGGGCTTGCCAATTGATCCCCGGTGGAGTGAATTCTCCGGCTCGCGCCTTCGGGGCGGTCGGGGGGCATCCCTTGTTCATCGATCGCGGGCAAGGTGCCTACCTCTATTGCATCGACGGCCATCGCTACATCGATTACATCGGTTCGTGGGGGCCGATGATTCTCGGTCATGCCCATCCGGCGGTCCTCGAGGCGATCACCCGGGCGGCGGAGCGTGGGACATCGTTCGGAGCGCCCACCGAGCGGGAAACGCACCTGGCGGAACTCATCCAGCAGGCCGTCCCCAGCATCGAACGGGTTCGCCTGGTCAACAGCGGTACCGAAGCCACGATGAGCGCCATTCGCTTGGCCCGCGGGGCAACCGGTCGGGCTCGGATCGTCAAGTTCTCCGGCTGTTATCATGGCCACGTCGATTCGCTCTTGGTCGCGGCCGGTTCGGCGGCTGCGACGCTGGGAGCCCCCGATTCCCCGGGCGTGACGACGGGAACATCCCAGGACACCATCGTCCTGGATTACAACGATGTGGCTGGCTTGGAAAGGGCCTTCGCCGAGTACGGCGGTTCGATCGCGGCCGTCATTCTCGAACCGATCGTCGGCAACATGGGGACGGTACTGCCATCCGCAACCTTCCTTCAAGCCCTGCGGGAACTCACCCGCCGCCATGGCTCGGTCCTGATCTTCGATGAGGTCATGACCGGATTTCGCGTCGCCTACGGTGGGGCTCAGAGCCTGTTTGGCATCGAGCCGGATTTGACGACGTTGGGCAAAATCGTCGGCGGCGGCCTCCCCTTGGCGGCCTACGGGGGGCGGGCCGATTTGATGGACCAGATCCTACCGGCCGGGAAGGTCTTCCAGGCGGGCACCTTGAGCGGCAATCCGCTGGCGACGGCCGCTGGCGCCAAGACGCTTGAACTCCTCCGCGACGACCCGCCCTATGCCTACCTCGACGAACTCGGTAATCGGCTCGGTCAGGGACTGCTCGCCGCCGCCCAGGCCGCGGGCATCGCCTGCCAGATGCAACGGGTCGGCAGCATGATGACCCTCTTCTTTAGCGGGCAGCCAGTTACCGATTGGCCTACCGCCGATGCCTGCGATCGGCACCGGTTTAGCCACTATTTCTGGGGCTTGATCCACGAAGGGATCTACATGCCTTGCAGTCAATTTGAAGCCCTCTTTTTCTCCAGGGCCCATACCCCTGCCGACATCGACCAGACCATCGACGCCGCCCGTCGGGTGTTGGCGTCGATGGCCTGAGGCGGGCTTTGCCGTCGCAATCAGCCTCCGGCGGAATCGCCGGCAGCCTTCCGCGCCTGGTGTTGGCCAGCGACGGGTGTCGGCCAGGAAAACGTTGTCCGCACCGCCCAGCTTCGTTCCCCTTCGCTGACGTCAGGGGCGGTGGGGCCAAGCCGGCGAACCGGGCGGGTCAGGCTGTTGCAGCGATTTTCCCAGGCCGAAGTCGGCCGGTTGGCGATTGGCCTTCTTCCAATAATCGGGTTCCCGGATGAAACCATAAAAACTGGGGTGGAACGGATCGACGAAATCAACGTCGGCTTTGGCCGGAACTTCCAAGCCCGTCAGGGAGAGGGCCGCGTTAACCACCAACCGCCGCAAATCCTCATCGACGAAATCGATCGAAGCCCCGGCCGTCGTGCAGAAGGAACGCCCCGTCCCCTCGACCCCCGGTCGAGGGTAGGTGCGGACCCAGGCCAGAGGTTGCAGCGTCTGGTTTTTATCTCCAGCAACATTGGGAGACTTCGGGTCCAGCGACTCGGTCACCGCCCCGCGCAGCAGGACCTCGTCGTTATCGCCGAGATGAATCACGCCGTAGATATCGGAAACAGTGAAGATCTCGCCGACCCCTCGGAGGATGGGATGGTTCGCCTTACCCACCTCGACCACGCTCCGCCCCCCTTCCACTTTGTGTTTCCCGTGGTGGCTGACCCAGGTCTCGCCCAAGATCTTCAGACCAAAATCCCCATACTCCAAACCAGTAAAATTTCCCTTTCCCTTGAAGGCATGGGTCGCCGTCCGCAGTCCGATGACCGGCTTGCCGGCGTTGAGGTACCTAGCCAAAGAGGCTGCCTGGTCCGGCCCCGGTGTACGGAACCGGGTGGCGATAACCAACAGCTCGGCCTGATCCAACAGTTCGAGGTTCCCCAGCCCTTCCGCGTTGTTGGGATCAATATAGGCGGCTCCGTCCGGCCCCAACGGGAAAATTACCGTGCAGCGGAAACCATGCTTCTGCGAGAGGATTTTAGCCAGCATCGGCAGTGATTCCTCCGAACGGTACTCCTCGTCTCCGGCCAACAAAACCACCTGCTTGCCGTGTGACCCCGCGGGTGGTTCGAATGTCAGACGATCGTCAGCCCCTGCCGGGGCGATGGTCGCAACAAGCATTGCGATCCCAACCGTGGCCGACCACCAACTTGCCAACACGACACTCCTCGAATCAAACTGCGAAGTAACCAAGGAAACCTCCCGGAACCGAATAAAGATACATGAACATTCCAACGCTCACCCCCCGACCACCGCTTTCGCCAGCGGCAGTTGCCGCTGCATGGTAGCGGCCAACTCCATCGAGTGGGTCACTACGATTAACAAGGTTTGCTCGACCTGTTGAAGCTCGAGCAACAACTGGCCGATCTTGCCCGCGTTCTGCGGATCGAGATTGCCGGTCGGTTCATCCGCGAGGATGAGGGTCGGGCCCAGAAGCAACGATCGCGCGACCGCCACCCGGGCCTGCTCACCACCGCTGAGTTCGCTAGGCAAATGCCCCAACCGATCGGCTAACCCCACCCGCTCCAGCAGCTCTCGGGCTCGAGATGCCTGCTGAGCCGTGGGAGTTCCGTTCGCTAACGCCGGCAGCAGGGTATTTTCAAGTACGTTCAGTTGCGGCATCAGCTGGTGGTCTTGAAAAATAAAGCCGATCCGCTCGCGGCGAAACTTGGCCTGGGCCTTCTCGTCGAGGACGAAGGGATCGGCCCCTAGCAGACGTACACTCCCTCGCGTCGGCCGGTCGAGCGTCCCCAGAATATGAAGCAACGTCGACTTACCGGTACCACTTGGTCCGGTCACCGCCAGACTTTCCCCTCGGGCCAAGGCGAAGGATATCCCCTCAAAGACCACAAGCTCCCCACCAGCCGTCGGATAGGCTTTGGCTAACTGCGAAACCATTAAATCACTCACGTTCACTCACTCACCTTCCAGGTCCGTCCTCGCCCGCTTCGACTCAAGGTTTCTTGGCCCCTGGGGTCGTCCACTGGGGTTCCCAGTCCGAAGAAGCCAGCCGAGCTGTCCGCAAATAGTCACCGATGATTCGCGCGATCTGCGGGTGCGATTCTCGAACATCATGCTGCTCGGCGATATCGGTATGAAGATCGTAGAGGGCGATGGGTGCCTCCGGTTCCCGGTTGCGGATCCCTTTCCAACGCCCCTGGTAGAGGGCGGCTTGCTTGAAGCCACCCTCGTGGAATTCCCAGTACAGGAATGGATGCTTTGGCTGCGAGGCTGCGTCTCCCAACAGCGTCGGGACGAAGCTGATCGAATCGCGCTGGGGCGGGAGGGGCGCCTTGGCCAACTCGCCAGCCGTCGCCATCCAGTCGCCGAAGTAAGCGACATGGTCGGAAGTGCTACCGGCAGCGATCCGTCCTGGCCACCAAGCGATCAAGGGAACTCGGATCCCACCGTCGCTCAGCGCACGCTTGATCCCCGTCAATGGTCCTGATGGCTGGAACCGCTGCAAATCGTGCTTGCTCTCGTTGTGCGGCCCGTTATCGCTGGTAAACAAGACCAAGGTCTTCTCGGCTATCCCGCGTCGGCGCAGGTGCTGGCATAACCGACCGAGGTAGCTGTCCATGCGACTCACCATCGCCGCTTGACCTTTGTCTTGCTTCGGCCAGTCGCGACCAGCATAGATGCCCTCATCCGGGACCTCGGTCCCATCGCCGAGCGCCTTGGTCCTTTCGTTGTTGGCATGCGGGATGACCATGCTCCAGTACAGGAAGAAGGGTTGATTTGCCTGCTCGTCGATGAATTTCATGGCGGCATCCGCAAAAAGATCATCGGCGTAGGCGATCCGCTGGTCCGCGTAGCCACCCCCTTGATCACCCACCGCAATGACCCGATTAGTCAAGGCCACGCGTTCTTCGTTTTTCCAGAGAAAATCCGGATAGTGGTTGTGGGCGTGGTGTTGGTTGAGGAACCCGAAGAACTCATCGAACCCCTGCTTCCTCGGCAAACCGCTATCCGCCGGCCCGACGTCCCCCAAACCCCACTTGCCGATCAAGGCGGTGCGATAGCCGGATTGCTGGAGCAACCTGGCTACCGTCATGTCCTCGGGACGCAAGGCTTGGGCAGCCGGTCGCGTCGGCCCGGCATTACCGCGGACCCTCGTATGACCGTGGTGCTGCCCAGTCATCAGCACACTCCGCGATGGAGCGCAAACCGTAGCCCCGGCATAGAATTGTGTGAAGCGCATCCCTTCCCTCGCCATCTGATCCAGGCAAGGCGTTTCTATCACCTTTTGTCCATAGCAACCTAATTCACCGTATCCCAGATCATCGGCCATCACCCAGATCAGGTTGGGGCGATCCTCCGCGACGGCTGCCGCCGGGAACCGATCCGAGAGCATCGCCAAGCCAAGCAGTGCCAGGGGCATCCAAGACGATTGGCGGAGAAACGAACAAAGCATCGGAGGCCTCCCAAAAAGGGGGATTGGTGGCAAGGGAATTCGTTGGAGGGTTGGTTGCAGATGCCCTGGAGCCTCTGGTAGTATACTCCATTCGTGAATCGAATTCGATTGCCAGCTTGGCTACAAGCAGCGTTCGTGAATCCGTCCGCAGGCACACGTTATGCCATCGCGACGGAGCCTGGATCTTAGATCCGTTGCTCACAATCTCTCGATGCTTCCATTTCCTTTGATCCTGATTTTGCTCGTCGTTCTGCGCATCATCGCACGATTCGTCGGTGGCTTCGTCGTCGGCGGTGCCGCGATGAGTCGTGTCCGACCTGGGCGGAGCATGGGCAGGAGCGAACTCGCTCTTTTCGAAGAGGCGAGGGGCTCCCGCGGGTCGGTTTTTTGCCCGGGCCGCGGTCTGGGGCGATCAGGAACTCCTCGCTTCTTCGGTGGTCGCTCGGGGTTTTGGCCCTCGCGATCGGTTCCCCGAGAAGTGGCCTTGCCTTGGCGCAGCGGCAAGACCTTCGGCCCTTTGCTGGCCGAAGTCCGGGTGCTGGGGAGGATGGACAGGCCGTGCCGCGCGGCGCCGCTTGCCCGGGATGAGGAACTGTCCCGCTCGATCATTCCGCAACGAATGCTGTCGGTAGCCTCGCATCTTACGTTATGTGAAGGACCTACCCTGTGCTCATTTTTTATCTCGCATCGATTGCCGGCGGTGGCCAGACGCATCGCGGGTCCGCTTGGACGGATTGGTCCCTACTGCTAGGTCAGACCGGCAGTGCCACTCCGGCTTTCCCTTGGCTGTGGGTCGTCGTCGCGCTGGCCTTGGGCGGCTTCGCCGTTTGGCTGGTCGAACTGCTGATGGGGCGCGACGCCAAAAGCCAAGCCAAACGCTTGCTGGATCAAGCCAAACTGGACGCGGAAAACTCGATCAAGCAAGCCGAGCTGGATAAAAAAGAGAAACTACTGCAACTGCAGGCCGCTTTCGATGCGGAACAGCAGAAGCAACGCGACGAACTCCGCAAACGGGAACAAACGCTCGACCGGCGTGAGGAAACCGTTCAACAAAATCTGAACGATCTACGAAAGCAGGAGAAGTTCGTCGAAAGCAACCAACGCAAACTCGCCGACCGCATGGAGGAAACCAACCGGCGGCACGAGGAGTACTCGCGACTGTTGCAGCAGCAAACCATGGAATTGCAGCGAATCACCGGTCTCTCTACCGAGGAGGCGAAGAGTTTGTTGCTGCGAAATCTGGAACAAGACCTGCAGGGTGAAGTCGGCAGCGTCATCATCAAGCATGAGAAGCGGATCGCGGAAACGGTCGACCAGAAGGCCCGCGATGTCCTGCTGACCGCCATGCAACGCTATGCTTCGGCGCACACCGCGGAAACGACCACCAGCACGGTCGATATCCCCAATGACGACATCAAGGGTCGCAACATCGGTCGGGAGGGAAGAAATATCCGCGCGTTTGAAAAGGCGACCGGCATCGATGTCATCATCGACGATACCCCTGGCGTGGTCATCGTCAGCGGCTTTGACCCGGTGCGCCGCGAAACCGCCCGCCTGGCCCTGGTCAAATTGATCGCAGACGGCCGTATCCATCCGACACGGATCGAGGAAACAGTGGCCGCCACCGAGAAGGAAATCCAACAGCTGATCCAACGCAAAGGCGATGAAGCGGCCAGTGAAGTCAACATCGGCAACGTGCATCCGCGTGTGATCGAAATGCTCGGTCGCCTGCATTTCCGAACCAGCTACTCGCAGAATGTCCTGCGTCACAGTGTGGAGGTGGCCTTCCTCGCAGGTCTGATGGCCGAAATGATTGGGCTCAACCCGACCCTGGCCCGCCGCTGTGGTTTGCTGCACGATATCGGCAAGGCGGCCGACCATGAACTGGAGGGGGGGCATCCCAAGATTGGCGCCGACATCCTCAAACGGAGCGGCGAGAACGAGTCGGTGGTGCACGCCGCCCTCGGCCACCACGATCAACTGACGACCGAGTTCCCGTATACGTTGCTGGTAGCCACCGCCGACGCCTGCAGCGCTTCGCGGCCGGGAGCCCGTCGCGAATCGCTGGAACGTTATATCAAGCGGATGGAGGAACTGGAGACCATCGCTCGAGGTTTCCCGGGAGTCGAGCAGGCCTTCGCGATCCAGGCTGGACGCGAACTGCGGGTGATCGCCAGCGCCAAGGAAACCGACGATGCGGCCGCTGCCAAGATCTGTCGCGATATCGCTCAAGCCTTCGAACAGCAATTGACTTATCCCGGCGAAATCAAAGTGACGGTGGTCCGCGAATCGCGTTTCACCGAATTAGCCCGGTAGTCCTAACCTAGCCATCCAACTCAAGGCTGCCAGCGACGTCGCCCAGCCTGCCACCCCGAAAACCCGCAAGCCATCGGCCAATCTCCTATGCCTACGGATCATTCCAGTCCAAGCTTGCCCGATGCACCAGGCCCCGGCACGATCCGGCTGGTCTTGGTAGGGGATGTGGTCGGTAAACCAGGAATGAACATCGCTTGCCAGGCTGCTCCGTGGCTGAAGCGGCGTTTGAAAGCCAACCTGGTGGTGGTCAATGCCGAAAATGCAGCGGATGGCACCGGGCTGCGTCAGCGCGAATACCATCGGCTGGTAGAAGCCGGTGTCGGGGCGATTACGCTGGGGGACCATATCTATCGCAAACGCGAAATCATCGAGGTCCTCCAGTCGGCCACCAACATCGTCCGTCCGGCCAATTATCCGCGTTCGGCCCCGGGAAAACGCTGGTGTCAGGTCGAGGCTTCCGACGGCACGCGGGTCGCCGTCCTCAGCGCCTTGGGGCGGGTCTTTATGCGGCCGGTCGACTGCCCTTTGACCGCCATCGAGGAAGTGCTTCAGGAAATCCCCGTCGAAATCAAAGTTCGCCTGCTGGACCTGCACGCGGAAGCCACCAGCGACAAGCAGACCATCGGACGCTTTTTCGATGGTCAGCTCACCGCCTGCCTGGGTACCCACACCCATGTCACGACTGCCGATGAACAAATCCTCCCGCAAGGCACCGGGTTTCAATGCGACGTCGGGATGACCGGCCCTTACGAAAGCATCCTCGGCCGCGAAATCCATCCGGTCACCGTCACCAACCTTACCTTCGAGCCGACCGCCTTCGATGTCGCGACCAAGGATGTACGGCTGGCCGCGACCTGGGTCGACGCTGATACCAGTAGCGGAAAGTGCCTGGCGATCGGGCGCATCCAATGGCCGCTTGCCTGGATTCAGGCCTGGAACGAAGAGGAAGCCGAACTGCGGTTGCGCTTATAGCCGGTCGCCACCAGCCACGCCTGGAAAACTGGTTGTCTCTCGCTCCAATCTCGACAACACGCTCATCCGTGAATACCGCCCCCGTCGCCCTGCGTGTACCAGGCGGCGAGGATGGAGAGCACGTACAACCCCAGCAGCAGGAGACCGCGCCAGCGGCCCAAACGCTGATGACGATCAGGCCATAAGGCCAACACGCTCAGGAGCCCGAACAGCAAGCTGGCGACAATACTCCCGATCGACTGTTGGAAAGGGGAGATGGAGCAGGCCAAGCCAACAATCAGCAAGGAATTGAAGATATTGCTCCCCAGGACCGTGCCGACACCGACTTCGTCATGCCCGCGAAGCTTGGCGATCACCGCCGTCGCTAATTCCGGAGCGGAGGTTCCCAAGGCCACCATCGTGGCCCCGATCAGGTAGGGGCTCATCCCCAGCCATCGGCCAACCTCACTTCCACCTGAGACGATCCAGTTACCGGCCAGGATGAGAAAGCCAAGGCCTACCAGGGAAAGCAGGCTCGCCAGCCAGGGATGGGGGTGTTCCGCCGCCGTCGAAGACGACTCGCGCTGGTCGCGAGCGGCGCGGTAAGTCAACACCAGCCACGAGGCGAATACACAGAGCAAGCCGAGCCCTTCCCAGACCGCGAAATGACCGTCGAGCGCGATCAGGCCGATCAACAGCGGCGCGACCAGAGCGTACCGATAATCGCGTTGCACGGCGAGCCAATCGAATGGCAAGGGTCCAAGCCAAAGCACCAGGCCGAGGATCAAAGCCACGTTCACGACATTGCTCCCCAACGCATCGCCCAACGCGATCTGGGGACTGCCTTGCCAGGCGGAAGCCACGGCCACCGAAACCTCCGGACTCGAGGTAGCGAAGGCGGCCAAGGTTGCGGCCGCGATGGCTTCCGGAATGCGGAGCCAAGCAGCGATCCCCAACACGCCGCGCAGGAAAAGCTCGCCTCCCGCGAAG
>JBILTQ010000194.1:0-10068 GCA_044371435.1 Pirellulaceae bacterium | reverse complement strand
TATTCCTCCGGGTTCCTGGACTTAGGCTACGGCTCGATCTACGGGACAGGCGTGGTGACTTTCGCGGGAACAGGGCTTTCGAACTCGATGATCGCCATCAGCGCGGAACTCACCGCGTCTCACCATCCCGCG
Organism: Pirellulaceae bacterium; assembly: GCA_044371435.1. Classification (GTDB taxonomy): domain Bacteria; phylum Planctomycetota; class Planctomycetia; order Pirellulales; family Pirellulaceae; genus JAIYDQ01. The sequence goes on along the minus strand of JBILTQ010000194.1, from coordinate 9,936 downwards.
GCGATCGACATCGGACGCCTTGCCGACGGCGGTTCCCCCAGTCTCGATGGTCATAACCGATCTTCGTCGGACGAGGCAAGGTAGGCCGGCCAAAGCGAATCGCTGATCGCCAACCCGCAACGAGTCAAATGCAGCCGGTTTCCCCGCCAAGCCAGCCAACCAGCCGCGACATGCTGCGGCACCACCTCTTCAATTTTAGCCAGACTGTGCGGCTCGCCAATCCGCTGCAATTCCGTCCAGTCGACTCCTGCCATTAGCCGCATCCCAAAAACAAATCGCTCCAGCGTCCATTGCCTCCTATCGATCGCCTCGGCTTCCGCCACGGGTGACAGCCCCGCCTCCATCCGCTGGAGGTACTTGAGGGTGCTGCGATGATTCACCCGACGCTGCCCGTCAAGGTAGCTGGCCGCCCCCGGCCCGAAGGCCCACCACGGCTCGCAGTGCCAGTAGACGCGGTTATGGCGGCACGCGTGACCAGCCAGCGCAAAGTTGGAGACCTCGTAATGCTCGAAGCCGTGTTCCGCCAAGCCATCGATCGCCTGCCAGTACAACTGCAATTCGAGCTCCTCCGAGCATGGGACTAACTCCCCGCGTTGCCGTAACCCCCAGAAAGCAGCCCCCCGCTCGTAGGTCAAGCCATAGGTCGATAGATGCTGAACGCCCGCCGCGACTGCCTGCCGCAGATCGTCGCTCCACATGGCCAAGGTCTCGCCGGGGACGCCAAAGATCAAGTCGAGCGACAACTGGGGGAAATAGCGATGGCCGCAGGCGATGGCTTGGCGAAGTTCCGCTGCCCGGTGGCTGCGTCCGAGACGCTGCAGCTTCTCGGACTGGAAGGACTGACCACCCAGGCTGACCCGGTTGACACCGGCCTCAGCCAGCAAGGCAGCCTTTTCCTCCGTTAGGTCCTGCGGGTTCGCCTCGAGCGTCCACTCCCCGCCGCTCGCCAGCGGCAACCACTGGCCAAGCAACCGCAGCAGCTTGGCCAAGTCCGGAAGGTCTAGCGACGAAGGGGTCCCCCCGCCGATGAACAGGCTGGCTACCGACCGCGGCCGACCAAGCGACTGTAGCTCGAGTTCGATGGCGGTCAGATAACGAGCCACCCATTCCGGCCGACTCACCGCTACCGTGAAGTTGCAGTACGGGCAGCGGTGATGGCAGAACGGTACATGCACGTAGGCCGCCCGAGCTTCAGCTATCGGCCGACCCAGCATGCGATTACTTCTTGCCGAGAGCAGCTTGAGCGGCTGCTAACCGGGCGATCGGCACGCGGAAAGGACTGCAACTGACATAGTCGAGCCCGACGTTGTGACAGAAGAAGACACTCTTGGGATCGCCGCCGTGCTCGCCGCAGATGCCGCACTTGAGGCTCTTCCGCTGACCGCGTCCCTTCTTGACCGCCATCTCCACCAACTGGCCGACCCCGGAGGCGTCCAACGTTTGGAAGGGGTCGGCAGGCAACAGTTCGTGCTTGAGATAATCGGGCAAGAAGGTATTCACATCGTCGCGACTGAAACCGAACGTCATCTGTGTCAGGTCGTTGGTACCGAAGCTGAAGAACTCCGCCTCTTCGGCGATTTCATTGGCCGTTAAGGCAGCCCGCGGGACCTCGATCATCGTCCCCACCAGGATGTCAAGCTTGGCAGTAAACTTGTGATCTTTCTTGACTTGCTCGATGGTTTCCAGCGTCAGTTGCCGAAGCATCGCCAACTCGGCCTTCGTCCCGACCAGGGGAATCATGATCTCGGGGATCGCATCGATCTTTTTCTTCTTACAGGTAATAGCCGCCTCGACGATGGCTCGCACCTGCATCTCGAGGATTTCAGGATAGGTTACCGAGAGCCGGCAACCGCGATGACCGAGCATCGGATTGGCCTCGTGCAGACTGCTCACCCGATTCTTGATCTCCTCGGGCTTGACCCCCAACTCCTTGGCTAACTCGCGCTGCGCCTTGTCGTCGTGGGGAACGAATTCATGCAGCGGTGGATCGAGCAGTCGGATGGTGACCGGCAAGCCCTTCATGGCGGTGAAGATACCGATGAAGTCGTCGCGTTGGTACGGCAACAGTTTGGCCAACGCTTTGCGGCGTGCATCCACATCCTTGGCCAAAATCATCTCGCGCATCGCCATGATACGATCGCCCTCGAAAAACATATGCTCGGTGCGGCACAACCCGATCCCTTCGGCGCCGAAACCACGAGCCCGTTCGCTGTCTTCGGGCGAGTCGGCATTGGTGCGGACTTTGAGCGTCCGGAACCCATCGGCCCACTTCATTAACTTGGCGAAATCACCGGTCAGGGCCGCTTGCTGGGTTTGAATCGTCCCGAAAGCCACTTCGCCAGTCGTGCCGTTGATGCTGAAGGTATCGCGTTCGGTATAGGTCTTGCCATTGATCACAACCCGCTTCGCCTTGGCATCGATCTTGATATCGCCGGCGCCGACCACACAGCAGCGTCCCCAACCGCGAGCGACCACGGCGGCGTGGGAAGTCATCCCACCGGTGCTGGTGAGGATCCCGGCGGCCGAATACATCCCTTCCACGTCTTCGGGACTGGTTTCTTTCCGCACCAAGATGACCTTCTCGCCCTTGCCGGCCCGATCGTGGGCATCTTCGGCGGTGAAGGCCAGGGTCCCGACGGCCGCCCCGGGCGAAGCGGGCAATCCCCGAGCAATCTTCTCGGCCTTGGCCCACGCGGCGGGGATGAAACTAGGGAGCAAGAGTTGGGTCAAGTCGCCGGCAGGGACCCGCAAAACCGCCGTCTTCTCGTCGATCAATTTCTCCTTGACCATATCGCATGCCATCTTTACCGCCGCCGAGCCAGTCCGTTTGCCATTCCGCGTCTGCAGCATGAACAACGTCCCGCGCTCGATGGTGAACTCGATATCCTGCATATCCTTGTAATGTGTCTCCAGGGTGTCTTTGATCTCCATCAACTGCTTGTAGACCGCCTTATTCCACTTGCCCATCTCCTCGCAGGGTTGCGGTGTCCGAATCCCCGCCACCACGTCTTCGCCCTGGGCATTCACCAGGAATTCGCCGAAGAATTTGTTTTCGCCGGTATTCGGATTGCGGGTGAAGGCGACGCCCGTCCCCGAGTCATCTCCCATGTTGCCGTAGACCATCGACTGGACATTCACCGCCGTGCCCAACAGGCCGCGAATGTTTTCGATCTCGCGATACTTCACCGCCTTGTTCGACATCCAGCTATTGAAAACCGCCTGGATCGACTTCTCCAATTGCTTGAACGGATCTTGCGGGAATTCCTCCTTGGTCTCCCGCTTGTACAACTTTTTGTAAGCTTCACACAATTCCTTCAAGCCCTCGGCGGGAACCTCGGTGTCCTCGCTGGTCTTGTACTTCTTCTTGATGGCATCGAACTCGTGCTCGAAAAGGTCGTGGTCCACCCCCATCACCACGTCGCCAAACATGTTGATCAAACGCCGGTAGGCGTCGTAGGCAAAGCGGGGATTGCTGGTGGCTGCCGCCAGGCCCTCGGTAGAAACGTCATTCAGCCCGAGATTGAGGATGGTGTTCATCATCCCCGGCATGCTGACGGCCGCCCCGGAACGGACGGAGACCAACAACGGGTTCTTGTTATCCCCGAACTTCTTTCCCAACTCCTTCTCCAGGGTGGTAACTTGCTTCCGCACCTCATCCATCAAGCCCGCCGGCATCTTCTTACCCAACTTATTGTAGGCCGCGCACTGCTCGGTGGTGATGGTGAAACCGGGAGGAACAGGCAACCCGATGCTCGTCATGTCGGCCAGATTGATCCCTTTCCCCCCCAGGATTTCCTTGCTGAGTCCCTTGCCTTCGGTTTTTGTCTTGCCGAAGTAATATGTCATCTTGTTGGCCATGTGTGCGTTACCTGCTGAGTCCAAAGAAATAGGAAAGGATGGCTGAAAAAACCGTCGAAGGCATCCCCGAGCAATCGGGCAGAAGTCTAATTTCGCCACCGCCGAACGTCAATCCGAGCCGCCCCCGACTGGCCAGGCCCCAGACCGCTCTTCCACCTTGGGGGCAGGCTTGCGTAAGATCGGTGATGCTACAGCCGAGCATTACCGGCTCCCGCCATCCTCAACTCGATTCATGAAGGCGCTCCCATGAAGTTTCGTCAGATCGACCGGATTCTTGAAGTGGTCCCTGGAGAGCGACTGGTCGCCATCCGTACCCTCCGGGCCGACGAGGAATACTTGAAGGATCATTTCCCCCTGTTTCCGGTGATGCCTGGGGTACTGATGCTGGAGGCGCTCTACCAGGCGGCCTGCTGCCTGATCCGAGCCTCCGACGAATTCCGACCTTCACTGTTACCGCTTCGCGAAGTCCGCAACGCGAAATTCGCTGATTTCGTTTCGCCGGGGGACAGCCTGGAGATCCTGGTCGAAGTTGGGAAACGCGATGCCGAGTCGGTGTCGCTGAAAGCCAGCGGCAAGAAGGGGGAGACGACGGCAGTCTCCGCCCGTTTGCTGATCGGCGTGAGTAGCTTGAGGGACCGCGACCCGTCGCTGGAGCCGCTGGATCGCTACATCGCCTACCAGACCAAGCTGAACTACCAAGATTGGCTGGCGTCCGGGCTGAAGGCGACGTGAGAGCGTCCCCCGCGGGTCTGCATCCTCCGGGATCCTTCAGGCCGCGTCGTTTACGCTGGCAAGGTCGGCTGCGGTTCGTGGGCTGAGGCGGGCTCGAAACGCTGCCGCTAGGGGTAAGCTCTCGCTCGCCCAAGCGAGGCACAATGACACACCTTGCATCCCCCCGGGCTACCGCTCCAAAAATCTTTTCCGTGCCCTAAATCCCTTCCTGGGGAGAACCTAGGGCCTCGTCCTTCGTCCAGTCAATTCGACTTTGGTTCAAAAATGGTTGACTCAAAACCTCAGCCGGATATGCTGAGTTCGTGACTCGCGGCAGGCGTCCTTCGAGGCGCTCGCCACACGGATTCTCCGGCTCGGGTAACCGAAAGACCTACGGCCACGGGTTTTTCAACGGCTATGGTCGCGAAGCAGTGATCATCCTTACCCGATGCTGGTGAATTCGTGTTCAAGCCATCAGGCTCTGCCCTCCAGGCTTTCCTCGCTCCGCGGGCCTTTTTCTTCATGGCTGCCGCTGCGGCCTCGTAGCCGATGGGTTGGCCGTTGGCACTTGCGGTCCCAAGGTTCGCGGCAACGCTTTGTTCTCGACTCTTTCCGAATGCTGGGGGATCTCCCTTCCCATGATGACCGATCGCCACACCGTCCATACCCCAGTGATGCTTGGCGAGGTCCTGGAATGGTCCCAGGCGCGGCCGGGGATGATCGTGGTCGATGGGACGCTGGGGGGGGGTGGTCATAGCCGGGCCTTGATCGCAGCCGTGGGTAGTCAAGGGCGACTCCTGGGCTTGGACCGCGATCGGCAAGCGGTCGAGCGGACCTCGGCGATCCTGCAGCGTGAGTTGGCTGAATCTGGGCGGACGGGCGCGTATCATTTCGTCCACGCCAACTATGTCGAACTTCCTGCCGTCTTGGCGCAGCTCAACATCACCAGCGTCGACATGATCCTGTTGGACTTGGGGCTCTCGAGCGACCAACTGGGGGACAAGGATCGCGGCTTTTCGTTCCGTGCCGGTGGTCCGCTGGACCTGCGATACAACCCCGAGGAAGGGATCCCGGCCAGCCGACTGCTGGCGACCGCCAAGGAAGTAGACTTGGCCGATATCATCTATCGATTCGGCGAGGAACGCTTCAGTCGCCGTATCGCCAAGGCCATCGTGATGGAGCGGCGCCAGCGGCCGATCGAAACCGCCGAGCATCTCCACCAACTGATCCATCGCGTGGTTCCAGGCCGTACCCATGGGCGAGTCGATGCCGCGACCCGGACTTTTCAAGCGCTGCGGATCGCCGTCAATCGGGAATTGGAACAGGTCGAAAAGGCTCTGGTCGAACTGCCGCGATGCCTCCTTCCCGGAGGAAGGTTTCTCGTCATCAGTTTCCATTCGCTGGAGGATCGGCTGGTCAAGCAAGCCTTCTTGACTCACCCCTGCCTGCAGCGTCTGACCAAGAAACCGATCATTCCCAGCCCGAGCGAATGCGAACTCAATCCGCGGGCTCGCAGCGCCAAGCTACGAGTGGCCGAACGAATCGCTGCGGATACCATCGATTGAGCGGAGGAGACGATCGAGCGTCGTCGCCGGGCGATGATCCTCGAGGATCGCTTCGAGCACACGGTTTGGTCGGGACTCCTCGCAAGGCACAACCGTCCAGCGCGGTCGATCGGGTAGCCATCGGCTGAGGGCTGCCTGCGGAACACTGGTGATCATCTCCAGGATGGCATCGGCGGTCAATTCGGGAAACAGGCGGCGGACCAAGCGGGCTTCTTCAAGGATCGATAGATCGGGGTTGGAGGCCCGCGAGTCGGTCCCCAGGGTTACCTGGATCCCATGCCGACGCAAGGCAAGCAAGGGATGGGGCGGGTGCCCAAAGAACTGGTGGGTCCGTGGGCAATAAACGACCGCCGCCTTGGAACGATACTTCGCCAGCATATCGATGGCCTCCTGGTTCAGGTAGTTCCCATGGATGATGAAGGCGAAGGGGGCGCGGCACAGATCCTCGATGTACTGCGCCAGCGATCGCCGGTCGCGGGTGGGCAACCCCGCTTCTCCGACGACCCCTTCAAGAAATTCCTGCATGCTTCCTCCACCATTTTCGATCCAGGACAGCTCTTCGCGGGATTCCGCCAAGTGCATCATGATCGGCCAGCCTGCCAGCTGGCAGCGTTCGGCCGCCTTGCGCACCACATAGCCCGTCGTCGTATAGGGAGCATGCGGGCTCAAACCAAAGGGAGGATCCCTTTCAGCCTCCGATGCTCGAAGGCGGCGGTAAAGATCGAGCGCAGCCCGCCACGTCTGTCGCGCTCGACCGACTTTCGTACTGATGATTTCAGCGAAGGGAAGGTGAAAAGGTTGTTCAGCGGCGGCAGGGCCGAGGCCTTGGGCGGAAGGTAAGGGGTGAACGACATCCAAGACATACTGGACGCCGAGTCGCGAGGATTCCTCGAGGCCGCGCTCGATAGAGGCGGCCGCCTGCGCCTCACTCGAGGTCGGCGATGTCGCTGGCCGGGAACGCACCACCGCCGCCAACCATTCGGGAAAGCTACCTGAAGCGGCTACCGGCGACTCCCGATCGCTAAATTCGAGATGGGTGTGACTGTTGACGAACCCAGGGAGGATGCAATAGTCTCCCAAATCCACCGATTGACCGACCGGGTATTCGTCCGTGTCGACGCCAACTCGCACTTGGCCTTCGGCGAATGGCGAACCACTGCCTGTCCAAATCCATCGCGATCGGACTGAGAGCCATCGAAACATGCGCTTAACCGCCTCCTTTTTTGACAGGCCCACCTTAAAGGTCGCCAAGGCGTTGCTCGGAACGCGGCTGATGCGCCGGACCGATCGTGGTCTCGTGGCCGGTTGGATCGTCGAGGTCGAAGCCTACCTGTGGAGGGGAGATCCAGCTTGTCACGCGCACCGCGGCCGAACGCCGCGGAACGCCGCGATGTTCTACCGCCCGGGAACACTCTATGTCTACTCCATCCATGCCAAATACTGCATGAATGTGGTGACGGAGGCCGAGGGACGGGGGGCGGCGATCCTCATCCGAGCTGTCGAACCCCTTCATGGGGAGGAGTGGATGCGACAGAATCGGGCCCTGGAGGAACTGGGCCCCGATTTGACCAACGGGCCGGGGAAACTCTGCGAGGCCTTCGAGATCGATCGCCGTCTGAACGGAGTGAACCTGACGACCGACCCCGCCATCTGGCTCGAGTCGGGCGAACAGCCACTCCCTCCGTCGCGAATCCACTGCTCGGGGCGGATCGGGATTCGAGTCGCCACCGAGAAACTGTGGCGTTTTTTCATCGACGGGAATCGCTATGTCAGCGGCCGGGCCAGCGACCACCGGATTCCACGCCAAGCAATCCTCGGGCCGGTGGCGGCCCCTGGTCCAAGCTTGCGATAGCTGGGAACAGGCCCAACCGAACGGCCCCAAGGCTCCGGTGCTCGTTTCGTTTCCCCGATCCTTCGGGTCGCCGCTTCCTGGTCGTTACATCTCCTGCTTGAGGGAAAGAACGTAGTTCACCAGGTGCCACACATCCTCGGGTTGCAGGCCGGGCTCGCCGGGGGCCGCGGCCAAGGCTGCGGCGGGCATCGGCGAACCATCGATCCCCTGCATGATGCGATGATGGACCGCTTTCGGATCGCGACCACCGCGAAACTTCCCTTCGACCAGGTTGCGTGGGGCTAGCGGTTGTGGCTTCAACCCACCCCGAGCCATGAAGGGGGCGAGTTGCTCGAGGTCGGTGTAGCTGACTTCGATATTCTTCGTCCACTCCTTGGTCCAGTCGTCGTAATCGGGGAGTTGGGTCCCATCGCCTTTCGCCGATTCCCCATGGCACTTGGCACACCCGCCACCTTTTTCGTTGCGAAAGAGTTCCCGTCCCTTGGCGATCGACTCCGCGAGCAGTTTTGGTTCCGGCGAGGCGTCCCCCAACCCAGCCACGGGCAGCCCGGCAGGTACCGACGGTTGCCGCACCCGATCTTCAGCGTCGATCCACGAGTCGGCAACCTCGGTCAGCAAATCGGTGGCTAGCTCCAGTTGCTCTTTGAAAGCTTTAGCTCCTTTTTCATCGGCTATGTCCCGCAAACTCACGTCGTAGATCCGTTCACGCTTGGCATAATCCGAAAGGTAGGCCGCTTCCGGGTCGAGTTCCTGGGCCCCCATCTGGACCAACTTCCGCTCGAACTCCCCACGAATCGATAGATAGACGACGTACTCGACCAGGGCGTCGATCTGGGACGGAGCCAGTTTATCGAACAACGGCATCTGCGTTCCCGCCAGGCCCTCCCGCAACGTCCGGGCGATGTCGTCCTTCAGCGGTTTCGATCCACGCGGCGTCACCTTGTACTTGAAGATCCCCCGGCGGAAATCGCGAGGGTAAGGGTTTTGCGAAGCGGCCACCGTCCCCCGTCCCTGGCCGGTCTCGCCGTGGCACGATACGCATAGTCGACGATACAACCCGCTGGCACCGGGCTCCTTCGATTCGGGATTCGGATCGGGACCGACGGCCGGGGCCATCGTCTTCAACGAGATCAGCTCGGCATAGCTATCATCGTCGCTCAGCAGCGGCGGGAGCTTGGGCTCGTCCAACGTCCCGAACCAATCGTTCAGCAGCCGCTGGGTGTCATCGAGGAACTGATCGGTCGAACTATCCTGAGCCACCTCCCAGCGGTAGGCGAACAAATAATTCGGTTCGTAGCTCGACAGTGTAGGCTTGGACGGTTCGCACCCCAAGGTCGATGCCAGCAAGAGCCAGCCGCACCAAGCCTGAGGCTTGCCGGGATTCATGGTCCACTTAGCCAGGGAGAATCGTCGCGTCATCATGATCATGAGTCCCGTTCTTCATCGAGTTCATTATCGAAGTTAGGGTTGAAGGTCCGCAGCATCTTCCGCCCTTTGAAAATGGCATAAGCCTCCCGTGGTCCCAGCGGCCGCTGCCGACCGACCGACGGATACCAAATTGTCTCCAACCCATCGCTAACCGCAACTCCCGCCCGCTGGTTCACCTGCGTTTCGGCCACCAGACAGACCTCGCCGAGGAAAAAACCGAGCCACAGCGGCCGGATCTGTTGGTGGTCTTGATCCTCCAAAGCCCGCGCGAATTGCTCGACGACGCGCCGCTGAGAAACATTCCACTGCTCGGGTGGCAATTCATAAATCTCCGGATGCTCGGCTTGCCAGCCGGCAAAAGCGGCGTAGATATCATTCATCGGCAGCTCGGCCAGATCGGCTCCAAAGGCGTGGACCAACGGCCCGGCCATGCCGACGTTGCTCCATGTGCCATGGCTCCATGGATACTGAAAACGAAAGAGGAAACAATCCTGTGGCCGATCGTAACTCGGCCAAAACAAA
>JBILTQ010000047.1:0-20651 GCA_044371435.1 Pirellulaceae bacterium | reverse complement strand
ATGCAGATGGCCAAGGTGTCGGCGGCCCTGGCGCGGTACCATCAAGAACGGGGGCTGTATATCAGCGTTTTGACCAACCCGACGATGGGCGGGGTGGCTGCCAGCTTTGCGTCGTTGGGCGACTTGGTCTTCGCCGAACCGAAGGCCTTGATTGGATTTGCAGGCCCTCGCACCATCAAGGCGACGATGAAGATCGAATTGCCGCCCGGTTTCCAAACCAGCGAATTCCTCCTCGAGCACGGTTACATCGATCGCATCGTGGATCGAAGTCGCCTCAAGAACGAAATTGCTCAGGCCATCGATTATTGCGGAAAGAATTAATTGAATGTCGACGATCTGATCCGGCAGGCCTCCGAGGCGGTGGACGCCGGACAGTTCCAAGCCGCGGTCGCTGCTTATCATCACCTGCTGGCCGTCGATCCGCAAAACCCTCTGGCCTACAACAACCTGGGCTTGCTCTACAAGCGGCAGCGGCGATTCCTCGAAGCCCAGGGGTGTCTGGAGAGTGCTGCTCGCCGCATGCCCGAGTCGGCAGAAATCGCCCATAACCTAGGTGATGTTTACTATGCCCAGCAGCGACTGGAGGAGGCTGTCCGGGAATATCGGCGAGCTCTCGAGTTGCGGCCGGGTCAAATGATCACGATGAACAATCTGGCTTTAGCCTTGTCAGGGCTCGGTCGTCATGACGAGTCGTTGGCGTGGCTGCGTTTGGCATCTCAGCGCTGGCCTAACCAGCCCGAGTTGCTCTATAACCTTGGTAACGCGCAACGCGATGCGGGGGATTGGGAGGAGGCGATCGCTGCCTACCAGCGGGTGTCCGAATTGACTTCGAGCATTCCGGAGGCTCAGAGCAACTGCGGGTTGGTGCTGTTGGGGCTCGGCCGAGTCTCTGAAGCAATTGCGGCTTTCACCCGAGCCATCACCGCCAAACCAGGAGATGCCAACGCCCACCGTCAACTCGGTATTGCCCTCCACCAACAGGGCCGATGGGAGGACGCCTTGACCGCCTATCAGACGGCTCTCCACAGGAGTCCGCAGCTAGCCGATGCGCACTATAATTTGGGGCTCTGGTACCACGATCGAGGGCAGTATGCAGCGTCGATCTCGGCCTTGGAAAACGCCTATCGTTTGGAACCTGAGGTCTACGCGGCAGTTCTGGCCAACGAGCGGCAGTACGCTTGTCGATGGGAGGATCTGGACGAACTTTGTCGGCAGGTCTTGTCGAGCCTTGACAGCCAGTGGCTCGAGCGGCAGGTCGTTGGAGGACCGAGCCGTTCAACGTGCGTCAGTCCCTTTATCGTCCTGACCCTGGCCTGTCCCACTACCGCAGGCCAGCAACAAATCGCTGCCAGATTGTGCTCGGAGTCTTTGCGGCCGTGGAGGCTTCGGGCTTATCGTCATCCTGCGGTATCGGTACGGGAGCCGCGACGGTTGCGAGTCGGGTATCTCTCGGCGGATTTTCACGAGCATGCCACCGCCTGGCTGATGCGAGATTTTTTTGCCTGTCACCAGCGGCAGCGTTTCGAAATCTTCGGCTACTCGTATGGACCAGATGATGGCAGTTTGCTCCGCCGGCAAGTGGCTCGCGGGATGGAACATTTTCGCGACATCAGCCAGTGGGATCATGCCACCGCGGCGGCTGGTATTATCGCCGATCAGATCGATATCCTGGTCGACTTGAAAGGCTATACCCAGCATGCCCGACCGGAGATCCTGGCCCTCCGTCCGGCGCCGCTGCAAGTGCATTACCTGGGTTATCCGGGAACGCTGGGCGCTGATTTTATCGACTACATGATCGTCGATTCCTACCTGGTGCCGGCCAATCAACAAGCCTACTTCGACGAAGAACTTATCTATCTGCCGGGATGTTACCAAGCCAATGGTTGGTTGTCGGCATCGTTGGTGTCGTTGGAGGAAATTCAGTCTATTCGCCATCGTCTGGGTTTGCCTTCTCAAGCCTTTGTGTATGCGGCCTTGCATTCTACCTACAAGATAACCTCAGTCATCTTCGATATCTGGATGCGATTGCTTGCCAAGCATTCCGATAGTTACCTGTGGTTGTTGGATGCCAACGCCGAAGCGACCCAGCAGCTTCAGCGCGAGGCCGAGCGACGTGGGGTGAATCCGGCTCGATTGATATTCCTACCCAAAGTAGGGCATGCCGCCCACTTACAGCGGTTAGCGGCCGCCGACCTGTTCCTCGACACCTTTCCCGTCAATGCGCATACCACGGCAAGCGATGCGCTGCAGGCCGGGGTACCAGTCATCAGCCTTTCCGGGGAAACGTTGATCTCACGCGTCGCCGGTAGCTTGCTCACCGAGCTTGGATTGCCCGAGTTGATCGTTGCGAATTATGACGATTATGAGCGGTTGGCGAGCGAACTGGCCATCGATCGAAGGCGGTTGGAAGGGCTGAAAGAGAAATTGCGTTTGGCTCTAGGCACAAGCCATCTCTTCAAGCCGGAATACTTGGTAGCCGCGATGGAACAAGCCTATGAGCACATCTGGCGAAATTATCAAGCGGGACTACCCCCGCAGAGCTTCATGGTGACTACCTGACGCCTGGTTTGTCGGTCACTTTTTTCCTCTTTGTCGTTCGGATGCCAAGGGCATTCCATCGAGGCTCCCTTGAAAACTGACGGTAACGAAGGCGGGCCAGCGCGAACGCTCCCCTTGGCAATCAAAGATTTTTCGCGAGCCTTTCCGAGAGGCCAAGGGAATTCATTGCACCGGCGGCCGGATCAGCCAAATTCGAGTATGCCCGCCAGGTGGAGTCGACGAACGGCGACGCCTGGCGATCGCCTTGGGGCAGCGCAAACTTTGTGTCATCGCTTCGGCCGGGAGGCTCGTTGGCGTTCGGCGGGGGCGATGCCACCGCGCAGCGTACCCTGTTCGTCCTCGAAGGCAGTTTGGCCGAGGACGATATCGAAGTTGGCTTGCAATTCCCCGAGTTTGGACTCAGCCAAGGGGCGGAAATCGACGAGCAGCGACTCGCGGGCAGCGCGGTCAGGAATACCTCGATACAAACCGTCTCGCTCATTCATCGGGTGGCCTTGGATCAGCAATTGCGTCGTCAACAAACGACGGCCATTGCGGCTGACAGCTACATGAATGTGGGGTGCGCGCCCTGGGTAGGGGACCGGCTTGATGGTGCGAAACAAGTACCGCCCGGTCGAATCGGTTAGGAAGCGACCGTATCCTTGAAAGTGAGGGTCATGGCCATCTCGACTTCGACCGCGACTATGGAGATAGGAGCCGGTATGGTCGACTTGCCAGATCTCGATAAAAGTATGGCGAAGGGGTTGGCCGGCGAGATCGCGGATGGTACCGGAGAGGTAGGTGATCTCACCCACGGCTGGCGAGATCGAGTCGTTGATGATCAACAGATCGTTATCGGTGTCCAGGGGCAGGCGATCAGGATAGAAGGGACCCTCGGTCATCCGCGGGGTCTCCCGCAGACTTTCAGCCAAACTGCGGCCAACCACGGTATGGCTAAGCCCACCCGCGGTGGCTAGCTGCAGGAGAGAGCGGCGATCGATCATCGGCGACCTTGTTTTTCTTTCTCTAGGATGAATTCTTTCCAACCGGGCATCCTGGTTGGCAATCGCTGGAAGCACAACCCCTGTTTGCCCCGAGGGTTTCGCAACTTCGGTTACAATGCAGCCCAGGAAGTTCGGCAAGCTTCCCGGGCTGTTCCGCTGGTCTGCCGCTGCCGTATCCACGGTCTTTTAATTTTTATTGGTCAGGAAATCATCTGCATGATCGAAATCTCGTGTCCCGCGTGCAAACAGGCGTACCGTATCGCCAGCGAGAACCAAGGGAAGACGGTACGCTGCAAGCAATGCGGTCAAACCTTTGCTGCCAACCCCAGCCCCCACTACCTCGAGGCCGACGATGAGGCTTGGCTCACCCCATCCGGAAGCGCGGCCTCGGGACCAGCCGTGCCTCCGTCGCGAGGCCCCAACCCGCCGGCCCGAGCCGAATCGGGTGCGGCCGACAGCGGGCACGCTGCGCCTCCGCGGCCGCGCGTTTATCAATCGCCCCCGGGAAAACGTGGGCAGTCCGACGAGATCGATTATGTGATTCATGGCGATGATACCCAGTACGTCGAGGTGGCTTTAGACCCCGGGGAGACCGTGATCGCCGAGTCCGGTTCGATGATGTACATGTCGCCGGGGATCGAGATGCAAACCGTCTTCGGTGATCCTTCGCAAAGCAGCGGCAATTTCTGGGGAAAGATGATGTCGGCGGGCAAGCGTGTTTTGACCGGCGAGTCGCTCTTCATGACGACCTTTACCAACGCCCATGGCCGCGACAAGGAATTCGTGGCCTTCGCCGCTCCCTACATGGGACGTATCACTCCTATGCATCTGACCGACCTGGGTGGGGAACTCATCTGTCAAAAGGACGCATTCCTCTGCGGTGCGAAGGGTATCCAAGTCTCGATTGCCTTTCAGAAGAAATTTGGAGCCGGGCTTTTCGGCGGTGAGGGGTTCATCATGCAGCGTTTGCGCGGCGATGGCATCGCCCTGGTCCATGCGGGTGGAGCTCTGATGCACCGGCAACTGGCCGCCGGCGAGACCCTCCGGCTCGATACCGGTTGCTTGATGGCGATGGGGCCGACGGTCGAGTACGACATCCAGATGATCGGCGGGGTCAAAAACAGTCTCTTCGGTGGCGAAGGCCTATTCCTCGCCACGGTGATTGGCCCGGGGCCTGTCTGGTTGCAAAGCTTGCCGTTTTCGCGTTTAGCCAGTCGGATTTACGCGGCCGCGCCGCAAGCCGGCGGAGCACGTCGCGAAGAGGGCTCCGTCCTGGGGGGCCTGGGGAATATGCTGCTGGGCGGCGACGAATGATCTATCCATCGAGCCCGCACTTCGGCTCGGCGAGTCTCCGTTTCAGGCTAAGCACCTGGATGGCATCGGAGGGTAGAGGGAAGGCCTCTAACAAATTCAACGCTACGTGATTGTAAAGGTAGAATGATGCTTAGGGTGGTCGGTAAAGCCTTGTTTGTTGGCTGGATGGGGATATGGATCTGTCAGCTGTGCCTGGTAACCTGCCGTGGGGCAGATGGGGTTACGCCAGCCCATTTCGATCTCGCGGCCGTTCGCGATCCTGGAACGCTGCAGCTGACCGTCCTGCAGGATTGGAGCCCCGTCCCTGGGCGACCGCAAATCAAATACAAGCTGGTGGAGATCACGGTCTGCGAATGGTGGCCCGGGCAACCGGTGCGTATTCCGGTCACCTGGTGTGCCCCGAACACGGACCAGGCCTGCACGCATCTCCTCCTGACCAATATGGGGCTGGCCCACAAACCGGCCGTCCCGTCGGGAGCGATCCTGACTTTGGTCCAGGAGCATGGGGTAGGCGCGGTCCTCGTCGGGATGGGGACGATCGATGCCATGGAGCCTACCGGGAAACTGCACCTCGGGATGAAGCGGGAATTGTTGGCGACGAAAAACGCCAGGTACACTCCGGCGTGGATCTGGGGCATGAGCGATATGCGTGGCTTGACCGCCGCGTTTACCGAAACGAAGGTTTTTCAGCCGCGGAAGGTGCTGGCTACCGGAGGTTCTAAACGCGGCGTGGGGGCCATCGTGGCTGGAATCTATGACGATCGGGTGACGGCGATTTTGCCGGTGGTCGCTCCGATTTTCGGCGACCCTGGAAACGTCTATGTCCGCGGCAGCCGACTGGCAGGCATCGAGGCGATGAACAGGGAATTTCTAGAGATGTTGCCGCCGGGAGCCAATCCCTGGCAGTTACCGGCGACGGCGCGGAAAACGCTCGAAGAACGCGAAACGCGGCGATTGGATCAGTCGATCACGCTGGAGGAGGCGACGGCCGCCGGTTGGTCGCCAGCCGAGGTCCAGCAGCTCAATGACGAAGCGTGGCGCGTCTGTCGTCTCGAGTATCATCGAGAAAGGGTTAGGCAAAGCGGCCTGGAGTTCTTCTACCATGTCGGGACCAACGATAATGTAGCCCCCAACCTACTGGCGCTAGGAGAAGCCGATCCCCAGTTTCCCATCTTCATCCTTCCCGGGGGACAGCATGGTGGGCCTGCCACCAGCGGTTTCACCAAGCAAACACCCTCTCGGCCCGAAGCCGAGGATAACCTGCTGGCTTTCGCTCGGCACCATTTCTTTCAGGAAGGGTCGATCCCTCGCCCCCCACAACTCGACTTCACCTTCGACCGTCAACGATCGCTCTTGCTGGTAACGGTCCAGGGAGCGGGACTGGCGGACTCGGCGGCCAGTGTGGGTAATCATCAGCTGGCCTGGTGTGAAGATCGCCACCCCCCGTATTCCTTTGCCGCCGAATATGATCGTTGGCAAAGCCTCCCCTTGTCGCCGGACTCAGCGGGACGCTGGCAAGCGGCGATCCCGGTATCGGCTGGAGCTCAGCAGGTAGATCTGGTTTCCACCCACACGCTGTCTCCCAACCGGCTCCCCTTCCATTTTTCTTCACCCTACCGACGTTGGCGCCGCTAAGCGGGCGTACCGAGGTGGCGTCACTAGCGGCTGGTGAAAAAGCCGTGGATGGCTTGCACAATCCTCCCCATCCAGCCTTGCCCCAGCTTGCTTGGACCGCTGTCGGCACACCGTATCATTCGCACGACCTCCCGGGCATGGTCGAGCCCGTCGGTAGCGCTGTCCCAAGCCATGGGCGACTCTCCCGCGGGATCGGCTGGGGGCAACACGGTGCGACCGACATCGATGACCGAGTCCGGAATGGTCATCAAGTCTTCGACGGCCGTCGGCTCAACTTCGTTGCGTTCGAGCGAGTAGCTCAATTGGACCCTTTCATAGAGTTGCAGCCGGTACCGCGGATCCAAGAGGCGATAGGCGGAGGTCGCGAGCAAACCCAACTGGCGATCCAAATTTTCGGACGAAAGCGACAACGGCCCATCCACCAAGCGTTGCACGGCCGAATGGGTGGCGCTGCGAATCACCGGAGAGCTGCATTCGCCACGTCGCAACCCGAGCCGCAAATAATCGCCGTGGCGGGCGATCGGGTGCGATCGTTGGTGAAAAGGGGCTGAAGATAACAACATAGCGATGACCAGCCATCAAAAATCCAGTCCGTGCGGCAGGCTCTCCTTGAACACCGACCAGCGGGACGAGTTTCGGGAGAACGACCGTTCGGGTTCCGAACAGCCCTTGGGCCGTTCCCTACCTTTTCATCGCCTGTCGGCCTGGGACGCCTGAACATTTTCGAACCTTGCCAAGTCTTGTGAGAGACGATGGCCGGGGCAACACGGTTCACGCGAAATCCTTGTGGATGGTCAGCCGCCTTTAGAGGGGTATTAGAGTTCGCGGCTCACCCCTGAGGTCTGCCGAACAACCCACTGAACCCTTCCTCGTCAGCGGTGGAATAAAATGTCGCACCTCCCCTCAGCCACAGCTTGGGCGCGACCCGGCGACTTGGGAAGACTCGATGGCCCTCCTCCGGCGATCGATGGTCCATCCTTCGCAACCATGCAGTAGCGGTTGCTGAGCCATCTCTCCAGGGGGGTTACATGGGAGGCCGAGCGGCACGAGGGCGGAAGAGGAGGAGGAACGCACCTAGGGCGACGAACAGGATGACGCTAGGGAGGATCCAAAATCCAAACCAGTTCGTCCCTTCTCCCGAAGGTAACTTGTTGCTTGCTGCCAGCCAACCGCTGGATAAGGTCCCTAGCCATGTTCCCAAACCATAGACCAGGAAACCCAGCAGCGACTGGGCGCTGGCCCTCAAATCCTTGGGAGCGGTGGTGTCGGCGTGGATGAAACCAGCGGCGAAGAAAAAATCGAAGCAGAAGCCGTGGAGGGCGACGCCGACAATCGCCAGCGCATAAGGCAAGCCGTTCTCTCCACCGTTGGCGAAGAGGAGGTAACGCAGGGCCCAGCAGAAGAGGCCGATGGACATCACGGTCTTGATCCCAAAGTTCTTCAAGAAGTAAGGGAGGGAGACCAGCAGCAACAGTTCCACGATCTGGCCAATGGCCAGGGTAGAACCGACTTCTTTGACTTTAGCGGCTTTGCTCAAAAAATCCCCCGAGGAATTAAAGTACATCCCCATGGCGATCGATGCCACCAAGGTGATCACAAAGAAGACGGCGAAATTGAAATCCTTGAGCATCGACAGGGCTCGCAGGAAATCGAAAGCTCCCGCGCCGCTGTCGATGGGGGGGGTCTTGGGGAGGAAGATCAGGCAGTAGATACCTAGCAGTAACGAGAGACAAGCAGCTTGCATCAACGGACCGTTGGTAGCGATGGTATTGGGAATCATGTCCCCGGCCGCATTGGCCGTCATCCCACGAAAGAGTCGGTCGATCAGGAAACCGGCGCAGATCCAGCCGATCGTTCCCAGCACTCGCAGACCGGGGAAATCACGCTCGCCGTCGGGCACGTTGCGGAAAGTCAGCGAGTTCACCACCGATAGCGTCGGGTTGAAGAGCAACGAGTAAGCAAAGGTGACAGCGAAGAGCAGGTAGTACTGATCGGGATGGGTCAACTGCCCCATCAGGAACAACAGGCCAGCCCCCGCCAGGTGGCAGATGGCTAACAGATGTTCGCTGTGCAGCCATCGGTCAGCGATGTAGCCGGCAAACAGCGTCGACAGCATCGCTCCCAGGTAGAGATTAGCGACCAGCGAAGTGGCTTGCGTTTCGCTGAAACCTTGATTCAGGAGGAACGGGTAATAGACGATGACCCATGAACCCCAGATGGCAAACTGCAGAAACATCATGATCGACAGGATGATCCGGCGTTTTAACGGCAAGGGCGGGGCAGCGGAGGTGACGGTTGCGGGCACGGCCATCGGTCAACTCTTTCACGAAGAGATAGAAAGGAGGGAGGACTCGGGAGGAAGCCTCGAGAACTGCCGATTAGTCTTGCAAATCCCCCCTCTGCTCGCAAGCCGGGCGCGGTCACTGCGGGGAACGTCGCTGCTGAGGATCCGCGGCGGGCCATCCTGGCCGTACACCAGCCCGAGCCGCAAAGCAGGTCGGGTATTCGAGCCAGCACGCGCGAGGCAACTCGTCGCGAAGGGTGCCATACGAGGGGACACCTTGGCCGCCTCCCTGCGAGCGTGACCGACCAGCGTTATCCGCGGCGGCTAGGAGAATCTGCCGAAGGGTCGAGTTCAGCGAAAATCCCATCAAGGAGTCGGCGTTCCGTCTGTGGATCGAGCCAACCCAAGTCAAGTTGCTCGACCAACCTCGCTTGATCGGTATCCGTCAGCCGCATCCAACCCAGACTGGGCTCGGCGTCGTTGGCGGTCGTCAGCGGTTGCGACCATCGGTCGAACTCGGCTGCTTCCACGCGTGGCGGCATGGCGTGACTTGGCGCGGCAGTCGAGGCGGCGGTTGCTGACGGCAGCGAGGAAACCAGCCCGGAGGCGGTGGGTAGCGATGCGGCTTCGATCACCTCCGGTCCGAGCGGCGATGGCTGACCAAAGGCGCGGGATTCTATCAGCAAGTTGTCGACGTAGATATGTGTTGCCGCGAAGCCTCGCGCCAAGCGAGACCATTGACCGTCATAGTATCCGGAGAAGTCGCTGCCAACCAACAGGCTTTGGCGATTGCGACCATAGATGGAAGCGAGATCCTGATTCTGGGACGAAGCGATAGCCTCGACATTCTCGAAGTTGCGGGTGTAGGAAAAGAAACCGGGGCCGACGATCGAGGCTACCTCGCCGCTGGTAAAGTAGGTGTCCTGGCCAGCCGAATCGTAGAGGACCGCCGAATCGATGCCACCGCCGTTGGCATAGGCGTAGACCCGTTCGAAGCCGGCCACGTAATTGAAGAAATCATCGCCCGCCAGGCTGCTGAATTGGGGGCGACTGCTCAAACGATCATCGCCGGCGGAATCGTAGAGGTAGGCGAAGTCTTCCCCCCCCTGCTCGGCGTGGACATACGTACGCTCGATTTGGCTCACATGGAAATGGAAGCTCGAGCCGATCAATTCAACATCGCGAGGACGGGCCGTCAGCGTATCGTTGCCAACCGAACCGTAAAGGTAGACGCGATCGGGACCGCCTCCCCCCTCGAACTCAATTTTCTCGGTCCAATCGATAGCGATCGTCCATTGTTGGTTCTCGATCGTCGAAGCGGACTCGCGCAGCTCGACTTTTTCAGCCCCGCGGCTCCCCAAGACCTGCAGTTGATCAGCGCCGGAACCCAGGTCGATTTCTACCTGGGCGATCTGGCCTGGTTGGAACTGATAGTCCACCTTGCCGAAGACCAAGGTGGGGTTGACCTGCAGGTCCATCGTCAGACGATCGCCGCCATCGGTCCCGACCAACTGCAAGCGGTTGCCTTCGGTCCGTAGTACGTTGGCCAACCACATCTGCGGCTCATCGCCGAGCACCGCTGGGAGTTGTATCCTCCACTCGTCATCGGCGCCGGTCGGAAGGTCGAGACGCCACTGACCATGCTCAACCGCAGTATCGCGGTAAAGCTGGCCGTCGGCTCCTCGAACCTCCAAGCTCCCGAGGGCGCCGCTGGTCGCCGGTACCACGATCGTCAGAAGTCCATCGCGGGCCGCCTGCAGTCGATAGCTCTGGTTAGCCGTCACTTCAACTTCGCTGTAGGCGACCGTGCCGAGATCGGTCGTTGGTCCAGGGGGGGGCGATGGAGGGGCTGGCGAAGTCGGGGAGCTCCACGGCTCAAATACCCAGCGCCACTGATACCGACCGATATTGTCGTGATCGCTCAGCGACAGGCCGTAGCTTTCCCCAGCCCGCAGGGTGAACTCCTGGGTGGCGGCAGCCGCCAACGGCTGGTCCTGGCCCTCGCTCCAGAAGCTCCAAACCGGGTCGTCCAGGGTCGATGAGGTGAGTTCGACACGGAGTTTACCATCGGCTTGGGGGGTGAAGCGATAGAAATCTTGGTCTTGCAGGGTATTGATCCAGCTGTCGATGGTGACCGGCGTCGCCAAGGAAATTTCGCTGGCAGCCCCCCAGGTGTCCGCGACCTCATCGGCGGGAAATAATCGGCTGATCGCTCGGCCCAGATTCAATCGATCATAGGAACTGCCAGTGGCCGCATCCCACACCGTATCCGCGGTTTCCTGCATCCAGCGATAAATATCCTGCGGTTGTATGGTATCGTGACCGGTGAGCCCCATGGCTTCGCGGATCAACACCGCCGCGCCGGAGACATAGGGCGCGGCCATGCTGGTACCGCTGGCGATCGACCAATCATCGATGACCCCATCGATCCCCAGGACATGGTCGGGAACCGTGCTCATGATTTGACGGCCGGGGGCGGCGATGACCCGATCATGACGCTGGCTGAAGTCGCTGAGTTGGCCATCGCTATTCACCGCGGCCACAGGGATGACGTGAGGACTGGCCGCCGGGTAACTCAGGCCAGGCGTTTGGTATTGCTGGAAGGAATTCCCGGCAGCGGCGACCACTACGATGCCGTCTTGTTGTAATTGCAGCAGTTCGTCTTCCAGCGTTCCCCAGGCCGGTACGTTTCCCGAGTTCCAGGCACTGCCTAGCGAAAGATTGACGGTGGTGATCGGCGAGGCGAAGGCCAGGCGATGCTCATGGACCCAGCGCAGGGCCTGTTCGGTCCAATCCAGTTGTCCCCTGCCTTGATCGTTGAAAACACGCAGGGCCACCAGGTCGACCCCTGGAGCAACACCCGAACGTTCGGTAGCGTCGGCCGCGAGGATACCGCTGACATGCGTTCCATGAAAGCCAGCCGGGGCGTCGTCGTATGGCAGCGGATCGTTTTCGGCAAAGTCCCAACCGCCGACGACACGATAGCCCGGTCCGAAGCCTCGACCGAGGGCCCGGTGATCCCAGGCGATACCGCTATCGATGACCGCCACCGTCTGTTGGCTCCCCTTGAGCCCATACCAATGTTGAACCTCGCCCCAGCCCGTCTGCTGGTGGGCGGTTGTCGCGTTCAAGGTCATCCAGGGCGATGCCTCTACCGACGGTTCGCTCCCTACCGGCCCAGGGATGGCCGGCGCTTCGATCGTTGGCGGCCTGTCGAGTTCGGGGGAAGCCGGGAAGGCGGAGACCTCCGACAGATCATCCCACGGCGGCGCAAGGTCGAGCAACGGGATGGCCGACAGCACCAGCCGCTCTTCGCAACGGGCGATCTCCAAGCGTCTTCCGCCCCAAGCTGCCTTGGTCGTCAGGGGGGCTGTCAGTCCGGATGGCTGGATGTAAGTCATGGACAAGCGTAGGTCATGATTTACGCCAGGAAATGCTGGCATTCCACGGAACGATCGTTACCCGTGGTAAATTCGGAGCGAGCTGATAAAGCGTAACGGTCCGAAGAAAACGAATGAGGCGGAGCTTCCTGCTATCCGACAATCAACAACGGACGATGGATCGCTTTTACTCCCTGCATTCCTTTTCGAGCATCAATCATGGCCAAGCTGTCGTGGTTCCGGAAAATCTACTGGCGAAATTTTGCTCAACCATCGCAAGAGCGGGCCTTGTTTCGTCATTTACTGGAGCATCCGATCAGTTCGGTGCTTGAGATCGGCATCGGCAACGGTGAACGGATGAAGCAGATCCTTCAGTTGTATTCGCTGAAGTCGGGGGCAAGCCAACTGCGGTATGCGGCGGTCGACCTGTTTGAATCTGCACCGCTCAGCGATGGTCACCTGAAATTGAAGGATGTCCATCGTCTGTTAGCCGAAAGCCAGGTGAAGGCCCACCTGATTCCCGGAGAGGTGGTGCATGCCCTGCCGCGCGTCGGTCAAAACGTGATGCCCAGCGACCTGATTATCATCGATGAGGGGTGGGGCGAAGCTTCGCCTCAAGGCGAAGCGCTGCGAAGTTGGTTGCCGCGCTTAGCCCATGAAACGACCCACCTTTTCGGTCGCGGCTGCCGTACGCAACCGTTGAACCCCATCGCCATCGCGGCCGCGACGACTGCCACCCGACTCGCCGCCTAAGCTGGAAAGAACCCCTGGCCTGTCGCCCGGGGACCGCCACCGGGCCTATCGAGCTGTCCCTGGAAACCGATAGAGCCTGCCCCTGGCCGGACGGGTTCTCCCGCATCACCAGCCCGCCGAGTACCCAGCGCTAGTGCCCCAGCGATGATGCTCAGCGTCCTTCCCGCAGGCGTTCGCCGAGGAAGTTATCGAGATCGGGAATGGCGAAGATTTTCTGCACCGTGGCGTCGACATCATATTCGACTCGCCGGAATTCGACGGTGTGATCTTCGTAGATCAGGTAGCACGCTCGCCAATCTCCATCTCGCGGCTGTCCGACACTCCCTACATTGATCATCGCCTTCTCCCTGCCCAAGCTCAACTTGCCCCCGACTTCTTCGGGCCGGACGAAGGTCATTTCCGAGGTAAAGACCCCGGGCACATGCGTGTGCCCCTGGAAGCAGTATCCCTGGAACATCGAGAACAATTTTTCCATCTTGCGACGACTCTGAATGTCTTCAGGGAACACGTACTCATTCAAAGGGTTGCGGACGGAGCCGTGGACGAAAAGGAGGTTGTCCTCGCGGATGGTCCGCGGCAAATTCGCAAGAAAAGACAACCGCCGTCGAGTACACGCGGGGTCGGGGCCCGACTCGAGTTGCTTGCGCGTCCAGAAAATGGCCTGCTCGGCCGCGGCATTGAAGCCTTCCGGATCGATCAACGCGCCGTAGTCATGGTTCCCCAAAAGGCAGGCATTCATTTGCTGGGCCAAGTCCAAGCATTCGCCGGGATTGGGGCCATAACCGACGACATCTCCAAGGCAAACGACCCGTTCGCAGGCTTGGCTGGCGATATCGGCCAGCACCCTTTCGGCTGCTTCCAGGTTTCCATGGATATCGCTAACAATGGCAATTCGCAACGTGTGAACTCGCTTCAACGTCCAGTACGCAATCGATCGCCGAGCATGCGATCCAAGGCTTGTTCGGCGTAGATTTTCTTGATGGTCGACTCAAAGTCGTAGGCAATTCGGCGAAAATACAGTCGCCGCAGGTCATGGTCGAGGATCACGTAGCAGGCGCGGTTATCCTCGTCTCGAGGTTGGCCGACGCTGCCGACGTTGACCATTAGTTTCTCCCGCCCCAAGGGAAATTCATAGTCGCAATCTTTGGGTTCGATGAACTCAAGCTCGGGGGTAAAGACACCCGGCATGTGGGTGTGCCCCTGAAAACAGTACTTGGTGACCTTCGAAAACAGGATCCCCATCTTGCTTTGATCATAGATAGTTTCGGGGAACACGTACTCGTTGGTGGGATCCCGAGGCGACCCATGAACGAACAGGCATTGGTCTTCGGTATGTTGTCGCGGCAGTTCGCTGAGAAAGTCCCACCGCCGGTTGATCACGTTGGCTCGGCCACTCTCCGGGTCATCCAAACGATCACGCGTCCAGTAGATGGCTTTCAAGGCCACCGGGTTGAAGCCATCGGGGTCGAAGAGGGCTGCCTGGTCATGGTTGCCCATGACGGTGACTTTGCAGCGTTTGATCACCAAATCCAGGCATTCACAGGGATTGGGGCCGTAACCGACCACATCCCCCAGGCACAGGATCTCATCCACGGACTGCGAGGCGATGTCTGCCAAAACCGCATGGAAGGCCTCGAGGTTTCCGTGAATGTCACTGACAAGAGCCTGTCTCACCTGGCATCTTTCTGGTTGTTGCGAGCATCGCAGGCGAAGGATCGACGAAGCTCTGAGGTGGTGGAAGCGATGGGGATTCGGTAGACGCTCCTCCGACTCCTATTTTAGAGATACCCTTCGCCATCGGGCAACCGGTCCTTGACCAGGAGGCGAATAGCCGAAAACTTTAGATACCACATAACGATTTGGCGGCTTTTTCCGTTGAGTGAGACCTTCCTACGTGTCCCGACCATTGCTGGCCCTTGAAACGAGCGGAAAGTCCGGGGGAGCGGCCATCCTCTACCCAGATGGCCGGTTGGTCGAGGGAAATACCCCCCCCGAGTCGAGTTCGGCTACCGGTTTGGCCCCGCTCATCGAAGGTTTGCTGAATGCGGAAGGACTTGCCGCCAAAGACTTGGTGGCGGTGGCGGTGACGGTGGGGCCCGGTTCCTTTACCGGCCTCCGTGTCGGCGTAGCCATGGCCAAGGCCCTCGCCTACGGACTGGCGATTCCCGTTGTCGCCGTCGATTCGCTGGAGACTTTGGCGCGATCGGTTCGAGCTGAGCCCGGCCAGCGGTTGTGGACGGTGAGCGACGCCTATCGTGGCGAACTCTTCACGGCTGCTTGGGAGGTCGAAGAGGACGCTGATTCGGCGGCGAAGGGGATGCTTCGGTCGCTGATCGGGACCGCGATCCTGAGCCGAGAAGACTGGATCGCGACCGTCGACCAACACCTGACCCGCACCGAGCAACGGGCTGCGATGCCCTCGGACCTGTTCCTCGGCTCAGGGCTCCTCCGCGTCGCTGGCCAGGAGGAAGTCTGGCGACGCCAAAGCGTGATCGACTGGCTTCCCCAAGCCCGGCCGACCGCAGCCCAGGTCGCCCACATCGGTTGGGAAAGGCTGGAACATGGGCTGGCAATCGACCCCTTCCAGCTGATGCCGGTTTACCTGCGGGGAAGCGCCGCCGAGGAGAAGCTGCGGACTAAACCTTCGAGGTGAAACGGTTTCGCCGAGATCAGGTCAGCGCCCGCATCCAGGCACGCAGCGACGCGGTGCCAACGCGGGAAGCCGAAGCAAGCCAGCAACCGGGCCGCTGGATAGACTTGACGCAATTTGGCGATCTCCATCGGCGATGGATCGACGCTCGGGTCGCAGATGAGGAGGTCGCAGTGACCGGCGGGGATCTCGTCGACGTGACGGCTGGCGAAGACATGAAAGCCATAGCTGGGAAGGATATCCATCCATAGTCGTCGCGCTTCGGGCTGGTCGGAGACCACCAACGCAGTCCGCGTTGAAACTTGCCCGTCAACCGCCGCAACCGCCGCGTTGGAAAGGTCCCTCAAGCCGCCGGCGGGGAGCGGCGGATCGAGAAAAAGCGGAAGCAACCGGTCGTGAAGTTCATACCAGTACACCGTGGTCACCGCTGCCGGTAACCTCCAGGTTCGACGGTGCCCGACCCACCACTCCCCCAGGACTACCAGGACGCGCGCTCGGGGAAATCGGCGGACTAACCGCTCGGCTTCCTCAACCAACGGATCAGAACGGGAGCAAGAGGCCAGGAATACCAACGTCGGCTCCCAAGGCCAGAGGGACTGTCCGTCCGAGCCGGCCAACCAGGGCAAGGGTAAGGGAGGCGGCGATCGCCGAAGGCCAGCTTCCCTCTCCATGTCTAGCGATTCCCCCGACCCGGCTTCGAGGGAATCGGCAGCCAAAGCCAGTGGCTGGAAGACCAAGGGTAGGCAACCGGCCAACTCCTCGGCCACCCATCGCAGCTCCGCCGCGAGATCAGTCGACGGACCCACGCGGGCGGTGATCGCTTGCCGACAATCCGTCCATTCCAGCCAAAGCCCAAACGGATGCTGGCTGGTCGACTCGAGCTTCTCGGCGAAGGCATCCAACGTTTCATTCATCGATCTGCTTCGCGATGATTTTGCCACGCCGTACCTGACTTGTATCTGGATGGGGGAAACCTGTGGATCAGTCACTTTCAGCCCCAGACTTTAGCCTCTTTGTCCGGTTCTTACAAAGGTAAAGGCCGTCCGCGAGCGATCCCTGTTTCACCCCACCATCGCCCAGCATGCCATGATCGTCCTCAAGAACGACCACCGCTTCGTCCGTTCTACCGATGCCTGCCGGCCAAACCATCCACGACACGATCGCAGCTTGCAGAACGTGCTACCGACCGATGGTTGATGCTTTGATTCCACCTGTTCGGGTGGTATTGACTGGGGGGCGGTGAACATTCGGGGAGGAAATTTTCTCCCTCCGTAAGGGGAGGCAATCCATGCGGTGATCACCGCCAGTCGCCGAAGCGTGATCGTCCTGGAAATGTATTTAAAGGAATAATCGTTCGCTTTAAAGCAGTTTTAATGTTAATTTTTTCCTGTTTTAACGCCGGTGACGGCTGTTTTTTCCTCGAGACGAAGAACTGGGTGGTTTCGTTTGATAGCATTGGCAGTGCCGCTCCGAATGCTAGCTGAAGGAGAGTTGGTTACGGTTGCGGACCCTTTTGAGGGTCGGGATACTGTGGACCGACTTTTCGTTTTGTCCTGAGCCTTCACCTGGCCGTTGACGGTTGGCATTCCAGCGACCGCCGGCGGTTTTCCCAGATCTTGCAACCCCTTGAGTAGTTTTGGGTGACGGTTGGACAAAGTTAGGCACTCGGCAGCTTGATCGCGCATGGAAGCACACCGGTTGAAGGAAGGAGTTCGCGGCTTCGAGTGGTTGTTTCTTCTACCCTCTATCGAAAAGGGGTCCAATGATGTTGGCGATGACATCCTGGCTGTTAGTGGTTTCCGTCCTTAGTTCATCCCAAATCCAACCGCCATCCTACGAGGCGGCGTACAAGCAGGCACAGGAGGAACACAAGCCGCTGCTGATTGTGGTGGGGGCCGATTGGTGCGCCGCTTGCAAAACGCTCAAGGCACAGACCATCGAACCGATGCAGCATAGCGGGAAGCTTCAGAACGTGGTGGTGACGGTCGTCGACAAGGACAGCCGGCCGGATCTGGCGCAGCAACTCATGGAAGGCACGGCCCTTCCCCAACTGGTGGTTTTTGCGCAGGGGAGCGAAGGCTGGAAGAAATTTTCGGTCACCGGGATTCAAAGCGAACGCAGGGTCGAGGAACTGCTGCGGAAAGCGGAAGCCGAGACCTTGCCGCGAACAGCCATGAAACCGGCAGCCCCTTCGACCTCCAATCGCTAGATTCTCAGGGTGCCTGAGGCGAAAGCCACAAGAGTTTTTTTGAAACCGGTCCGGTCGATTTGGCTGGGCCCATTTGGCTGGGGACGGTTTGGGGGGATAGCCAATAAGCCTGACTTGCTGCCGCCCGTAGAACGGTTCGGCGAATTGTCCAGGGAACTGTCCGGCGAAGCTTGTTAGGCCGGCGACTTCGAAGCTTTTCTTGGCATAGCTGAGCCCCGCCGGAGCAGCTTGCCCTCGAGCTGGAAACGGCTGATCGAAAAAGCTCTCCTCCACGTACCGGCGGCGACAGAGGTTTCACTGCCTGGGGATTTCACTGCCGGAGGTGGTTGACGGACGCCGCAAACGGCGGAGGAAGCTCGGGAGAGCACGGGCCTTCGGCTCTTGCTCCCCTCCGCCTCCCTACGCGATACCTGGTCCTTAAACCAGCCGGCAGCCTTGGGGATCAAAGTTTCGGTTTCGGTGGCTTGATCGGCTTTTCCCAAGGTTTGGACCCGACCATTTGAGTTTTCCGCTTCAGGACCTTATCGACATTGGCTACGTAGAGGGTTCGACCATCCTCGCCGCCAAATCGAGCGTAGCAGGGGCGTTTCGAACCGGGAGGCATCGGAAGGATCAGATGGGAGCGACCAGCCGGATCGCAGATTTGGACTCCGGCTTCGGTGGCGCTAACCAGCCAACCCTCCTGCGTACAGCACATCCCGTCCAAGTGCCCCTGAAGCTGGTTGACCGGAACTTCCAGATGGAAGAAAGGCTGTTGGAAGATCAGGGAGCGGTCGCTGTCGATGAAAGCCGTGTGGACGAAACGGCCAGGGAAGTGTGCAATCAACAGCTGGGCCTGGTCGGGGCTGACGGCGATACCATTGCAGTCCTTGAACGGGGTGGCTAGCTTGCGCTGCCGATTTTTCGGCTCGATCATCCATACCTTGCTGGCTGCCGGGTCCGTGTAGTAGATGGTCCCATCCTGCCGCACCACGATATCGTTGCTCTTGGTTCCCTCGGCAATCACCTCCATCGCCAAGGTCTTCAGGTCGTAGGCCCGAATCTGCTCCGCCCCACTGCTGGCCGTGTAAAGCCTGCCATCGGGTCCCAAGGCGACTCCATTGGCTCGACCGGTATCCTCGACTACGACCTGACGCGTTCCGTCGGGGCCGATGCGATAGAGTTTGGAGGCTGGCACGTCGGTGATCCAGAGGTTGCCATCGTCGGTGTAAGCCATCCCCTCGGCCCACTGATGCCCATCGCTGACGAGTTCCCAAGTTTCGTCAGCCACCAGCAACTTGGGGGCGTCGTTCTGGCAACGATCCCAATGGGTCGCCACCGGAACCTGGCCGTGACCTTCCCACAGCCAACGCATTACGTCGGGGAAAATCGATGCCCCATGTTTGCCGCTATGAAAGCCGTCACCCCAGGCGTGCTGAACCTCATAGCCAGCGAATTCGAGCGAGCGCAGCATCGCCTGGTTGGCCATCCACCAGTCCCCGCCGTAGATATTCAAATCGTTACTCCCATCCTGAAGAAAAACCCGCAACGGTTTCGGTTCCGTTTTACGGATTATGGTGGAGAACTCGTGCGCCCCCCGCAAGCCGACGTAGGTGCCGACGGTGGTGAACACCCGGCGAAAGACATCCGGACGCTGCCAGGCGACATTGAAGGCAGCGATACCTCCGGAACTGGAACCGCAGATCGCCCGGTCGTTCGGGTCGTCGCTGAGATTCAGCCGATGCCGTTCGACGACATGCGGGATCATTTCTTGAAGGAGGAACGATGCATAGCGATCATCCATGCTGTCGTATTCCAAGGAGCGGTTAAAACGGTCTTGGGCATCGGGCGTTGGAGCGGGGACTACCCCGGGTTCAATGAACAAGCCAATCGTGACCGGCATCTCGCTGCTATGAATCAAATTGTCGAAAACGTTCAGCACATAAAAACCACCGTCCCGACGCGCATAATTGCGACCATCCTGGAAGACCATGAGTGCGGCGGGCTGCGTTGCCCGGTACTGCTTGGGGATATAGACCCAGTACTTGCGGTGCGTCCCGGGAAAGAACTCGGAGTCATGGAACTCACCCTCCAGCACCTCCCCCTGTGGAACACCCTCTTTGAGGTGGGAGTCGGGATGGATCGGATAGTTCTCCGTCTCCCGCGTTTTGGTTTGACTGTAGGCCGAAGGCCCGCCCGGGAACAACCAACTTGCCACCAGGATGAGGAGCCAAAGGTGCAGGGGGGAGCGAGCGAGGCTAGCGATCATCGAAAAGAATCCTATCGGAGCGGAAAGAAGGGGGGAGAACTTCCTCATCGTAAGTTTCGACGGGCCGATCGAAAAGCGAGCGGCAAAGAAATCATGTTGGGCAGGCATCGCATCCACCCTTCAGCCCTCGACCGGCGAGGCAATAGCGTATTCGCCCAGTATTCACCCCTCTCGAGGGGAGGTCTCTCTTGCGGCAGGGCTTAAGGAGGTTGTCGACATGCAGTCCCCGACTATTCCTACCTGCGAGAATCAAGGTAAGCAGTAACGGCTGGGGAAGTTGGTGCGATCAGTCAAGCGGGGGACCGGGAGAAGGTGTGGAAAAAGACGGCGGCGACGGCCACGATGGCTTGCAAGCCGGACTTCACCTCGAAGTCGGTTGAATGCGTTCATTCTTTCCGATTCTACAGTCGATCAGACCTGATGATGCAGCTTAGTCTTGCTTTCCCCAAGCAAGCTTCGCTAGCGAAATAGGATTTCGCCGGCATCCGGTCACGGAGGACCACACTTTGTCAGTTATCGAGCGATACAGCTCTGGAGCAAATCGAGCCGCTGATTGCGGTTGGACCCGGCGTTTGCTGGCGTTCGGCCTCAGCGTCGGTTTCCGGTACACGGGTGGAGTTGGGCCCCCGGGGGTAG
>JBILTQ010000323.1:0-6431 GCA_044371435.1 Pirellulaceae bacterium | reverse complement strand
CAGCACGAAGCAGCCAATCATTTCGATCGCTTGATAATAGGTAGGTTGCGTTCCAGGGTAGCCGGGGAACTGGGTTAACACCACCGAGGCCAAAAAAAGCCCGGCGGCCCAAGCGGCAACTTGCGTGCATAGCCCAAGGATCAACAGGATACCGACCGACATGTCGAAGATAGGAATGATCTTGTCGACCGCTTTGACACTCAAGGGGCCGCTCTCCAACCCGCGAAAGGCGATCTCTCCCACCCGGGCTCGCTGAGCGGGAGTAGCCACCGCCGTGAGTTGGTCTTCGAGGGCCGATGTCACCTTGTCGATGTCGGCTAAAGCCGGTTTCACCAGGCCTCGCCATTTGCCCTCGATGTCCTCGCGTTGCTGGCTGAGCGACTCGACCTCCCAACGCTTCGGGTCGGCGGCCATCTTCGCCATCCGCTCGAACCCTAGTTGGTACTCCCGAATCTGGCTGGACCACTGACCGTAGATGCCATTCAACTTCTCCTTGAGCCCGGCGACCAAAGCGGAGGCCCGCTGGCCCTGAGACTCGTCAAAACCGTACGTGGTTTGCACTTTCTGAGCATAGCTATCCATGGCCGCCGCCATCGCTTCAGCATTCAGCCGGACCTTGCCGTCATAATCGGGGATCATCGCGTGAAAACCACCGGCGAGCGGCCCTTTGGCTGCGTTCAGGAAACCGGTCGAACTGAAATTTCCTTCACGCACCTTCGCCACCCCCTCTTTGTAAAAATGCCAGCCGATCACGAGGCGTAGGCAAACCAAAGCGACGATGGCCCAAAGGCTGAGCGAGCGATAGGGGGTCGGGTTGAATGGCATGGACGCTGGGGGGGAGGGGAAGAGCGGCGAAGAAGGAATGCAGGCTGCTCCAAAAGAACCGCGTTGGCGGCGCTTTCGCAACAGACGCTCGATTATGTTCCATGGAACGCCTTTCGTGAATGGCTAATTCCTGGCAGAATCCGGCTTTCACCCTGCTGAAGGAGGTCCGTAGCGATGATCGAAGATTCCCATCCCGGCTTGGCAGCTGTCTCCTGGCGGGGCGACTGGGACGGATCGCTGCTGCTGTTGGATCAGACGCGACTGCCTTTGGAGATCGTGCAGCTCGACTGCCAGGAATTGGCCCACGCCCGCGAGGCCATCGTGCAACTTCGGGTCCGCGGGGCCCCGGCCATCGGGATTGCCGCAGCCTATGCGACCCTGCTGGCTTTGCGGCCTTTCGCAGCCCAGCAGTCCGTCGATTCCGCCGTGCTGCGTTCGATCCATACCGACCTCGAGCACCTGGGGACCTCCCGGCCGACGGCCGTCAACCTTTTTTGGGCATTGGAGAGGATGCGTCTGGTCATCGCGGCCGCGGCCGCGGCCACTCCTACCGTCGCCAGCCTGGGCCGGTGGATGTTGGCGGAAGCTCGAAAGATCCACGAGGAAGACCGCCAAATGTGCCATGCCATCGGCCGTTACGGGGCTTCATTGATCGAGGATGGGATGGGGCTGCTGACCCACTGCAACACGGGTGGGCTGGCGACCGCCGAGTACGGCACGGCCCTTTCGGCCTTCTTCACCGCCCAGGACCAGGGGAAGGAATTCCAGGTCTACGTCGATGAAACACGCCCCTTGCTCCAGGGGGCCCGCCTCACGGCCTGGGAGCTGATGCAGCGCGAGGTCCCCTGCACTTTGATCTGCGATTCGATGGCTGCCCAAGTGATGCGCGAGGGGAAGGTTCAGGCGGTCTTCGTCGGAGCGGATCGGATCACCGCCCGAGGGGATACCGCCAACAAGATCGGCACCTACGGGTTGGCGGTTCAAGCCAAGCATCACGGTGTTCCTTTTTACGTAGCAGCCCCGAGCAGCACTTTTGACTTGAGCCTGGAATGGGGGAGCGACATTCCGATTGAACAGCGGCAGGAAGGGGAGATTACCGAAGCGTTCGGCAAACGCACCGCCCCACGCGGCGTCCGTGTCTACAATCCGGCCTTCGACGTCACGCCGGCCGAGTTGATCACCGCCTTGATCACGGAAAAAGGAATCGTTCGGCCGGTGACCCAGTCGCACATCCGCGAGTTGCTGGCTGGCCCCTGACGGTCTCCTCGGCGTCGGTTGCCCCGGGCTTCCGGTTCCTCTGGGTGGGCGGCCCCCCGGCGGAGGGCTTTCCTCGAAAAAAGGGGGGGCTTCGCAAGCTCCGAAGTGGGCAGGGGAACGCGAGGTGAAGCATCCGCTTTTAGAGGAGGCTTTCATCCCCACCGTAGGAGCCAACCGAGAGCCGACACGCGATGCGTCAACGAGCCGGAGTGGCTGTATCCTGTAGTCACCCTTGGATCTTAAGCTGGTCCTGGGGGGGGCGAGTCGGTAAGATGCGGGGCGTCGGTGAAGGTTGGCCTTGGCGGAGGCGGGCCCGGCGACACGGGTTTTCGCCCGATCGGTCCCTGGCGGCAGGTCGGTGTGGCCGGAGCGGACGGGGGAGAGTTGTTGGGTGAAGTCGCCGGACTGGTTGGAGAAGCAAGGATAGAAAGAGCGGTTCTGGATGAGCAATGATACGTGGAACATCGATGTTACCCCCGATGAAGAGGGGGGGGCGGAGCCGAGGCAGCTGAACTTTATCGAGCAGGAGGTCGAACGCGATTTGGCCAAGCCGAAGATGGCTGGCCGCCAACTCGCCACCCGCTTCCCTCCGGAGCCCAACGGGTACCTGCACATCGGGCATGCCAAAAGTATCTGTCTAAACTTTGGTCTGGCCCACACCTACGGCGGGACATGTAATCTTCGGTTCGATGATACCAATCCCACCAAGGAGAGCCAGGAATACGTCGATTCGATCATGGAGGATGTCCGCTGGTTGGGCTTTTCGTGGGATGGGCTGTACTATGCTTCCGACTACTTCGATCAGCTCTATCAATGGGCCATTCAACTGATCGAGGCGGGAAAAGCCTATGTTTGCGACCTCTCCTCCGAGGAGATCCGCGATTACCGGGGAACCCTCACCGAGCCAGGGCGGAATAGCCCCTTCCGCCAACGCAGCCCGGCCGAAAATCTCAAGCTTTTCGAGCAAATGCGGCGAGGGGATTTTCCCGACGGGGCGCGGACGCTCCGGGCGAAAATCGACATGGCGGCCGCCAACCTCAATCTTCGCGACCCGGTGATGTACCGGATCCTGCATGCCCATCATCACCGCACCGGGGACCGCTGGTGTTTATACCCGATGTACGATTGGGCTCATGGTCAAAGCGATTCGATCGAAGGGATCACCCACTCGATCTGCACCCTCGAATTTGAAAACCATCGCCCGCTCTACGATTGGTTCTGCGAAGCTTTGGGGATCTATCATCCGCGGCAAATCGAATTTGCCAGACTCAATTTAACCTATACCGTCCTGAGCAAGCGGAAGCTGTTGCAACTGGTCGAGGAGAAGCTGGTCAGCGGCTGGGATGATCCGCGGATGCCGACGATCAGCGGTTTGCGTCGTCGCGGCTACACCCCGGAGAGCTTGCGTCGATTCTGCGAAAAAATCGGGGTGGCCAAGTTCAACAGCACGATCGATGTCGTGGTGCTGGAAAACGCGATCCGCGAACACCTCAACGAGGTCGCCCCTCGTTACATGGCGGTGCTCGATCCGATCAAGGTGGTCCTCACCAACTATCCGGCCGACCAGCAAGAGATGATCTCGGCGATCAACAATCCCGAACGGCCGGAGGAGGGGAGTCGCGAGATCCCGTTCAGCCGTGAATTATTTATCGAACGGGAGGATTTTATGGAGCATGCGCCTTCCAAGTATTTTCGCTTGAAGCCCGGCGGCGAAGTCCGCCTCCGCTATGCCTTCATCATCCGCTGCGAGGAAGTCATCAAGGATGCCGAGGGGAAGGTCGTCGAGCTGCGTTGTACCTACGATCCCACCACCCGGTCGGGTAGCGAGCAGTCCGGCGCTCGCAAGGTGAAGGGGACGATCCACTGGGTCGCTGCGCGGACGGCGGCCAGCGTACCAGTCAGGCTTTACGACCGCCTCTTTCAAAACGAATTCCCCGAGGATGTGCCGGCCGGTCAGACTTTCCTCGACAACCTCAACCCCGAGAGCGTTCGCCACCTCGCAGCCCGTGTCGAGCCGGCCTTGGCGAGCTTGCCGCCGGGAACGCGGGTTCAATTTGAAAGGAATGGCTACTTTTGCGTCGATCCCAAGGACTCGACCGTTGGCAACCCCGTTTTCCATCGGATCGTCACCCTTCGCGACACCTGGGCTAAAATCGCCAGTAAAGGTGGGGCTTAGCCAAATTTTGGCCGCCGCGGTTCCAAAGTGCGGTTGCGTCCAAACCAGAATTGGCTAAGCTTACGCTCCGACAGAAACCAAGAGAACTGCGAGTGTTATTAAGCCATTCAGGAGTGGCACAGGAAACTTTATGAGCTTAGCGACGTCCAGCAAAGCACAAGTCATCGACCAATTTCGTCGTTCGGCATCCGATTCAGGTTCTTCGGATGTCCAGATCGCTTTGCTGACCCAACGTATCAACAGCCTCACCGAGCACATGCGATCCAATGTGAAGGATTATGCTAGTCGCCGCGGGTTGTTGCGGATGGTAAGTCGACGACGATCGCTTCTTGACTACGTCCGAAAGCACGATCCGAATCGGTATCTCGATTTGATCGGTCGCTTAGGCATTCGTAAGTAGCTCGGCCAGGCTCGGGGTATTTTCCCCGTGTATCCCCTGGAATTTTGCCGGTTTCTGCTCGACCAACAGGTGGTGTTGTACCGCTCTGTTAAAGAGGCTCGGTTCGGGCCTAGGGTTGATGTTTGGGGACTGTTGCGTTCGCGGATGGTTTTCCGTGGGACGCGGCAGGTTTTGATCCCAAGACTGATAGTGGAGCCAGGTGTTCGAGGCTAGGGTGAGCGAGAGACGGGCATTGGCCGCGTCTTTGGCTAGCGATTCCCGGTGGGCTGTTCCCGCTCGGTCGATCGGAAGCCAGTTTTGTAACTTTTGATTGATGTAGGATTAGGAAGCGTGAAGTATCGAGTAGAAAAGCAGATTGGCGATTCCGTACTTTCTTTTGAGACTGGCCAGTTGGCCAAGCAAGCATCGGGATGTGTACTCGTCCAGTACGGCGACACGGTAGTCTTGAATGCGGTAGCGACCGGGCCGTCACGGCCTGGAACCGATTTCTTTCCCCTGACTTGCGATTACCGCGAGCGGCTGGCTGCGGCCGGGAAGTTCCCTGGGGGCTTCATCAAGCGGGAGGGACGTCCGACCACCAAGGAGACGTTGACCAGCCGCTTGATGGACCGTCCGATTCGCCCCTTATTCCCTGATGGCTTCTTCGATGAAGTCCAGATCCAATCGATGGTCTTGAGCAGCGACACGCAGAATGACGGCGACGTCTTGGCGATGAACGGGGCGGCCTGTGCCCTGTTGATCAGTTCGCTGCCGTTCCAAGGCCCGATCGCCTCGACCCGGGTGGCACGAATCGATGGCCGATTGCTGGCTTTCCCGACACAGGAGCAGCTCGAAGAGTCAGACCTGGACATGATCGTTTCGGCGAATCCTCGCGAGGTGGTCATGATCGAAGGTTTTGGCCAGGAGATCCCCGAGAATGAGATGATCGAGGCGATTCAGTACGCTCATTCGATCATTCGCCAGGTAATCGACCTGCAACTGGAGCTCCAAGCTAAAATCAATCCCAAGAAGATCGAATTCCCGGCGCTCGATGATTCGGCTTTACTCGGCCAACTCACGGAACGCTATGGGGATCGTTTCAGGGCGGCGAAGCAGACCGAGGGCAAGGCGGCTCGCAATCAGGCCTGCAATGAGCTGCGCGAACTGGCTTTGGGGGAGATGATCCCGGATCCAACCGCCGAGGGGGCTTTGTGCCGCGACACTTTCCATCGCGTTTGGCACCAGTTGGAATCGAAGGTGGTGCGGGGGTTGATCTTGTCGGGGACTCGTCCCGATGGAAGGGATTGGAGTTCGCTGCGACCGATCGAATGCGAGGCCGATTTGCTGCCGCGAACGCACGGTTCGGCCTTGTTCCAACGCGGTGAAACGCAAGCTTTCGTCACGGTGACGCTGGGGACGCCGCGGGATGAACAGCGGGTCGATGGGTTGATCGAAGAGTACAGCAAAAAGTTCATGCTCGACTACAATTTTCCCTCCTTTTCGGTCGGGGAATGTCGTCCGATCCGAGGCCCGGGCCGGCGGGAGATCGGGCACGGGGCGCTGGCCGAAAGGTCGTTGGAGCCGGTGCTGCCCGATGCGGACGACTTTCCGTACACCATCCGGGTCATCAGCGATATTCTCGAAAGCAATGGCTCGTCGTCGATGGCCAGCGTTTGTGGTGGCTGTTTGGCGTTGATGGCTTCCGGGGTGCCGATCACCAATCCGGTGGCTGGGATCAGCATCGGTTTGATTCGGGAAAAGGATGATCGATTCGCCTTGTTGACCGACATCCTC
>JBILTQ010000322.1:0-6435 GCA_044371435.1 Pirellulaceae bacterium | reverse complement strand
AAAAGGCGAACAACCGAAAGACGGTATCCTCACCATCGCAGATCAGTGGATTGCGATGCTGGAAGGAGACCAGCCAGAAGAAAATACATGCGGCTTGGAAACGCGACCAGCAACCAAGCAGCAGCAGGATAGCTTGCATGCCAAGCAACAGCAAACAACCATGAACGAGCCAGTCAGTGGACGGGATGACAAAGAAAAGCGATAGGTACTGCCGAGGGTATAAATGGGCGGCGGTAGCGGCTGTCAGCATCCCGTCATCGGAAAACCATCGCGAACTGTCGGCCAGCCAGATGCTGACATTGATCAGTAGCAATATGCCGTAGCCGATGCGAAAGATAGCGACCAATCGCGGATCGCCGCCTTCGAAGAGAAAGCGGTTCCACAGCCTTGGCAATCGCTCCCAGGCACCGTTCACGGTTGGTAGCTCCGCTCCATCAGGAAACGTGTGCGAAAGGCCCAGGTGATGTTGTCGCGGGTGGGAAGGGTTCCGGGCGGCCCAGGAAGGTACGTCAGTTCGCGTCGCTGAATTTCGACGCGACGGATAGCCTCCGGATCGGGCGCGTGCCGCCTCAACCAATCGGCGAAGTCACTGAGCGCCGGGCGATGTTGGTCGAGCGGGAGGCGATTGAAGTAGTTGATCTCACGAAAGCGACGAAATTTTCCCCAGGCATCCACCTCAGCCCAATAGGGAGAGCTCCAATGCGTCTGCCGACCTTCCCGGTCCCGCAGGTCTGCCTCCAGCCAGGCATTGTTGATGACCGGATCCGGAGCAAACATGCTCCACTGGCCTTGCCATAGGCCGACTCGGCTCAGGAGCATGGTCAGGGCTCGCTTGAATTGCGGTAGCGGTAGGTGCTCCGACGGAATGACATCGGCTACCATCAAACCCGTCAGGATCAGAAAAAAACCAGTGATCCATCGCCGGTAGGGGCTGGTTGGCCTCGGGAGAACGTTGGGTTCGAACTTCCTGCTCATCGTTGAAAATCCCTGGGCAACTCACCGGCTGTGGTGCCCGCCGGTGAAGTCTCAGCCTGCGAGGTGAGGGCGAGGAGCCAGTTGGCATCGCGGACGACAACCACGGGCGGTGATTCGCGAAAACCGCGGCGGCATCCCTTCAATCCTGCTTGCTTTTTTTAGTTTTGTTCTTTTTCTTGGGGGATGCGAAGACCCGACCGGTAAGGTACTCCAGCCTGCGCTGCACCCCATCGTTCGCCAAGACTTCCGGCGATAGCTGGTCGACGTCGATGGTGACCTGAAGGCTGGGCTGTCGATCTCGCACTAGCACCACGCTGTTCAAGATCAATCCGAGTTCGATTCCCGAGCGGCTACGGGAAATGCACTCCTCGAAACATTGCCGGGCCAACATCGGACGGTCAGACATCGCAAGGTACTCGGCCGCCCGCACACGCACCAGCAACGAATCATCGCCGAGGGCGAGCTTTTCGATCTCTGCCCGAAGGGGGTCGGCTGCCGTCCCGAAGACATTGGCCGCGATCAATCCCCAGTAACGCTTCCACGGATTCTCCGAGGTAAGCGCCCGGCGAACTTTGGCTCCGACCTCGTCCCAGGGCTGCAGCGGAAGGTCGGCGATATCGATGAGCTCGATCAATTCGAGACGATACTTTTGCCCAAAGGTGACCGGGTCCGCCAAGGCCTCCTCTGCCAAAAAACTTTCCGGATAAAAACTGAGATCAGGAAAGCTTTTCAAACGATATTGCAACTCGGCTCGCGCACGGAGCAAGACTTGGGAAAACGCCGGATCCCCAGCCAGATTGTGTACCTCGTGGGGATCGGCTTCGATATCGAAGAGCATCTCCGGGGAACGCGGCTGAAAAAATTGATCCTGGATCGGAGTTAATCTGCCGGCTTGCGAAAGGTCCCGCCATTCACGATAGGCCAGCATCTGATAGCGGTAGTTGTTGTGCAAGCCGTCGTAATTCATCGGCTGATAACTGCGAACATACTCATATTTTCCGAGCCGTAGGCTACGCACCAAATCGTACTTTTCATCGAAGCGATCCGCGTAACCCAAGGCCGACTGACGCTGATCGACCTCGCGGCGGTCGATCCCCGCTCCGAGGA
Source organism: Pirellulaceae bacterium (assembly GCA_044371435.1). Classification (GTDB taxonomy): domain Bacteria; phylum Planctomycetota; class Planctomycetia; order Pirellulales; family Pirellulaceae; genus JAIYDQ01. Next base: position 4,353 of record JBILTQ010000322.1, on the reverse strand, counting down.
AGGGCTTTCCATCCATCCGGGGAAGTGGATACTCCACCCCCGCTAAATGCAGGACCGTCGGACCGAAATCGATGAAACTCACAAAGCCAGCGACCTGAGAAGCCAGTGGCCGATCGATCAGCCCTCGATATTTTTCCGGCACGCGAACCACCAAGGGGACGTGCAGGCCGCTTTCATAAGCATACCCTTTGCCTCGCGGAAGGACCCCGCCATGGTCGCCGAAATAAAAAATGAAGGTCTCTTCGAGTAAACCATCTTCGGCCAGCTTGGCAACCAATTCACCTACCTGCTCGTCGAGCATTCGAATCCGGTCGCGATAGCGGGCTGCCGTATAGCGGAAAGCAGGGGTGTCCGGATGGTACGGCGCCAAGGCCACCTGCTGGGGATCGATGATGGTTGGCCGGGTTTGGAGATCTTCCGCGGGAAAGTGCAAAGAACTTTCATGGGTGGTCGCGAAACTCTGCATATGGAAGAAGGGCATGCCAGCCGGACGATTCCGCCAACTGGCTTTGCTCGAGGATTCGTCCCATGTCCCTGGCGACTCCTCGGCGTTGTAGTCCTTCTTCTCGCAATTGCTGGTGTAATAACCGGCTTGCTTGAGGTAAGCTGGAAACATCTTCAAACCCGGTGGCATCGGGACGCTGACGGCTCGGCGATGATATTGCGTTCCAATACGCGGCGCATAGCATCCGCTGATCAAGGTCGTTCTGGCTACCGAACACACCGGAGCATTGGAAAAGGCATAGGGGAAAGTCAGCCCATGCTTCGCCAAGGCGGTGATCTGCGGCGTGGGGGCTCCGCCCGGAAAGAAATGCTCGAAGTAGTGGATCGAGGTGTCTTCGGAAAGGATCCAAAGGATGTTCGGGCGATCGGCCGCTGACAAACGAGGCGGAGTCATCCAGAACACCAGGATCATGGCGACCGCAGCTGCCCATGCGTAGCTAACGCTTCCCCGACAGACTGGTCGCATCGACCTGCGGCCTGGCGGCCAGACACCGGCAATGCTTCCAAGGGCAAGGAGGGAAACGGAAGCCTTCAGGCTACCCATGATGAATTCCTGCTTCTTCGCAGAGGAGAGGTAAGATTTCGCCGGAGCGACCGTATAACCCGATGTCAGCGTAACGGCTGGCTGCGGTTGGCGTCAAATTGATTTCGATCACTACCCCGCCGCTCTGCCTGGCGAGCGGGATCATGGTGGCGGCTGGAAAGACCACGGCCGAGGTGCCAACGACCAGGAAGCAATCGCAGCTCTCGGCGGCAGCAAAAACCGCGCTGACGACACGCTCCTCCAGCGGCTCATGAAACCACACGACGTCGGGCCTCAACCGACCGCCACAACGTGGACAGTGCGGTTCGGCTGCCAACTCCTCCAACCCGCAATCATCGATCACCCTACACTGGAGGCAGCGGGTGCGGCGGAGGTTTCCATGAAGTTCCGCTACCTGCTGACTACCTGCCAGCGTATGCAGACCGTCGACATTTTGTGTCGCCAAGATCATGTTGCCCCCAAACCATTTTTCCAGGAGGACCAGCGCATAATGCCCAGGGTTGGGTTGGATGCTCCGCAACTGCTCTCGCCGTGCATGATAAAATTGCCAAACGCGGCGCGGGTCGCGGGCGAACGCTTCCGGTGTGGCTAGTTCCTCGACACGCTGCCCTTGCCACCACCCATCGCGATCGCGAAAAGTAGGGACACCGCTCTCGGCGGAAACCCCGGCCCCGGTAAGCACCGCCACACGCGTGGCCTTGGCGATAGCGGCAGCGGCTCGCTGCAACACGGGGGACTCAGTCATCCGTAGGGCTAGCTGGGCCAGAAGAAAGGACCCCTAACTCACGCTCCAGGAAGTCGACCCGTTCGGTCAGCTTAGCCAGTTGCTGACGGAGTTCGACAACTTCCTCAACCAGCTGTGCGCCTGACTTGTCTTCGGCGGTCGCTCGAGGAACGACCGCCGCTGGGTAGTCCTCGCCCGCTTCCGTACTAGCGCTGGGTTCACCAAAGGCTGGCAAAGATTTTTGCAGCTCTTCCAACTCCCATTCCGGATAGAGATTATGAGTGATCCATTGACCACGACCAGCCGGAGTAAGCTTCAGCACCAACCGTCGCGAGGCTAAGTCCTCGAGCAACCGCTGGAGTTCACCCAGGTCTGAAATCGGCTCCAGCCGCGAAGCCCTCGTCCGCAACTCGCCGATGGTTTGATGACCGCGAAGCAGGAGTTCGGTCATGATCGCCGCCTCGACTTTGCTCAGCCCCAGCCATTGATAAGCATAATGACGGACTTTCTCCACCCGGCCGCTGCCGTGAACCAGGGTGACCGCCCCCAGTTTCTTCAGCTCATCCACGGTCTGCTCAACCTGTTCGGTCGTGTAATTACTGATCGGCGCCCGGTTGGTCTTTTGATTACAGCCGGTCGTCAGGGCCGCAAAGGTCATGGGATAAACGTCGGGGGTCGTCTTCGACTTCTCCATCAGCGTTCCCAAGACTCGCCGTTGCTTGGCAGTCAAAGCCGTCCAGTTCGGCTCGGCGGTATCAGCAGGGGCCATCTCAGTCATCCAACATCCAACCTTTTTCACGCGTGAACGTACACCGCGCTGAAGCTTGAGCGCGGCTCCATGATTCTACCGCAAAGCGACCTCTGCCGAAGAGCCCGAGGGGCTAACTACCAAGACTGCGGCGAGCCATCGCCCGAACCATTCCTGGTAGCTGGCCCTCTCCAGCTCACCGCGAACTATTCCCGGTCCCGATCATGCGAAACTCGATCGGTCGATAGCCAGTACCCACGGCTTGACCAGCATGAATCGCCTGCCATACATCGCGAATCGCAGCATGCACCGCGTCGCGGATCGGCTCCTGTCGAGCCAGCCTGGCGGTGATCGCTGCCGACAAGGCACAGCCGCTCCCATGCGTATTTCGACTGTCGAGCCGTGGCACCGAGATCTGAAGGTTTTGCTCACCATCCCCGAAGATATGTATCGATTGCCCTTCCTCCTCGCCCAGCTTCAAAAGCACATACCTGGCACCAAGCCGATGGATATCGTGGATGGCACGCGCGATCGAAGCCGGATGATCCAGCGAATTTTCCGCAAGCAACGAAGCTTCCCAACGGTTGGGGGTCACTAAAAAAGCCTTCGGCAATAACCGACGCCTCATGAGATCAATCGCATCCTCGTCCAACAAACGATCCCCGTGCTTGCTCACCATGACCGGATCGACGACCAGTGGAAACTCGAAGGCTCGACAGCGGTCGGCCACCGCCTCGACTACCTCGGCATCTCCGAGCGCTCCAGTCTTGGCTGCCGCTAACTTCAGGTCATGATCCACGGCGTCGATTTGCGCTAAGATCAGCGGCGGGGGAAGCACTTGGACCTCTTCCACCCCGAGGGTGTTCTGCACGGTGATCAAGGTAACCGCTGTGGCACCGAAAACCCCCAACTGCTGAAAAGTCTTTAAATCTGCCTGCAGCCCCGCCCCGCCCGACGAATCGGATCCGGCGATCGTCAAGGCGATGGCTTCCGGATACAGCGTGACTTCATCGAACTCAGAAAGATCCATATCGATTACGCCTTCTCATCAAGGTCCGATCAACCGAGGCGGTCTGGCGGAATAACCGTGAGCGAAAAAAAAGCTCCCCCTACCAACGCCTACCTCACCCGTCGAAAAACAGGCTCACCAATCGAAAGACCGAGTCAACCAATAAAAAAACCCTCCTGGGCAAGGCCCAAGAGGGTTTAAAAAGACCGGCGATACCTACTTTCGCATTGGTATACACTATCATCGGCTCGAAAAGCTTAACTACTGTGTTCGGAATGGGAACAGGTGTGGCCTTTTCGATAAAGTCACCGGAAAGGACCGCCGGACATGTCTGCCCGACGGCCCTGTTGGATTGGTAAATGTCGTTGGTTTCCCAACCGGCAAGGTGGCTAAACCCTGCCATCATCTCTACTATCTTGAGCAAGAGTGCGATCGATATCCGACCCTTCAAGAGTGCGTGATACCGATGGTCAAGCATTCGTCCGTTAGTACCGGTAAGCTGAACACGTTACCGTGCTTACACATCCGGCCTATGATACCTGATCGTCTATCAGGGGACTCTCGCACAAAGTGCTACGAAACCTAATCTTGGAGAAGGCTTCACGCTTAGATGCTTTCAGCGTTTATCCTTTCCGTAGTTAGCTATCCAGCCGTGCCACTAGCGTGACAACTGGTACACCAGAGCTACGTCCAACTAAATCCTCTCGTACTAAAGTTGAGGCTCCTCAAGTTTCGTACGCCCACGGTAGATAGGGACCGACCTGTCTCACGACGGTCTGAACCCAGCTCACGTACCGCTTTCATTGGCGAACAGCCAAACCCTT
>JBILTQ010000046.1:0-21747 GCA_044371435.1 Pirellulaceae bacterium | reverse complement strand
ACCCTCCGCCGCGCTAGCGGCGAAGGGGAAGTGGGAGAGGTCTACCCCTTCGAATGGCAGGTCCCGGAGCAGTTCGTCCTGCGGGATAGCAGCTTCCAATTCAATCCGGTCGGTCTGGAACTTCCCGGATCGGGTTTGGTCTTCACCCCCTCCAACAAAGTCGCCGCGATTCAGGCCAGCGAGCAAGATCCGGCGGCGACAGGGCTGCTACCTGGCGAAACCGTCTTGCAGATGCGGTTGGATCCCTCCAACGACCCGGATACTCTCGAAGCCATCGAGAAAGTCTTCTCGGCACGGGAAATCGAAAAACTCATCGAGGGCCGCGATTTGAAGGACGGCTATTCCTCGATGTACCTTCATACCTTTGTCCAGCATTTACCGCTCGGCACCAAACTGACGCTGCGTTTCATGCGCGACGGGATAGTCCAACAGTCGAATTTCGCGGTCGCTAATGATCGGGAATGGTCCTGGTTCGACCGCGGAGTCAATTTCATGCCAGGCAAGCTAAACCGCGTCGCTGCTTCGGTCCCCGAGGCCTTCCAATTGGGTTGGCACGAAATTCAAGACAAAGCCAGCGATGTACTGCGTTTCCTGCGGATGATGTTCACCGGCAAGATTTCTTTGAACATGGCGGGTGGCCCTGGCATGATCTTCTATGCGGCTACCGACGCCGCCTCGGAGAGCACCACCAAATTGTTGATGTTCTTGACGATGCTGAGCGCTAACCTGGCGGTCATCAACTTCTTGCCGATCCCGGCCTTGGATGGGGGACACATGATGTTCCTAATCGCCGAAGCCATCCGCGGCAAACCGGTGGATGAAGCCCTGCAGATGCGGTTGACGGTGATGGGGGTCTTGGCCTTATTAGCGTTGATGATCTTCGTTACTTTCAATGATGTCGTCAACTTCGCCAAGCTGTGGAGCTAAAGTCGATGTGGCAGGCGAGGTGCGATTCCCCGATCGGCCCGTTGCTACTGACGGCGGAAGAAAATTCCTTGACCGGCCTTTACTTCCTCGACAAACTTGGTCCTGACCGCGATATCCACCACGATGATCGCCCCTGGCCGACGGCCATCGCCATGATATTCGCCGAAGTATCCGAACAGTTGGCCGAGTATTTCACCGGTTCACGGCAACAGTTCTGCCTGCGTTCCGCAGCGTTGGCTCCCCGAGGAAGCCGCTTCCAACAGGCGGTTTGGTTGGAGTTGCAGTCGATCCCCTATGGCCAAACCATATCCTATGGTGAACTAGCCCGGCGGATCGGGCGGCCGTCGGCAGCCCGGGCCGTCGGCTTGGCCAATGGTCGCAACCCGCTCAGCGTCCTGATCCCGTGCCACCGCGTCATCGGTGGCAACGGAAGTTTAATCGGCTATGGTGGGGGCCTGGAACGCAAACAATACCTGTTAGGTTTGGAAACCCGCGTCTGTGCTCAAAGCCGGGCGGCCACCGTGGCCGCGGGGGTTGGGTTGGAACAAGCGTTACCAGCCCGCTGATACCAAGCTGCGGCGAGGCGGGCAGTCGTATCGCCTCATCCCACCTTCATCCATCCCCCGGCCTGTGTTAAGGTTGGAATGGGTTCGGGGTGACGAATCGCCTACCTATGGTTCTTGTCGATGATCGAGGATGAATGATGCAACGCAGACGGCTTGGACGAAGCGGGATTGTCGTCAGCGATATCGGCTTGGGAACAATGACCTTCGGGTCGCAATGCGACGAAGCCACTTCGAGCCTGCTGATGGATCGAGCCTGGGAGGCCGGGATCGATTTTTTCGATGCGGCGGAACTTTACCCCGTCCCCCCGAAGGCCGAATGGGTTGGGTTGACGGAGAGTATGCTTGGCCGCTGGCTGCGTCATAAGCCTCGCGAGCAACTGGTGATCGCCACCAAAGTAGCTGGCCCAGGCCATGGTTGGTTTACCCCCCCCGTGCGCGGCGGCAAGACAGCGCTCGACCGGCGGCAAATCGTCTGCGCCGCCGAGGCCTCGCTCCAGCGGCTACAGACGGACTATATCGACCTCTATCAGACGCATTGGCCCGACCATGGTTTGCCGTATGAGGAACCTTTGGCTGCTTTGGATAAACTCATCCAGCAAGGCAAAGTCCGTGCTATCGGTTGCAGCAATGAAACCTGCTGGGGCTTGATGAAAAGTCTCTGGACCGCGGATAGCCATCGCCTGGCCCGGTTTGAAACCGTGCAAAACAACTTCAGCTTGATCAATCGGCGTTGTGAAAGCGAGTTAGCGCAGGTCTGCCGCCGCGAAGGAGTCAGTCTAATCCCCTACTCGCCGTTGGGTGCCGGGGTACTGACCGGCAAGTACAACGAGAGCATCCCGGCCGGCTCGCGTTTCGAAGACTATTTGCTCCGCGGCGGCGAACGTCAGAAGCGGATGGCGAAACGCTTCGTCAACCCGCGGACGGTCGAGGTCGCGCGGCGGGTCGGCCAGATCGCCCAGGAGCTCGGGATCACCCCCACAGCCCTCGCCTTGGCCTGGAGTCGTCAGCACGACTTCGTGGCCTCGACCCTCGTGGGGGCAACCAGCCTTAGCCAGTTGGAAGAGAGCTTGTCAGCCATCGACCTGATCCTCGATCGCGAAACGTTGGAACGGCTGGATGCGATCGAAGGCGACATTCCTTGCGCCATGACCGAAGACGGGTTGCGGCGGCTGTAGATCTCAGGCCTCGCGACAGTTTTCTCTCTGCGAGGCCTGCTTTGCGGCAGATCGCACCAGCTGCGGCGAGCTCAGTCCTGCAGGCGGAAAGGGATCAGCCGCCACAGGCGAGGTTCGCGCAGGTAAAGCCCGAGCCATAAGACCACCCCCAAGCCGGCTTGGACCAGGATGCTTTCTCCGAGTCGCCAGTGGGCAAAAATAGCCCCGCCGAGATAGCCGGTCAGCAGGATCGCCCCCAGTACCGAGGTGACTGGGATCAAGTACAGAAAGACACAGACCGATTCGAGGACTCCCAGGGTCGTCAGCAAGGAAGGCGGAATACCCAAACCATCCACCGATTGGCTTACTTCGGGTTGGACTCGAAATTTCACCGAGGCGCTAAGCGCAAACAGCAACACCACCAGCAACGACAACCCCCTTCCCGTCCATTTCACTCCTTGAAGCCAGTAGTCAGGTCGATGGGTGGTAGCGTCCATAAGAGTCCTCGAACTTGATACCTCTACCACTTACCGCATCCGTCGCAACGAACCGATGCCGATGAACGGCAAGCCTGAAATCCGCGAGGCATAGTCGAGGTAAGGCTGACCAATATAACGGATCAAACGCCGATCTTTGAAGTAGCTTCCGGCATAGATGTAGGCGGTCGACACCGCGGTCAGGATGGCATGATCCAAGGACATATTCGGAGTGTTCAAGCTTTTTGCTCGCTGCTACGTCAATCAAACTCATTAAGCTCTGGAACAAGGCTATTTGTCGGAAAAAGCGCTTTCGGGAAGCGACGAAACCATCTAAGTTAACGATTACCGGTACCTGGTCCCATGTTTTTCGCCTTCCCAGTGCTCTCAAGGATAGGCGTGATCCTTGTCCGAAGCCAAGCCCGATCAGGTCTTCAGTCAACAAAGGCAACTGCTTGTCGTACGTGAAGCGAGTATCCTGGTGGACAACGCTAGCGATCATCCTTGGCCTGCCTTGGGGTGTATGGGCCGTCCTTCACTTACCGATCGGTTCGGCCGGGGTGCATGAATGGTTGCCCAAAGGACGCGAGGAGCGCACGGTCTACGATAACTTCGTCCAAGCCTTCGGGAACGATCAAATCATCCTGGTTTCCTGGGATGGTTGCACCGTCGATGACCCACGGTTGCAAGCCTTTCGCCAGCAACTCGAGCAGCAAATCAGGGTATCCGAAGCTGTCGGCGGCCCGCGGTTCGCAAGCGTCCAGGCTACCGATCAATTACTCGAACAATTGACGCAGCCCCCGTTGAGGCTCAGTGCCCAGCTAGCGAAGTCGCGTCTTGAAGGCTTCATGATCGGCCGCGAAGGAACCGCTGCCATCCTGGCTTATGCCACCGAACGCGGAGTGAAGGAGCAGGCGCGAACCGTGGAGGATCTGTTTCAAGCGGCCGATCAAACGGCAGGGCTCGGGCGCGAGCGGCTGCGACTAGCCGGTACGATCTACGAGTGCTACGCGGTCGACCGCGCCGCCGAAGCGAGTCTGGTCCAACTGGTTCCTCCTTCCAGCATCCTGGGGTTAGGAATCGCCTGGTTCTGCTTGCGACGCTTGCGCTACGCTTTGTGCGCTTTGTTGCTGGCCGGTATCGGGCAACTCATCGCAGTCTCGCTTGTTTATTATACCGGCAACCGCTTCAGCGCGGTGCTGATCGTGCTGCCGACGCTGGTCTTCATGCTAACCCTTTCCGGGGCGGTACATCTGATCAACTACTATCGCGATGGGCTGCGCGCGGGGAAAACCGACCCGGGGCTGCACGCGCTCGAAGTCGGCTGGTGGCCTTGCTTCCTTTCGAGCCTGACTACGGCGATCGGGATGGGGTCGTTATGGACAAGCCAGCTCCAACCGGTCCGTGAATTCGGCCTCTTTTCTGCGGTTGCGTTGTCGCTGGCGACCGTCGCGCTTTTGTTGATGTTCCCCACGCTCCTGAGTTGGGTGGACCGGCTGCCGCGCAGCGTTGGCCCGGCTATCCCCTCGGCTATCGCTCCCCTTCAGCCGCTGCCCAGCCCTGCATCGCTCGCCAAGCCGGCCGTCGTCGAACCAGCGGCAAAGGATTGGTTGACAAGATATGTGGATTGTCTGCGAACCTGGGCGATCCCCCTTGCCTTCATCGCGACGGCAGGTCTGCTGGCCTGTTTCGTCGGACTGAGCTATCTCAAGGCCTCGACCAAGTTTACCGACATGTTCCCTGCGCAGAGCCGCGTCAATCAAGACATGGCTTGGATTGAGAGTCATTTAGCGCCGATTGCAACCGTCGAAGTGTTACTGCATTTTCCACCCGATAGCCCTTTATCGAATTTTGATCGCTTGCGTTGGGTCGAGGCATTAGGCAGTAGCTTGCGTCAACAAGCAGAAGTCGGTGGGGTAATGTCGGCTGCCTCGTTGTTGCCGAGTTGGACTGAAAGCGGTTCGATCGGCGCATCGGCGCGGCGAGGCGCGGTCCGTCGCGCGATCGACGAAAACCTGGAGCGATTCCAGCAAGAAAAATGGATCGCCGATACCGACCGCGGTCAGACATGGCGGGTGATCGCCAAGGTCTCAGCCACCAGCGGCCAGGACTACGGCCAGTTGGTAGGGGTCATCGAGCAAACCTGCCGGCGGGTACTGGAGGCCGGTTTGCCGCAAACCGATGCCGGACAAGTCCAGGCCGACGGGCTTGAGATCCACTACACTGGCTTGACCCCGATCATGCACCACACGCAGGTTACGGTGCTGCAAGACTTAGGCTCCAGCTTCCTCACCGCCTTCCTGCTGATCACCCCGATCCTGATGTTGATCACCCGCAGTTGGCGGGGTGGCTTGTTGGCGATGATCCCGAACGTCCTTCCCGTTTCGGTCGTCTTCGGCATCATGGGCGGGCTCGGCTATAGCTTGGATATCGCCGGCATCTTGACCGCCAGCGTCGCCTTGGGGATTGCGGTCGACGACACCTTGCATTTCCTCTGCTGGTACATGGCCAGCTTGCATCGCGAAGGGTCGCGACCACCGGCAGTCTATGCAACGCTCAAAGCGTGCGCGGCGGCCATGCTTCATACCACCCTCATCAGTTGCTTTTCGATGGCCCCATTCCTGCTGGCGGGTTTCCTGCCGACTCAACAATTCGCCAAGTTGATGATCGCCATCCTCAGCCTGGCGATCATCGGTGATCTGCTGATCCTCCCGGCCTTGCTGTTGAGCCCTTGGGGAAAGGTCATCTTGCCGCGAAGCGATCGTTACCGGGAGGGCTTGGCTTGAAAGAACGCCAGTTGGTGCCGGAATGGATGGATGATCCGGAGTTGGATCGGGAGGAACATCGACGGGCCCTGGCCGGACTGCGACGGGTGAACCGACTCAGCCTTACCGCGGGCCGCATCGCCCGCAGCATTCAAGCCTACGCTGCCACGCACCGGCTCACCGCAGCGTCGATCCTCGACCTTGGTTGCGGTAGCGGCGATGTCGCCTTGGGGGTGGCACGTACGCTAGCCAAAGGCATCGATTGGAGCATCGAGGGTTGGGATGTCAGCCCGACGGCGATCGAGGTTGCCCAGCAGTCCGTCGCTGGCGAAAAGGAGGGTCAAGCCTTGGTGGCGCATCGCCCGCGAGTGTCGCTAGCCTTTCGCCAACGCAATGCCTTCGCTGAATCAACCGAACGCTTCGATTTCGTCTACTGTTCCTTGTTCCTTCATCACTTCAACGAGGCCGAAGCTCTCCGACTGGTACAGCAGATGATCGGCCTGGCCAGGCTAGCGATCATCATCGATGATCTGGATCGCAGTTGGTTCGGTTGGTGGTTAGCCAAGATCGGGGTCCAACTCCTATCGCGTTCGCCGATCGTTCATTTCGATGGTCCGCAATCGGTGCGGGCAGCTTTCACCCCCGCCGAAGCTCGGCAACTCGCGCAAGCCTGCGGTGTGAAGCGTCTCTCTGTCGAGCGACATTGGCCGGCTCGATGGCTACTTTTCGCTGAGCTTTGCTCATGAATACCAGCGACTTACCGGCGATTTCGCGTAGCGTTTGGGATGTGCTCATCATCGGGGCAGGAGTCGCCGGCGCCAGCCTGGCTATCCAAACTTCGCGGCAGGGTTTGCGGACCTTACTGGTGGAAGCCAAGCATTTCCCCCGCGAAAAAGTCTGTGGTGGCTGCCTGAATCAACGGTCGCGAGGGTGCCTGCAACGTTTGGGAGTGATGGACCTGCTGACGCAGCGTGGAGCGGTCGAAATCGATCGACTCGATCTTCGCATCGGTGGTGCCCGAGGGTACTGGCCGATCCCATCCTTGCTGAGCGTCCGACGCTCGACGCTCGATCTGATCTTGATCGAACAAGCGAGCGCCAGCGGGGCCCAGGTCCTTACCGGAGTCACGGCAGAAGTTGTCCCGGCTGAAGATCGGCTGCTGGCTGGCTCTGCAGACCAGGTGCGCTGGGTCAAGCTGCGCGGCGGGGAAGCGAGTACGCTGGTGGCGGCGAGAATGGTGATCGCTGCCGATGGTCTTACTCGCTCGTCGCTGCGGGCTGCGGAACCCCTCGGCAGCCAGGTTGCCGCGGACTCGAGGATCGGCGTGCAAACCTTCCTCCGCGGCGACCAACTACCTTGGCCGCTAGGATCCAAGACGTTAGCTATGTTGGTAGGCCGGTCGGGTTATGTCGGACTCTCGCCTACCGACGGCGAGTATATCAACCTGGCCGCAGCCATCGATCCTAGCCGTCTACGAGCCGACGGAAGCATTGCGATCGTGATTGAATCGATCCTCAGCGAGGTTCTCGGCAAACCTGTAAAGCTCCCCTCCCCGATGGATTGGCTGGCAACTCCGCGCTTGACCCGCCGGGCTGAACAAGTCGGGGCTCGGCAGTTGCTTTTGATCGGCGATGCCATCGGTTACGTCGAGCCCTTCACGGGGGAAGGCATGTCGTGGGCCTTAGCCGGCGCCGAAGCCGTCTTGCCCTATGTGCTTCGCGGCGTTCGTGAAGGGTGGAGCGATCCGTTGGAACGAGGCTGGTCGGATTGGATCCAGCAGCGATTGTCCCGACAGCAGCGATCATGCCGTTGGTTTGCCCGGCAATTGCGGCATCCCCGATTGGCTGCGGGCATCCTCCGACTCTGCCACCTCCTACCGCCGGTTCGCCGGGCCCTCATCGACAAGGCTATCTCATGAATTCCCCAAGCGTTTCGCGAACAGCTACCGCCGACCTAAGCCTGGTGCCGATCGCTCGGTTGCTCGGGGTGGGTACCTGTGCACCCGAATTTTCTATCCTTCAAAGCGAGGCGGCCCAGCTGGCGCAAGCGTTAAAAGTATCCGATCGCTGGCACCGGGCCTTGCCGGCCCTCTACCGCAAGTCGGGGGTGACGCGTCGCGGTAGCGTTTTGCTGAACAGCGATCAAGGCCCGCTGGCTTCGCGGCAAGGTTTCTATCCTGTCCAGGATGCCGGGTTGGGTCAACCGCCTTCAACGCAACAGCGGATGGAAGCTTATGCGCGTCATGCCTCTCCTTTATTGCAGAAAGCATGCATGCACGCCCTGGCGGCAGCTGACCTCGAGCCAACGGCAGTCACCCACGTGGTAACGGTTTCCTGTACGGGTTTCTATTCCCCCGGACTCGATTTCAGCCTCATCGAGCAGCTGAAGTTGTCTGGTCAGGTTCAACGCTGCCACCTGGGGTTCATGGGATGCCACGGCGCCCTCAACGGACTCAACATGGCTCGGGCTATCACCCAAGCCGACCCATCGGCCATGGTGCTGCTGGGAGCGGTCGAATTGTGCAGCCTTCACCAGCAGTACACCGATGACCCCGAGCAGTTGGTGGCCAACGCTTTATTCGCTGACGGGGCCGCAGCGGTCGTGATGGCCGGACAGGTAGCCGCCGAGAAGAGGACGGCCGAATCCGAGACCGACGCCAGCTGGCGGGTCGTCGACCATTTCTCGGCTGTCCTTCCCGGGTCGACACACATGATGAGTTGGCGAATCGGCGACCATGGCTTCGTGATGAGCCTCGATTCCCAAGTCCCAGCCTTGATCGAAAATTCACTGCGACGTTTGCTGGAACCGTGGTTAGCTTCGCACGGGATGGCGGTCGACAACATCGACAGCTGGGCTATCCATCCAGGTGGACCGCGAATTGTCGAAAGCACCGGCCGAGCACTTGGTCTGCTTGCATCACAACTTGCACCATCGCTTGGCGTTCTAGCGAACTACGGCAACATGTCCTCGCCGACGGTCCTGTTCATCCTGCAACAGCTCGAGGAAACCAGCGATCCGGGCCAGGCGGTCGTGATGGTGGCTTTCGGTCCAGGCTTATGCGTAGAAGCATGTTTGCTCGAGCGGATTTAGCTACCCCGCGAAGAAGCTCGCGTTGGATGAGCAACCGATGCAACATCCTTCGAGTGGCGGCGGAGTAAGCTCGGCCGCGGAGCGCACCGCATCCCGGGTCATTGGGTAGCCCGCAGCAAGTCATGATGCAATTGCTTCAACAGGAACCAGCTGTTTTGTGCGTAACGCGGCAACAACCGCTGTGGATCGTGCACCATGCGATAGAACCATTCCAGCCCGACCCGCTGCATCCAGTGGGGAGCTCGCTTGGCCTGACCGGCGATGAAGTCGAAGGAGGCCCCCAGCTGGATCGATAACGGGACGCCGAGTTGTCGGAAGTTCTCCTCGATCCAGAATTCACCTTTGGGTTGGCCGAAAGCCACCAGCAGGATATCGGCTCGGCTAGCACGGATCCGCTCGGACAATGCCGCGTGCTCGTGGTGCGTCAAAGGTCGAAACGGGGGGCACTCGACACCGGCGATCATCAAGCGAGGAAACAGCTGCCGCAACTTATCGGCGGCTTTCCGGGCGATACCTTCAACACCACCTAGGAAAAAGATCCGATAACCGCGTTCCGCACTGCGCTCCGCCAGTCGGTAAATCAGATCGGAACCAGCCACCCGTTCGGGAAGGGGCCGAGCGGTCAACCGACTGCGCCACAGGATCGGCATCCCATCGCAAAGGACGATGGCCGCTTGCCGGGTGAAATCCGCCAGCCGACGATGCCGGGCGCAGAGCATCAGGTAGTTGAGGTTGGCGGTGATGGCGTAGGAAGGTAGCCTTCGCTGAACGACTCGGTCAAGGTAGTCGATCGCCTGCGGCATGGTCACGACCGAAAAATCAACACCCCAGATGGGCGTGGAGGCCAGCGTCGGCAAGGCGACTGGCGGGAGGGGGGCGAGGATTGGCGTCCGGGACTCGAGCAGCGAACCAACCCCCACCGGAAAACTCGGTGGGATAACGGTGAAATCTGCGGGAAGGGGAGTAAAAGACATCGCTTCGACTCGGGCAAAGGGGATGGACGAATCTGATGTGCAACTCTAGGTTACGGGAGCGGATTAAAATCGATCCGACCGATTCCCCCAACCAAGTTCGTTGGAGAAGCGGCTGAAGCTGGGTATTCGTAACGATTGTACGGAGTGAATCGATTGCAGCGTGCAGTGATCATCACCATCGATGGTTGGGGAACCAACCTGGTGGGTGCCTATGGCAACGCCTTGTGCGAGACCCCGCACCTCGACGCCATCGCCGCCCATGCCGCCGTTTTTGATCGATGCTGGAGCAGCAGTCTCGAGGTCGAGGAGACCCTGCGGTCCATCGCCACCGGCTGCCATCCGCTCCAAAGCAACCAGCCCGACCGGCTTTTGGGCGATGAACTGCGGCATGCTGGGCTAGGGACATTGTTCATGACCGATGATCCAAGCGTCGCCGCTGGTCGTTGGTTGGAATCGATGGACGAAGCGTTGCTCATCGATCCCGATGAGGAGGCGATCACCTCGTTGATGGGCTCGGAGAATAGCGAAGCCTTGCCGGAGGCGGCGTGGACCGAGACCCGGTTGGCCCGGTTCCTGCAGGCGGCCTTGGGAGAATGGACTCGCCGCCGGGATCGCCGCGAGGGGTTGCCAGCGTTGACATGGCTGCATCTGTCCGGGCTCAGCAGCCGCTGGGATGCACCTTACGATTATCGTCTCCGGTTGTGCGATTTGGAGGAGGATCCGGAACCCCCGCGCGAGATGCGTCCGGCCGCCTTCCAAGTCACTGCGGCCACCGATCCCGACCAGATCTTCGGGACCGCCTGCAGTGTGGCTGCGCAGGGAATCCTCATCGATCAACTCTTTTCGTGGCTGGATCCGCTGTTGCACGCCGAGGCCTCGAGGGCACAATGCCTCTGGATCATCCTTGGGACGCGTGGCTACCCGTTGGGGGAGCACCAGTCCGTGGGTTACCCCCAGCCTCAACCGCATGCGGAACAGGTACACATTCCCTTGTTGATCCAGCCCGGTCTCCTGCCGCTCGGTCTCCGCATTCCCGAACTGGTACAGCCGACGATGCTCCGGAACGTGATCCGGAACTGGCTCATCGAACTCCCGTCGTCGCCGGGCTCGAATTCGGCCCCGCCGACTTCGCCCAGACCCGCGCAGACCTTTCCCTGGGAAGGACAAGCAGCGTCTCCCTCGGCTGCCTGCCTGGTGGCCGGTCATGGCTGCCGAGCCCTCCAGGTCGAACGCTGGAACATGGTCGAGCAGACGGCCAACTGCGAAACGATCGATCCGGCCGCGGCCGCCTTATCGCAACTGTACCTGGCACCCGACGATCGCTGGCAGCAAAACGATATCGCCAGCCGCTGTGTCGAACTGCACCAGGAAATGCGAGCCTTGGCCGATGCCTGGGAGAGTTGGCTCAGGAACGGCGCCGATCCGCAGCATCAGCCGCCGCTTCCCGAATCGCTCACCCGACGTATCGTCTAGGGATTTCTTGTCGTCTCCCACCGGGCATCGCGGAAATAGGGAAAAAGTCTATAATCGGTAGGCCCGGCGGGTGGTGCTTGACAATGTCCGGCTCCCCCTGTTCCACTCGTTTTTTGTAATCCCGTAACCGCCTCGGGGCGGTGAATTTTCAGGTAAAGCATGAGCGATATTCCCGGCGATCGTCCCGCCCTCGATGAAACCCCGTCCGACCTCCCCAACCTGGCGCGACAGGATTACACCGCAGACGACCTGAAGCATCTCAGCGACCTGGAACATGTCCGCGAACGCCCGGGCATGTACATCGGCGATACCACCCTCAAGGGTTTGCATCACCTGGTTTACGAAGTCGTTGATAACTCGATCGACGAGGCGATGGCGGGCTTCGCCAAGACCGTATCGATCGGAATTAACGCCGACGGATCGGTGACCGTCGAGGATGACGGCCGCGGGATTCCCACCGGTCGGCATGGGCAGCTTTCCGAGATGCTCCAACGCGAGGTCAGTACGCTGGAAGGGGTGATGACGGTTCTCAAATTCGGAGGCAAGTTCGAAAAGAAGGCCTACCAGGCTTCGGGGGGATTGCACGGGGTTGGGGTAACCGTGGTGAATTTCCTGTCGCAGTGGTGCGAAGTCGAGGTCCATCGCGAAGGAAAGATCTGGACGCAATCCTATGAGTACGGCGTACCCACCGGGCCGGTCAGGGAGTCGGGAACTACGACGCGACGCGGGACCAAGACCACCTTTAAACCCGACGGGCAAATCTTCCCCAACACCAAATTTTCCTATGACACGCTCGTCAAGCGATTGCAGGACCTGGCGTTCCTCAACAGCGGCGTCCGCATCCGTTGCCGCGATGATCGCACCAATCAGGCCGATGATTTTTATTACGAGCGCGGTATCGTGGAATTCGTCGAGCACTTGAATCGGGCGAGCGACGTCATCCACAAGGATGTGATCTTCATCGAAGGGGCGAAAGACGGTGTCAGTTATGCCGTGGCTTTGCAATACTCGGAGGAGTACACCGAGAACCTGCAGTCGTATGTCAACAACATCCATACCATTGAAGGTGGTACGCACGTCTCCGGTTTTCGCTCGGCCTTGACGCGGACCTTGAATAATTACGGCAAGAAGGAAGGGCTCTTCAAGGATCTGACACCGCTGGGCGAAGACTTCCGCGAGGGGTTGACCGCCGTCATCGCTATGAAGGTCCCCAGCCCCCAATTCGAAGGACAGACCAAGACGAAGCTGGGCAACGGCGAAGTGGAAGGGTTGATGAACACCGTGGTCGGGGAAGCCTTGGGCAAGTTCCTCGAGGAAAACCCGAAGACCGCCAAAGCCATTGTGCGCAAAGGACTGCTGGCGGCGGAGGCTCGCGAAGCCGCCCGCAAGGCCAAAGACGCGCTGCGCAAACGCAAAGACGCGCTGGGAGGTGGGGGTTTACCCGGCAAGTTGCGCGACTGCAGCAGCAACAAGATGGAGGAGTGCGAACTCTACCTGGTCGAAGGAGATTCGGCCGGCGGTTCGGCCGAAGGTGGCCGCTTTCGTCAGACGCAAGCCATCCTGCCACTGCGGGGAAAGATCATCAATGCCTACAAGAGCCGCGACGACAAGGTCTTGGCCAACGAGGAGGTGATGAGCATGATCCAGGCCATCGGGACGGGAATCGGTGCCGATCAGGATATCAGCAAGCGTCGCTACAACCGGGTCATCATCATGACTGACGCCGACGTCGATGGCTCACACATCCGCACCCTGCTCCTTTGTTTCTTCTATCGGCAGATGTACCAACTGGTCGCCGGCGGGCACGTCTATGTGGCGCAGCCACCGCTCTTTCGTGTCGTGCGTGGTAAAAAAGAAAAATACTACGTGCACACCGAAGAAGTCATGAAGAATCAGCTGATGGAAAAAGGCTTGTCGGATAGCCGTTTCGTCGGTGAAGATGGCCGGTCTATCGAGGGTGTTGAGATGCGTCGCCTTTGCCAGACGCTGGCCAGCATGGAAGACGCCATGCTTACCTTGGAGAGACGCGGTATCTCGCTCCGATCGCATGCCGAACGGATGGAGTCGGCAACTGGCCGGATGCCTGTCTTCCACCTGGATTTAGGCAATGAAGATCATTGGTTCGTGACTCGCGACAAGCTCGATGAGTTCATGAAATCGCGGAAGCTATCGATGGATGATGTCACCGAAGGTTCGGCCACGGAAACGCCTGGCGGCACCGATGCCTCGAGTGCGGCTTCGGCAGACACGTCGTCGCAGCCAGCCCACGCCCCGCATGTGATCGAACTCTACGAAGTCCGGACGATCAACGCCGGACTGAAGGAGTTGGCGAGCTTCGGATTCACCATCGAGGATTTGATCCCGAAAGATCGCACCGGGCGCACCGACTCCCGCTTTCGTTTGTTGCGGGAAGAGGCAGAACTCGGCCTGGACGACCTGCGCGGCCTGTTGCCGGCGATCCGTGCAGCCGGAGAAAAGGGTTTGCAGATCACTCGCTTCAAAGGCTTAGGGGAAATGAATGCCGAGGAACTCCGCGAGACCACCCTCGACCCTGCGGTTCGCAGCATGATCAAGGTCACCCTATCCGATGCGGCGGCGGCCGACGAGATGTTTCGCGTGCTGATGGGCGACAAGGTCGAACCGCGCCGCGAGTTCATCGAAAAGCATGCGCTCGAAGTCAAGAACCTCGACGTCTAACGCACCCAGCTAAGCTGGCCTCATGAATGCAGCTCGTCACCTTGGACGAGGGCTTTGGTGACGAAGGACGAAGGCATCGTAATCCTCGCGAGTATCGATACCGCGAGGTGCGTTTTCCAGGCGTCCCACCACGATGGTATGCCCCGCCTGGAGGAAGCGTAGTTGCTCGAGTTTTTCCGTCTGCTCCAACGGGCTGGCGGGGAGGTCCACCAACTGGCGCAGGAACGACTTTCGATAGCCGTAGATACCGATGTGCTGCTGGAACAGCGGCGGCTCGGCAAACAACAGGCTTTCATCCCACGTCCGAGGGTAGGGAATAGGGCTGCGACTGAAATACAAGGCTCGCCCTCGAAGGTCGCAAACGACCTTAACGCATGACGGATCCTCCAGATGCCGACGGTCGCGAATCGGTGTCGCCAAGGTCGCTACGCTCGCGTCGGACTGTTCGGCCAGCAAATCGACCACGCGATCCACCGCCTCCGCTTCGATTTCCGGCTCATCCCCTTGTACATTGATCCAGATATCGATGTCCGGGTGGCGGGCAGCGACTTCGGCGACCCGCTCCGTACCACACTGCGCCTGGGGATTCGTCATTTCTCCGCGGCCGCCAAAGGATTGCACCTCCGCCAACAGCCGCTCGTGATCGACAGCTACGATGACGGCTTCGACCTTCTGAGCCCGACTAGCCGATCGGTACGTATGTTCCAGCACACTCCGCCCCGTCTCGCGCAGCAGCAATTTTTCCGGCAGCCTCGTCGAGGCCAATCGAGCTGGAATCACGATACAGCAACGCATCCTCGCTCCTCAATCCTATTTCAAGAACAACGCCCCTCCGGAAAACAACTGCCAGGTCTCCGCTAGTCGAAACAGACTGTCGCATGCCGATCAAGAGGTACGACGGCCCATGGTCCCGAACTGGGGCCTCGGAGCCGCACAACTCACCCTAGTAACGCCCTCGCGACACTGGATTGCCGGCCATGGGTGTAGCCGAAGCGGCGTTGGCCGACGGTAATTGCCGAGCCGCATCGCCACGGTATTCGATGACCAGCAGCGCGTCGGCCCGCAGGCCGGTGGCCGCCGGCAGTAGTCGATTCAAGCCGAAGAAAGCCGTAGCCGAAGGATTGTTCAATAAGGTGTTGTCCGAACTTGCCGTCGGCGCCGCAATCACACCGCAGGATAGCACCAGAACCTGGTCCGTCGGCCAGCGAAAACGCTCATGCAACCGCCAGGACACCAACTGCGGCACGCTTACTTGAGCCGATTGCAAACCACCCATAGCCGTCGGCAAATCCACGGCGACCTGATTGAGCTTCTCTACTTGATCGATCGAACACTTCAAGTGCACGTCCATCGTCTTCAGGTCGGTGCTCATCAGCGGACTCAATTCCAAGCGAAACCCTTCCTGAATCTCGTCATTGACTGGAACATAAGCGATATAGGGTTGCTCTTGTCGCAAATACTCGCGAACATAGTTTCGCGACCGAAGTTGCTCGATATTCTGCGTCTGGCCATTCATCAAGGTTAGCTCGGGTAACGGTGTTTCACGCACGTCCCCGCGGCTTCTCAGCATCGCCAGCAGCATGGCGGCGTTCTCTTTATTCAATAACCATCCCTGGACGCCCGGCGATTCGACCTCCACCGAACGCATCCAGGCCAACGCCCGTTGCCTCCAGTTGGGATTATTGATGGTGATGATCCGCAAGCCGAACAGTTGCGGCTCGATCGGCCCATTGACGAAACGCTCGTACGCGTGTTTGACGATCTGTTGCATCCCTTCGTTGTGATAGACGCGCAAGGTATTTCGATCGGCGGTGAGGATCCCAGTCGGTTCCGAGAACCAGACATCGGTGCCGGTATCGCGCAGGATCCAATCGATCACTGCCTGCTGGGGGCGATCGAGGCTCTTAAGGTTCTGCGTGTAGGGACGCAAGTCGTACTCCATCCAGTACTGACCGGAGGAGTTGGACAACGCGACCGTCGAGGATCGGATCGGAGCCGAGGCCGGACTAGACGTCGAGACTGAACGCGGAGATGAAGTGGCGGCTTCAAGAGAGGGGACGACGCCGCTGGACGGATTCGCCGCGGGAGTTGACGGGGGAGCAGGCGACGGGCTGCCGGCGGGCGAACCGCTCCCGGCAACAGAAGCTGTCGGCGACGGTCCGTTTGTGGCTATCCCCATCACCACCGATGGGGGGGCGGTCGTCGACGGGGGGGGGACCGCGGAAGCCAAGGGGACCTCCTGGCCCATGGCAAACGGCATCGTCAACATCAGCAGGCTCGCCCAGCGACAGCCTACCAGGCTTTCGCCGAGCTGACGCCATCCGGCCATCGATGCTCGGCATTGGTAAGCCGTTCCCCGACGCCTGGCTACTTTCAATCCATAGCTGCTGTCCATCTAGTTCCCATCCTTATTGCCAAGCTATCGCCGTTCCTTGCCGTATCCCGGTGGCCAGTCCGATCGGCTCGGTTGCGCGCCAATCTCCCGGATCATAAAAATCCACGAGGGCTCAAGCCAAGGCCAATCCCCGGATGAAATCACCCCCGCGCCGCGACCTCGTTCCCCAACCCTCCGCTGGCCCCTCCATCGCGATGAATCGTTAGCCTTATCATGATCGCTACCATCGCTATATCGATAGCTGTCGATTCTCCGCACTCTTGGGTGGAACGACCACGCACCTCGATTCCGCGCGGATGGGTGGTCGGTGGTTCCCACCAACCCACCGCGAGATCCTGCCCGCATCCACCCCCAAGAACACCCAAACACCCCAGGATACCCAAGCCTCAAATCTTGCGCAGCCTTCTTGCATCCGCTCCTAGGTGGGATATCCTTAGAGTTAGCTTTTACGAAAGCGGGCCAGAGCGATGGTTGTTTTGGTATCGCTAAGGGGATCTGGTTTCTTCGAGGATGTTCTGCAAGATGAAGAAAATGCGAGTGATGTTGGCTGTGATCGGCTGTTTGTCTATGAGTGCCTCGGCCCTCGCTGGCTGGGGATCTAGCGGCGGTTATGGGTCGTCTGGCGGGTATGGTTCCAGCGGTGGTTATGCCTCCAGCGGCAGCTATGGGAGCAGCGGCGGCTATGCATCCAGTGGCGGCGGATACGCTTCCTACAGTAGCCATGGCTCGAGCGGTGGTGGCTCGAGCGGTGGCGTTGCCCACGTCGGTCCTTTGCGACGGCTGGTTGCCAAGATCCACGCGCATCATACGGCCAAGATGGCGGCCTGGGGAAGTTCGGGAGGCGGATCCAGCGGTGGTTACAGCCCCGTCTCGTACGGAAGTTCAGGAGGAAGCTCGGGAGGCTATGGTTCCTCGAGCGGCGGTTCGTCGAGCGGCGGTTCCTCTGGCGGCTACCATCACGTCCATCATGGAAGCTCGGGAGGTGGTTCCAGCGGTGGCTATTCCCGTGTCGGGCATGGAAGCAGTGGAGGCATGGGCTATTACAGTAGCGCCTCGGGTTATGGCGGCATTCGATCGGCCAGCACCAGTAGTCTGTCCTATGAAAACCGTGGTCGTGGAGTAGACGCTGATAACCAGTGGAACGCCACCGAGTCAGCCAGCAGCTCGTTCTCGAGTGTTTCGACGGTCTCCTCTTCCGTCAGCCAGGACATCCAAGTCAATGTGGAACTCCCCGAGTCAGCTAAAGTCTTTGTCAACGGGAACCCGACGACCAGCACCGGAACCAGCCGCCGGTTTGTTTCGCGGAACCTCGAGGCGGGGTCAAGCTATCGCTTTGAGATTCGCGCTGAGCAGGAGGTTGATGGACGCACCGTCACTCGGCAGAAGACGTTGGTATTGATGCCCGGCGCGGTAGAATCGCTTGCCTTCAACTTCGACGAGCCTAAGCTCGAGAAGACGGAGACCGTACTGAAGCTGAACGTACCAGCTGAAGCTAAGGTGGTATTAGCCGGAAACCAGACCAAGACGACTGGTGAATCGCGGACTTACCGCACTCAGGAACTGGCAGCCGGACAGGTTTGGAATGACTACGTCATCTCGGTTTCGTGGAACGGCCAGGTCAAGGAGAAGTCGATTCGCTTGATCGGTGGCGACGAATTGGAAGTTAGCATTGGTTTCGATGCCGAGCAATCGGTCAACGAACCAAGCCCGACTTTAGCTTCGCGCTAAGCAGCTACATTCGCTACAGGTTCGATAGCTCAGCCTGAAATATCTCCTACGCCGAGCGAAGCCGCGTCCTGATCGACGCGGCTTTTTTCGTAGGGTGATGTATGATGGAGATGGAACGCCACCCTTGGGGATCCCTTCCAGCCATGCCAAGCGTCGATATCAACTTCCGCACCGCCGCGATCGCCAGCGGCTTGGTAACGCCAGCCCAACTGGACTATGTTTTCCGGCTGGCTCGGCATCGTTTGAATGCAGGGCCCGACTTGGCTCCGGAGGCTATACCCGACCGATTACTCAGTGAAATCTTCATTGAGCAATCACTCCTGACCCGCTATCAAGCCGATCAACTCAGTGCCGGGCGGACCAAACTCAGCTTGGGGCCTTATCTGGTCACCGAATGGATCGGCCAGGGGGGGATGGGGCAAGTCTTCAAGGCCGTTCATCAAGTGATGGGTCGCGAGTGCGCTATCAAGGTCTTGCCGCTGCATCGAGTAACGCCCGAGACACTGTCCAGCTTCATTCGTGAAATTCGCTTGCAGGCCCGCTTGGATTGCCCTTACTTGGTGCGGGCCTTTGATGCCGGACAGGATGGGAATGTCCATTACCTGGTGACCGAGTATGTCCAGGGGATGGACCTGCGCCGCCTGGTGAAATCTCGTGGACCGCTTCCGATACATCAAGCGGCCGGAATCGTCATGCAGGCGGCGATGGGCTTGGAGTATGCTCATCAAAAAGGGATGATCCACCGCGACGTCAAGCCCGGCAATATCCTGGTGACTCCGGAAGGGATGGCGAAGGTTTCCGATGTCGGCCTGGCGGGTTTCGCCCGGGATCTCAGCGATGATCCGCGAGCAGGAAAAATCGTCGGCACCGCCGACTACCTTTCGCCGGAACAAATCCGTAGTCCGATGGAAATAACTACGGTCAGCGACATCTATTCGCTCGGATGCACGCTCTACTACGCCGTCTGCGGCAAGGTCCCATTTCCCGGCGGAGACGCCGCCTCGAAGATCCGTCGACACCTTGGCGAAACGCCGTGGCATCCACGCAAATTCCAGCCTGATCTCACGGAGGAATTTGTCGACATCATCGCCGACATGATGGAGAAAAACCCTCGTGAACGGATCCAAACCTGCGGCGAAATCGTTGCCCGACTCGAACCTTGGGCTGGCGATGCCGGCAATCTCACTTCGACTCGCATGACCCGTGGCCCATGGGCTGCACCTCCACCAACCCTCGAGCATCCGATCGATATCGCCGATGACGGCGCCATGGATTCCACCGGGCATTCGACCGAGGCCAGCCAGTTGACCCGCTCGCTGCAGGCCGCCGCCCACTCGCCTGCCAGCAGTTCAGGGGCGATGGTCCCGCCCTCGGCCCCCCCCATCCAAGCCACACCTACCTCCGCTACTCCCGGCAATCCGCCGCGGGGCCTCCCTTCCCTCCCGGGGCTCCCAGCCAACTCCGCCGTGCCCACCAGCCCGCCCCCCGCCTCGTGGCTGGGGACGCATCCATGGTTGCTGGTCGCGATCACCGCGGCCATCCTACTTCCCCCGGCCCTGGCTATCGGCGGCATCCTCGGTTTCTTGTTCCGCGATTATTTTTACGGCGGATCATAGCCCCCGTAGCTCCAGGGATGGCATCGAGCAAGCCGATAGAGCCCGCGGAGAAGGCCGCTGATAAGTCCATATTTGGCGATCGCTTCGAGACAATACTGCGAGCAGGTCGGATGAAACTTGCAACGTGGGCCAAGCAGCGGACTGATCCCGCGTTGATAGAAACGAATGGCGGCAATCGCCAACGCGGCCGGGAGTCGTCGCACACGCCCCGCGTTCGATTTCACTATCGCTTTCCAATCCTTCATTTGCCATATTCTAGCCGAGATTGCTGTCGCTTCACCACCTTCTCTGCAGGTTGTCCGATGCGAGGTCGCACGCTAGCCTTTCCCAGAAATCGCCGATTAGTGCTGGATATTTGCCAAGCCGCTCGATCGGTCCCGACCTTCCCAGTGGAGCGAATCCTTCAACTCCACCCAGTCCAACAAGCTCGCCAGAACGCTCCGGTACGTATTTCCTGGGTAGCGTTATTCCTGCGAGCCTACGGCCTGGTAAGCCAAGCCATCCCTGAACTGCGTCAGGTCTTCGTGACTTACCCCTGGAATCGACTTTACGAGCATCCGCACGCCGTGGCCTCTGTATCGATTCATCGCGAAGATCCTGAAGGTGGGAAGCGACTCATCTGGGCAAGAATCAATCATTTGGAAGAGAAAGGTTTGTTGGAAATTCAAGACATCCTCGATCAGTCGGTCAAGGGTCCGCTGCACGAGGTGTTCAAAGACGGGGTCAGGATGGAGCGGATCCCTACCCCCTTGCGCAGGCTATCCTGGTGGCTAGCCATGCGCTGGCACGGACGTCAGAAGGCCAAGAAGATCGGCACCTGCAGTATTTCGACCCTCGCCGGCGAAAATACGTTGAACCGTTTTCACCCTTTGATAGTCACCACCAGCCTGGCTTACGCCCGCTGCGATGCAAGCGGTGCCTGCCTGGTAACACTGCTGGCCGATCATCGTGTGCTGGACGGGATGCTAGCTGCCCAAGTTCTACATCGCATCGAACACAGCCTCAATCACGAGATCACCGACGAACTGCGGCGGCTATCGCTTACGTCTTCACCCCTCCCCACCGCGGCCGGTTGAATCCACGAGGTAGTCGATGAGCCGCGGCGAGTTCTTGCCGAACCCGCGGTTTGATTCGATAGCTGGCCCCTTCAGGGACACGGCAACCCCGGGCTTTGCCGGAGAGCGTCAAACGCTTCGTCGCGGTGTTCTGGCCTTTTTCTCGATGTCCGGCTACAGCCAGCAAGGGGTGCGTACCAACGAAGCTCTCCCCAAGCACCGCGAGGACTTGGTTTCGCCCGACCGCGGCTACCTCGAAAAAACGCGGCGCCTTGACCTTGGCAGTGGCCCCGCCCCAGTCTTGCCTTCTCGACCAGCCCCCCAGGTTGGATACGTTCTATTTTATCAAGGAAACCGCCGAAATTTTCTGGGGAATCGACGCTGCCTGGCTACCTCTCGACGAAACGGGATAAAAGTGTGCTACGATGAATCCAGGTAGATCTACCCCTGGGTCGGTAGAGCTTGGTTACTCGCCTGGGCAAACTCCCCTTAACCTGCGACAGCCCCCATGAATCGACCTCGTTCCGAAATCCCGATCGAACTTCCCGATAGCGGAGCCCTCTTCGGGTTCGTCGCCAGCTTGTTGGCGGCCATGGTCGTCGCCTACGCTCTGTTTACTGGTATCTATAAAGTTTCCGCACACGAACAGGCGGTAGTCCTGCGTTTCGGGAAATACCTGCGTACCGACGGCCCCGGCTTGCACTTCAAATTACCGTGGATCGACCAACGTTTTGTCGTCGATCAGGGTGAACGCTCGTTGCGTCTACCCCACGCCCAACAAGAGGCTTATGTAGGGATCAACGAGCAAGAGACAAAACTCATCTTGACCGG
>JBILTQ010000319.1:0-6529 GCA_044371435.1 Pirellulaceae bacterium | reverse complement strand
CCTTCCCTTGCTTGCACACGATGTTGCCATCGACCACTTCATAATTTTCAACGGCTCCTCGCCAGTTGCTCAGATCCTTCCCATTGATCAATTCGACAAAGCCATCATCGGCGGTGGTGGCTAGTCGTCGATTGGCTTCTTCGGAGTTGATCTCACGGATGAAGAGATTTCTCCAGCGGATTTCACTGCCGTGGGTTTGTAACTGGATCGGACCTCGCGGTGGGATCGGATCGCGGAAATTATCATTCACGAAGGCGGTTGGCCCGGCCGCCTTCGCCGCTTCCTTATCCTTGCCTTTGGCATAGGCCAAATAGCCGCGTTTCCGATTGGCGAAGAAATTTTCCATGACTGCGTGATTGACGACTACTTCGCCATTCAGTCGGACCGTCACCCGTTCGCCGATCATCGTGACGTGCAACTGGTTCCATTCCCCGAAAGGCTTGTCCATCTTTTTGAGTGGATCCTTACCGGGAGAGCCAGCGCTGTTGTTCCACAAACCGCCTGAGCCTTTATCTTGGCCGTTGCCCTTGGGATCCCCTTTCGTCGAGTCCCAGATTTGGATTTGCGGGTTGCCGCGGAGGTACACGCCGCTATCGCCATCCGGTAAGGCTTTGTACTCGAGCGTTAATTCAAAATCGCCGAAGTCCTTATCGGTAGTCAGATACAACCCCTTGCCGTCGTTGACCAACTCTCCATCCTCGACTCGCCAGTGAGCCAGCAAGTGATCGTTGGCAGGGGTACCTTTCTTGTTGGCCGCCTTCCCATTTTCATCGCTCAACCCGCCATGGATGGACTTCTTTTTGTAATCTGCCTGCTCCTCCGCCGACATGCTCCACAGCTCTTGAGGGTCGCGTGTGCCCCAGCCGTACCACCCCGCCAGGTCGCTACCATTAAAAAGGGTTCGGAAACCGGGTGGCGGAACGGCAGGTTCCCCCATGGTGACCGTGGGGAGGAGAGTTCCGAGCAGGCATCCCAGGCTTAGGGTCAAGCGACGTGGAAGCCGATTCCATGGGCGAACAGTCATCAGCGAGTCTCCTTCCGAAGAGCGAGTTGAGGTTGGGAGAGAACCGGGTAGGTGAGAGGCGTCATCGTAATTTCTCATCTGGCCCTTGTCAGCAACCGCGCGCAATTTTCCCTCGTGGTAACACGGACACCGTCAGGGAGGAATCGCTGTCCCGCCAGGGCGGGACAGCGATGATATCGGCGTGGCGGGCTCGTTCGCTGCGTCCGGCGGTCGGGCCATCCGCGGCAGTGTACCTGGGCACTTTAAGGCGAGACACCGATATTTTCCAGGCTTGGTTGAGGGGGGGCTGACCTGCGTTCCACCGTTCCCGCCTTGTTCGGCGCATCCCATTCCGTTGACTCGCTCCGTCGCGGTTTGGGAGGAGCAGGCTTGTCGTCTGGATAGTCGACCACGGTCATTTCCGAGCCAGCGGAGGGGCCGGTGCTGACACGACCACGGAGCAACGCGCGAACGCGCTCACGGCCAGCCTTAGGCAGCGTCGGTCGCTTGCCTGCCAGCATTGGCTGAAAGTGCGCAGCACCGCATCGCCATGGCTCAAGGCTCATTCAACGCATCGAATGCTGTTGGAGCGAAGGGGCTGTTAGGGGCGACGCGGGGCGGGTTGGGAGGGGGGCGACACGCCAGTCACCTTGGCATGGAAGGCGCTGCGGGCCGCCCCACCGCCATCGACCAACACATTTTGTACCAGAAAAATCGCCACCACCTTGCTTTCGGGATCTACCCATCCATGCGTTCCGAAAGCTCCACCATGGCCAAAGGAACGCGTCGAGAACCCAAGGATACCGGCTCTGTCCGGCCCGCTGCATTGCCAACC
Source organism: Pirellulaceae bacterium (assembly GCA_044371435.1). Taxonomy (GTDB): domain Bacteria; phylum Planctomycetota; class Planctomycetia; order Pirellulales; family Pirellulaceae; genus JAIYDQ01. The sequence goes on along the minus strand of JBILTQ010000319.1, from coordinate 4,691 downwards.
CAAGCCATAGTGCACCTGGCCACTAGCTGGATGGGGCCGGGTCATCTCTTCAATCGCTTGGGTCGAGACAATCCGTTTCCCATGGGCCACACCGCCATCGAGAATCATCTGATAGAACTTGGCCATATCGGCTGCCGTGGAGAACAACCCTCCCGATGGTTCCGGCATCCGCTGCTCGCCAGGCTCCCAGGTCACGAACGAATTGTTGGCGCGGACCAGCGCCGACTTGTCGTCCTTGGTCTTATAGGTTTTGGCGAGTCGGGTCCGTTGGGAGGCATTCGGGTGGAAGGTGGTATCCTTCATTCCCAGGGGGGTGAAGAGACGTTCCTGCATCAGTTGCTCAAAGGGTTGTTGGCTGACGATTTCGGCGATGCGACCCGCCACCGTGATACCGAAGCCATACTCATAGCTTTCTCCGGGTTGGAAGGCGAAGGGGGCTTTGATCAGCTCGAGGGTGTAGCTCTTCAAGGCATGAGCGCCATCCGTCGGCTTGCGTGGAGGAAAGGCCAGGCCAGAAGTATGGGACAAAAGATCGCGCAGCGTCGGTTCACGTTTCAAGGCTTCACCACTCTTCAGCTTGGCATTCCGCAATTCGGGCAGCCAGGTCGAGGCGGGTTCATCGAGCGATAGTTTTCCCTCGTCGACCAAGGTCATGATGGCGGTCGCGCTCAAGGACTTGGTCATCGAAGCCATCCAGAACATGTGGTCGGTCGCCATGGGTTGCTGAAGCTCCCGGTCGGCGTAGCCCACGGCACCATGATGGAGGACTTTGCCTTCCTGCATGACCAAAGTCACGATCCCCGCCGCGTGCTGGGCAGCTACCTCGGCGCTCATGGTGGGGCCGATTTCGCTGAGTGCCGGACGCGGCGATTCGCCAGGCAGCCAGGTCGCAGGCAGGGCGAGGAAACTGCAGGCGAGGAAGGTCTTGATCCAAGGGCGAGGCGGGGTGAGTTGACGCAACATCGGTGAGAAGTCCCGGACGGTGAGGGGGGAAAGGAACACGGACGAAGGCCAGTATTGTAGACTCGCCGCAGTCGCCCATACCAGTGTAGGGAATAGGAACACGGCAGCGTTGCAAAAGGACGGCGGTTGGGTTGTCAGGCAGGTACCATCCTCGGCGGGCGGAGGAGGAAGGGAGGGGACAGGAGGCGAGCAACCGGCCGAGGGTTGCTATGCCGTCGGCCACCGCATGGTAAACTGAGACGCGAAGATCGGCCGCTCCATCTTTCCCCACTCTCACGGGTCGCTCGAGGATCTTTGCAGGAATCAAACGGATGGCCGCTGCCGAGTTTGTCTCGAATTTTTATGCGATGCTCGGCGATGAGCGGGGGGAGTGTCTCTATGATGCCTTGCCGGGTATTCATTTTTTCGTCAAGGATTTGAAGGGACGCTATGTTCGGGCCAACGCTGCCCTCGGTTTGGCGCATGGTTTCTCCGATACCGCGGCGATCATCGGCCGAACCGACCATGATTTCATCCCCCGCCATCTGGCCGACCATTATGTGGCTGACGATAAGTCGGTTTTTCAGGGTAATTCGGTATGGAATCGGGTCGAGTTGGTGTTGCTGCATCAAGGGTGCCCCGATTGGCATGTGACGGCCAAGGTGCCGTTGCGTTCCAACTCCGGTCGTATCGTGGGTTTGGCGGGTATCTCTCGGCAACTGCGGGCGGCGGCGGCCACCATCGCGCCTTTCACACGGCTCGAACCGGCTTTGGATTACATCCGCCAGTATTATGCCCAGCCGATTTCGCTGCGGGTCCTGGCGGCTCAATGTCATCTTTCGTCGCGGCAGTTGCAACGCAGCTTTCAGCAAATCTTCCAGATGAGTCCCACGGAATATGTGCGAGAGTATCGCATCGGACAGGCGATGATGATGCTGCTGCATTCCGATGCAAAGCTGACCACGGTAGCGATCGAAAATGGATTCACCGACCATAGCCACTTTTCCCGGGAATTCTGTCGACGCTATGCGATGACCCCCGGCGCTTATCGGAAAAAATATCGCGGTTAAGATCGCTACCGGCTGAGGGGAGCTTGGGCGAATACGGAGCCGAAACGTGGCCGTGCTTTCGTAGGCTAGGCTCGACGATGTCGTCGAGATACACAAACCTGTCGCGTTTATCCTATTCCCGCAAGCCGACCTATCCCATGATCCTGTGTTTGGTCCTATCACCTTCCTCTCAACGGTTACGGCGATGAAAAATTCGATTGGAACCACCCTCATCCACCATGGTCAACTCGTCGATGGCACCGGCCGACCGGCGATTCCTGATGCGGCCTTGATCATCGAAGACGGACGGATCCGCTATGCCGGAGCCAAGAACGGGGCGCCGCCGGTCCCGCCAGGAACGGAAGTCATCGATGCTGGCGGGGGCACGATCATGCCCGGGCTGGTGGAAGCTCATTTTCACGCAACCTATTTCAACATCGCCAACCTCGAGGATCTCGATATCAAATATCCGGTGGAGTACGTCTCGTTATTGGCCTCGGTCAACGCACGGCTAGCGCTGGAGTGCGGTTATACCGCCGCCCGCTCGGGTGGCTGCTTGTTTAACGTCGATGTATGGTTGAAGAAGGCCCTCGAAGAAGATTTGGTATCCGGACCGCGTTTAGCGGCTAGTGGACGGGAGATCTGTTCCGCGGGCGGTCTGATGGATTGGAATCCCGAATTCCGCAAGATCGGGATGGAAGGCCTAGTCTTCATTATCAATGGGGCGGATGACGCCCGGAAGGCAGTCCGCGCCTTGGTTAAGGACGGAGTGGAATGGGTGAAGACCTATCCCACCGGCGATGCTGCCTCGCCGGATATCAACGACCACCATACGCTGTGCATGACCTTCGACGAGATGCAGGCGGTGGTGTCGACCGCTCACAACCATAAGTTGAAAGTTACCGGGCATTGCCGGGCTACCCAAGGGATCAAAAACGCTCTCCGCGCTGGCTACGACTGCATCGAGCATGGAACGTTCATGGACGATGAAGCCCTCGACTTGTTATTGGAACGGGATGTTCCGTGCGTCCCGGCGCTGTATTTCGAGAAAGCCAGCGTCGAACTCGGACCGGAGTTTGGTTTGCCGCAAGCGGTTATCGATGGTCATCAAGAGACGCTGGATGGCGGTTGCGAAAGTGCCCTCAAGATTCTTCGAGCTGGCGGGCGGTTGGGGATGGGGGGGGATTATGGATTTGGTTGGAACCCACACGGCGATTATGCGCGGGAGCTTACTTTCTTCGTCAAGGAAGTGGGCTTTACCCCGCTAGAGGTGATCATGTGCGCGACGAAGACCGGTGCGGAAATCATGGGACGCGGTGATGAATTCGGAACGCTGGAGTCAGGAAAGCTGGCCGATGTCCTTGTAGTCGAGGGAAATGTCCTCGATGATATCTCAATCCTGGAAGATCGCCGGCGGCTGACCGCGGTCCTTCAGGGAGGGATCATCAAAGCCGGGCGATTGTCGAAGCCCTTTCCCACGATCGTGAAGCGTGAACGATGAATTGCATCCCGACTCAAATGGAGGCTTCGCCGAACCTGGTCTACGGGCTGTCGACGGGCGAGGGATCGCCGTTGTTGCTATTGCATGGAGTGACGCGAGGTTGGCGCGACTGGGAAGCAGTCATCGCGTCGCTGGACCCAGGCTGGCAGGTGCTGGCGGTCGACCAACGCGGGCATGGACGTTCCCCCCGGCGGGAAAGCTATCTTGTCACCGACTATGTTCGGGATGCGGTCGCTTTCGTCAAGCAGCAAGCCACAACGCCGGTGGTGATCTTCGGCCATTCGTTGGGAGCGATGGTCGCCGCGGCCGTGGCGGCCGAGATTCCCGAAGCGGTCCGCGGGGTGGTGCTGGAGGACCCTCCCTTCCATAGTATGGGCAAGCGGATCGGGGGGAGTGTCTGGCAAGCTCAGTTCGTCGGGATGCGTGATGTCGGGCGAAGGGGCGGGACGCTCGAAGAAGTCACCGATGGTTTGGCAGACATTCAGCTCCCCACCAAGACCGGCGGTTTTCGTCGACTGGGGGAACTCCGCGATCGGTCTTCGCTAAGCTGGAGCGCCGAGTGCCTCAAGCAGTTGGACCCGGAAGTGCTGACCCCGGTGATCGAAGGGCGTTGGCTCGATGGCTATGACGTTCCGGCGGTCGCCGCGAAAATCCGCTGCCCGGTATTGCTGTTGCAAGCGGACCCGGATGCGGGTGGCGCCTTGTCGGAGGCCGATGCCGAGGAATTTCTGGTAGGGATCAGTTCCGCCCGGCGGCAACGATTTCCCGGTGCCGGTCACCAACTCCATCGCGACCATCCGCAGCGGGTGCTGCAAGCCTTCGCCGACTTCGCTGCCTCGTTCGCCTCGTCTTCAAGCTAGCGCAGTTACCTCTTTATCCTTCCTTTCACTCCAAGCTCCAATTTACCATGAACCGATCTTCCACCCTGGCCAGTCGCTGGCTGCTGCCAACCGTCATGTTGTTCCTTGTTGCCAATCGCTTGTGGGCGGCCGAACCGGGTAGCTCCTTCGATCGCAAGAAGGTCGTTGCTTGGTGCATTGTTCCGTTTGATTCGCAAAAACGTGATCCGGCTCAAAGGGCAGCTATGGTCGAGAAGCTGGGGCTGCGGAGGGTGGCTTATGATTGGCGGGCAGAGCATGTGCCGCAATTCGAGACGGAGATCCTCGAGTATCAAAAGCACGGCCTGGAGTTCTTCGCTT
>JBILTQ010000044.1:0-22015 GCA_044371435.1 Pirellulaceae bacterium | reverse complement strand
GATCGTCGCCAGTGAGGCGGCAAAGATCGGATCGATGGTATGGAGTTGTTTGGCTTGAAGCAACGCGACCAGGGTATTGATGACTGGGGCGAAGCCGAATACTAGCGGCATGACGAAGATGGGTTTGCCGCCGCTGTTGAAGGCCAGGATAATCCCCAAGGCGCCGACAGCCCCGGCGGTACCGGCGGCGATCGACCAGAGCATGCCGGGCCAGGTCCACTGGCTACCGAGGCGGTCGAGGGTAATCAAGGAAAGGGGGACGGCGACCGCGATGAAAAAGTAGGCCAGCCCGACACAGCAGAATGGTCGCAAGCGCGAGCCACCCATCTTCATTTGACCGAGATGCAAGACCGGGCCGTAGGACCCCCAGCAGACGACGGCCATCACGATCGAGAGGGTGACTAGCAGGTAGTTGGTCGTCCTGGCAGGGGCGGTATGTCCCGACTGAGCCTCGGCGTCCTTCGCTTGCTCGGCGGCCGTGGTCGATACCAGGCGAACGGTGGCGAGCGTCGGCTGGATCAAGGTTTCTTGGGCGGAAGTCGTCGTTGGCTTGGGGGCTCGGTGCGGTTTGTAGCTCAGCACCCCGGCCATGCCGATGCCAACCAGCACCATGCCGATGACAAAGAGCGGGGTGATCTTATGGAAGGTTTTACCGAGCCATGAGGTGAAGAGGGTGTTGACGACCGGTGCTCCCCCGAAGATCAGTGGCATGACGTATACCGGATCACCACCGAAGGCCAAAGCGAGGATCACACCGAGCGCCCCCAGGGCGCCGACCGAACCAGCCAACAGCGACAGGATCGTTCCCATCAACGACCAGTGGCCTTTTTCCTTGCTGCCACCGAGAAGGGCCCCCGCCCCTAGGACGGCGATCAAGAAGTAGGCGATCCCGACACCCACAAACGGCTTGAGGAAGCTCCCCTTCATCTCGGCTTGCCCGTAATTCAGGAGAATGCCATAGACACCCCAGGCCAGGAAAGTCATGGCGGTATACAGCAACACGAAAGGGAGTTTAAGCATAGAGGCAGCCATCGAGGGTGATAGGAAATGGTTGAATACTTAGATAGTTTAGCCCCTCGGCGAGAGTTGCGGCATCCTACTCCTTCGGCGTTCCCAAAATATCGGGGGGCGGCTGGTTCGCAGGCTACCGGGAGGGGTGAGGGACCGACCCGGTTCAGGCCGCCTTGAGGATATCGTCGATTGATTTTTTGCGGACCTGGTAGACGTATTTCAGGACTTCGGCGACGGCCGCATATTGATCGACCGGGATAGGTTTGCCGATGTCCACATTTTTGTAAAGGGCTTGGGCTAGCGGCTTGCGTTCGACGATCGGGATCCCGTTTTCCAGAGCGATTTTTCGGATCCGAGCGGCGACCAGTTCGGCCCCTTTGGCAACGACGACCGGGGCTTTCATGGTGGTGGGGTCGTAGCGAAGCGCGATAGCCAGTTCGGTCGGATTGGTAACCACTACGTCGGCTTTAGGGACGTCGGCCATCAAGCGTTGCGAGGCGATTTGCTTTTGGACACGGCGTCGGCGGGCTTTGATTTGCGGGTCGCCTTGGGTGGACTTGATCTCTTCGCGGATCTCTTCATCGGTCATCCGCAGGTCCTGTTCATACTTCCATTTCTGAAAGCCGAAATCGAGGACAGCCAGAATCAGCAGGGCGATGGCGGCCTGGCGGATCAAACCGATAGTGGTCGACCAGACATAGGCCCCGACCGTTTCCAAGCTAGCACCGCTGAGTCCGAGCAATTCATGCCAGCGGTCCCAAATACCCAGGATGAGGACGATACTGACCACTCCGATTTTCATCAAGCCAAAGCCCAGACGCGAGGCGTTCTGCAACGAAAAGATGCGAGAGAAGCCTTGCATCGGATCGATCCGCGAGATGTCGAAGCCGAGTTTGTCGGGTAACCAGAGGAAGCCGACCTGGCCAAAATGAACCAGGAGCGAGGCGAAGACCACCATGATCAGCAAGGGCAGGGTGGCCCAGGCGGCCTGCTGAATGAGCACGATCAGATTGACCAGAGGGGTGCGTGGATCGCTATACCAATACCACTCTTGTTCCAGTTGCGAGGAAATGAGGGTAGTCAGGCTTTTGAGCAGCGTCGGTCCGAGATAATCGAGAGTGACGATACCGACCAGCAGCAACATCGCCGAACCGAGATCCTGGCTGCGCGCGACATTCCCCTCTTCCCGGGCTTTTTCCCGGCGGTAAGGGGTCGCTTCGTGTTTCTTGTCCCCTGCCTGGTCAGCCATTTTCTTTCAGCCGGGGAAAGAGGAGTTCGATTTGTTCGATCCAGAGGGCTAATTCACTCTGATAGACCCAGCCGATGCTACTGATCGATAGTACCAGCATCCACAGCAGCACGAAGATGTTGATATTGAAACCGATCGCCATGATATTTAATTGCGGCAGGGTGCGTCCGATGAGGGAGGTGATCAGGTTGGCGATGAGCAGGGCGATAGCGACCGGGGCAGCGGCCCGTACGCCGATGGCGATGCTATGCTGCAATAAATCGCGGAGGTGGAGTAGCCAGTGTTCTTCCGCCAGGACGGCTCCGGCTGGATAGTAGGCAAAGGAGTCCAGGCAACAGCTCAGCAGTTGTCGATGGCCGCCCAGCAACAAGAAGAGGGCCATCGCGATCCAGGAGAGGAGTTGATTGATGACGGAGGTCGTCTCCTCGGTATGGGGATCGGCCGATTCCGCCAGGTCCATACTGGCGAGCGAGGTCATGATCTGCCCGCCGAAATGCAAACCGGCGATCACCACGTGGGTGGCCGTGCCGAAGAGGACGCCCAGCAGGACTTCCTTGGCTAGTTGAATGCCGATCACCAGCAGGCTGGATGGCATACTGGCAGCGGTGGGCAGTACTAGCGGGGTGAGTACCAAGGCCAGCATCAAAGCGCAGAGGGCTCGTACGCGCATCGGTACCTGGCTGCCGCGCAGGGGTGGCATCAGACTCAGCAGCGTGCCGGTGCGGCTGAGGACGCAGAGGAAGGTCCAAAGCGGGAGCTGCCAGAGTTGGGCAAAGTCCATCGACTTCCTTTGCGACGATCGTTGTTCAGCGTTGGACGATGTGGTACGGGATATCCTGGAATAGCTCGCGAGAGTATTCCATCATCCGATCCGTCAACCAGGGGAGGCAGATGATCATGACCACGATCATCGCCAGCAATTTCGGGACAGTGCTGACAGTTTGATCCTGAATCTGCGTCAAGGCTTGAATCAGGCTGATCAATAGACCGACCACCATCCCCACTACCAGCAGCGGCGCCCCCATGATCAAGGACATGACGATAGCGCCCCGCACCAAATCGATGGCATCTTGTGGAGTCATGAAGCAGTCCTAATTAGCATAGGTTCCAAAGCTGTCCAGCAGCATCGCGACGACTAATCGCCAGCCATCGACCAGCACAAACAGCAGCAACTTAAAGGGCATCGAGATCATGGCTGGCGGCAACATCATCATCCCCATGGATATCGTCACCGAAGCGATAACGATATCCAGGATCAGGAAGGGGAGATAAATCTGAAATCCCATCATGAAGGCGGTCTTCAACTCACTGAGCATGTAGGCTGGCAGCAGCACCGTCAGCGGGACTTCGGAAAAATTTTTGGGGAGAGGGCTACCAGGCGAGTGATGGCGAAAGAATAGGTTGACATCGTCATAGTTTTCCGCCATGGCGATTTGACGGGACATGAATTGTCGGACCGGTTCGACCCCGTTGTTCCAGGCCTCTTCCATCGACATCGTGCTGTTGGGGCTGGTATAAGGCTGGATCGAGTCCTGATAGACGCGGTTCCATACCGGGGCCATGACGAACAAGGTGATGAATAAGGCGATGGAGGTGACGACTTGGCTGGGAGGAAGCTGGGCCGTGCCCAAAGCTTGCCGCAGCAAACCCATCACCACGATAATCCGGATGTAGCAGGTGGTCATCAGCAAGATGGCCGGGGCCAAGCTGAGAACGGTGAGGAGCAGCAGGATCTGTAGCGAGCCGCTCAAGCCTTGGGGGCTGATCCAATGGGCAGGCCCGGAGAGGAGATTGCCTTCATCCTTTTCCGCCAAGTCATCTCCCACGGCGAGCGAAGTTTGCCCAGCCTCGGCTCGGTTGCCACCAAACAAAGCCTCGGCAGCCGATTGCAGGATGGGAGGAGTCGTCGGATTCGCAGCCGGCGAAAGCTTCGACCCGCGGATGTCGGTAGCGTTATCGAAGTTCTGGGCAAAAGTGGTGGTGGCTGTCAGGTAGAAGCCAAGGCAGCATAACCTGAACAGCAAGCGGCGGACATTATCGAGAATCTGCGCATCCATACGCCGCTTGTTGCCCCAATCAACCCAGAGAGTCTAATCGCGATGGCCGGATAGCCGACGGGCGGTCCGACTTAGCCTGGCCGGTTTCTTTGGCTGGCCCTGCCATCACGCCGTGAAGGATATCGCGAAAGGAGTTGCTGATACTCGAAGGGGAGTTCTGCTCGCACAGGCCAAGCAGATGATCGACTTCCTTCGGATCCTCGATTTCACTCAGCGTGGTCGTTTGTCCCAGTTGCTGGCTAATCAGCACGAGCTTGCGCCCAAACCGTAAGACATACATCTGTTGTCGAGGCGCTAGCGGCGTACGGCCCAGGACCTGAACGACTTCCGTTGGAAGTTGCTTCAGCGGCGTAGGGCTTAGGCCACGGAACATCCGGGCCGTCATCAGAAACAAGCCGATCACGATCAGCAGGCTAACAATCATCGAGAGCGAAGATGACCAGCTGCCGCCAGGCTTCTTGAGTTCACCCTTTCGCTCGTCGGTCGGCTTGAGTGGAATGTCGAGGCTAGCAGGCGCGACATGGCTGGCGGCCTGAACGGGTGAGGCTAGCTGTGTGTTCGCGGGTCGCGGTATCGGTGGAGAGAACGCTGCCGCTGCGTGCCCGTTGGTCCCCGGCGCGGGTAGGTCAGGCGGGAGGCTACCGGCTGTTCGCGGAGCGGGGCGATAGATCGCGGGATCGGCGAAGGGACCGGCGGGAGCTGGAGCACCTTCCTGCTGCGGAGCAGCGCTGGTGACTTGTCGCAGTCCACCCGACCATTCGTCTCCGCGAGCCCTCTTTGCCAAGCTTGGCGTACTCGTCTCTCCCATGCATAACCATACCAATACCAGCCACCAACCAAGGTAACGGATCAGGCGGTTACCAGCTCTAACGCGATAGCAAGTGGGCTTAACTGTTGGAAGCATGCTCGCTACCTATCAGTTCGGCGACCCGGACGCAAAAATTATCGTTGAGTACCAGGACCTCGCCGCGCGCGACCAGCCGACCGTTGACATAGATATCCACGGGATCCCCAGCCAGCTTGTCGAGGGTCACCACCGAGCCGCGACGAAGGTGGAGAATTTCGTCGAGATTCATCCGCGTCCGGCCCAGTTCGATCTTGATGTCGAGATTGACATCGCGCAGCAGATCCATCGAGACCTTTTCAGGCGGTCCACCCTCCCCGACGATCTCTTCGAGGCGGAAAGGATAGGTTTTAGCACCGCGCAGCGAGTTCTCGACATCCTCGAGGGCCGACTCCGCCTGCTTCAGCAACTGCTCGGCTTCGGTCGAACTTCGCGGCTTGCTCGCTCCATCGACTTTTCCGGTGGAATCAGCAGCATTCTCAGGCATATCCGAGCGTCCTTGCTCATGCACGCGGTTGGGAGTTCTTCTTTACTCTTCCATCACCTGGTAATCGTGGAAGCCCACGCTTAACAGGATTGCCTCACCTAACAACTCGTTACTTGTCGCCAAAATCCGACGCTGAATCAAGCCCAGTTGGTTTTCATAGAGTTCTTCGAGGGTTGCGCTACGGATCTCCAGGGTCAAGCGGTGCCGGAATCGGCCTTGACGTTCCTCGAAGAGTTCCTGGAGACGTGCCTCGTTTTTCTTGTGGAGGGTTCCGAAAAGGCGGAATTCGACCCGATGATTCCGGTCGCTACCGTTGGGGGTGAAGGGAGCACTGTAGGAGCCCAAATCAAATTCGACGATTTTGAATTCCTCTTGATCCTCGTCTTCTTTCGTCAGCCCTTTCGCCTCGGCCGCCTCGATCAGGCGTGATTCAGCGAGCGCGGCGACTTCCTCGCCGGAGGGGACGAGGAAAAAGAAGACCGCCGTTTCCGCGATAATGACAGCACTGATGAAGGCTCCGATGAGGAGCTTGCCTCCCCCTTTTTTCTTGGGTTCCGCTCCGGTGTGTCCTTCAGCGGCAGGCTTCGACGCGTCTTGATGAGTCTTGGCAGCTGACATGGTGATGAGAAAGCAAGCAAATCCAGAGAAATGAGGAGGGCTGGTCACGGCGACAAGCGATCATCACAACCATAGGCCACGAAGTCGGAGTCGTCGCATCGAGTCTCGTTGGTTTCGCGGAAAAGCTGTATGGATGGTAACGCCCCTAACGATTGACGGATGGCGGGATGGTGAGCGGGGCTTTCGGCGACTCCTCGGCAAGCAGCCGGGCGATTTCTTGGCCGGGCCGGCGGCGACGCCCGTTGGGGTGGGGTACCAGGCGGCCGCTAGCCAGTTTACGCGGGGGGCGATGGAGGCAAGAATGAGCCGTCGCCATCTCGAGGCAACGGTAGCTTGCGGCGTTTTCCAACGCGAGCGGCAGACCTTTTCGAGAATGGCTGATTGAATTCGATCGAGTCCCCAAACGCCGCGAAACCTGCTATGCGACCTTCCGATATCGGCCCCTTGCCTCTGACCTTGATGGCTTCACTGCTGGTGGCCGTGATCCTCCTAGCGGTACGTGTCTTTGTCCTGCAGCGGGTGCAGCGGCGTTGGCAGCGTGAGAATCGCCAGCAATCCGAACGGCTTAAGCCGCTGATTGCAGCCTATCGTTCCCTGGGTGGCTCGTTCTCTCCCGCTACCAAAGAGCAGGTTTCGCAGATCGAGGAAACGCTAGCAGAGATTGTCCTTTTCGGCTCGCTTCCCCAAGTGGAAATGGCCGCCAGTTGTATCGCCAGCCTGAAACGTTGCGAGCCGGTCGATTATCAACCTTTGATCGAAGCGCTTCGAAGCGACCTGCGGACGCAGTTGGGTTTGGAGCCCATTCCGGAACGTATCGCTTTGCCACCTTCCGGTCCTGGCCGCCCAGGGAAGGGGGGCAAAGGCGAAGGCGATGGTGGTGGCGGCGGTGGCAACGGTGGTGGTGGCGGCGGCGGGGGCGCAGCCACTGGGGCCGGCGGGCTAGGGGTCGGGATGCTGGCGAGCGAGCAGGGACCAGCGGTCGACTGAGCAAGGCGGGGGGAGTGCCGCGAGCCGGGGCGGGTTCGGGGAGTTTTTTTCGGGTAGCGATCGCGAGAACGCTCGCCGAGTTGGCTCGGGATGTTCGCGGCACGGGTCGCCGATACTTTTCGAGCTCGCGGGCTAACGCTGTTTCCTCGGTGAAGGCGGTGGCGGGATTTCGATGAGTTGGTTGTCGACGCAAGCGATGACGCGATCGGATGTTTGTCGCCGAATGCTCCGCGCGCCGGTGAATACCCCCAGGGCCGGTAGGATCAGCACATTCCCTTTCCACCAAAAGCAGCGGAAGCGTTGTCGGTCGTGAGGGGCGAGTTCCACTGCGATATTGGGATGCAGGTGGCCGGCCAGGAACAACTGGTCGACTTGCTTCGGATCTGCTTGGGCCGGATCATGCAGCCAGACCAACGGCGGTTCGCTGGTCGGTGGCTCGAGAATACTGAAAGCTAATTGGTTGAGGAGGCTGTCGATGCGACGATCATGGTTCCCTCGCACCAAGAGCCATTCGACCGAGGTGAAATTCCTTAACATGGCCATCAGGGCGGCTTGCAGCGGTAGAGTGAATCCGGTCGGATGATGAAGCAGGTCACCGAGGATGACGACCCGTCGAGCCTCGCAAGCCCGGAGCATGGCCTCCAAGGCTTGGAGGGTACGTGGGGTCGATCCATGAGGGATCGCTAGTCCGGCTTGCTGAAAGGCAGCTTCTTTCCCCAGGTGCAGGTCGGCGACCATGAGTGTTTTGGTATCACACCAATAGACACCACCTTGAGCCAGCAGTCGCAAGCGTTGGCCAGCGGCTTCAACTTCCATCATGCTCAGCCTGGCCGTCCATCGCGGCTGCTTTTTCGAAACGTTGTTGCATCTTCTGCACCCGATCGGCCAGGGTTTCGGAACTCAAGCGTTCGCGCATCCGTTCAACGATCAAGGGGAAGGCGAATGGCGAGGGATACGGCAGCCGACGGACGACGATTTGGCTCGCAGCGATTCTTTGCAGGGCGCTCTCCAAACGATGCTGTTCGAGTTGGTCTTCCAGCACTTCGCGACGCGACTGGGCCAACAGCAGATTCCCAGGATCGTATTCACGCAAAGCCTCGAAGACCATACTGCTGGAGGCTTGAAGGTGACGCATGTTTTTGGTTTGTCCCGGCAAGCCCTGATGGACAAGTCCGGCGATCCTCGCGATATCGCGGAAGCGACGCTTGGCCATCTCTGTCGCATTCAAGCTGGCCAGGATATCGACGGACAAGTTTTCGGCAGCCAGTAATTCGCGCAAGTCGACCGGGTTCAGGTCTATGGAATCGCGACTATGCAGGAGGAAGCCATAGTCATTGACGGCAATCGAGAAGCTGATCTGCTGGCGCAGGCTGAATCGATAGGCCAGCAAAGCCGCCAAACCCTCGCTCACGTTGCGCCCTTCGAACGGATAGATCATGATCGAATGCCCATCGCGAGCTCGGTAAGTTTCCACCAGGAGTTCACCGTGACCCGGAATCAGACTCCATCGCTCTTGCAGTTCAAGCAGATCGGACAACATCTGTAGTCGATCGGGCAAGGGCTGGCCTTGGCGGACAGCGTGCAGCAACTGGCGGACACCGCTGGCCAACTGAGTCGACAGCGGCATCCGACCGCCCATCCATCGCGGCACCGCCGTAGCTTGCCCTTTGGCTTTGCGGACCCAAAGCACACCGTCCCGCAGGAAAACCACTTGCAGCAAACGCCCACCCAACAGGAAGCGGTCCCCTTCCTGGAGCCTGGCAGCAAACGATTCCTCCACCGTCCCGATATTTCCGCCGGAGAGGTAGCGGACTTTCATCATCAAGTCGCCGGTGATGGTACCGATCGCCATCCGATGGCGCCTCGCGATGCGAGGGTCCTTGACATGGTAGCGTTGGTTTTCAACGATCACCCGTTGAAAATCAGGGTAGGCATGGAGGCAGCCGCCAGTGGTGACGAAGTCGAGGATCCAGTCGAACTCGCTATCGGTGAGCTCACCGAAGGCATGGGTGGAGCGGACTTCGTCGATGAATTCCTGACGCTGATAGCCGTCAGCCAGCGATAGGGTGACGGCGTGTTGCGCTAGGCAATCGAGGCAATTCTTCAAGGGCAGGCGAACTTCAAGGGTCTGGGCTGCGATCGCTTGTTGGGCCGCTGCCAGTTCCAGGAATTCGAGGGCATGCGTCGCCACAAAGACGACGCGGCTGACGGCACCTGGACGGTGACCGCTTCGCCCGGCGCGCTGCAACAAGCGGCTGACCCCTTTGGGCGAACCGATCTGGATGATCTGGTCCACCGGCGCGAAATCAACGCCCAGGTCGAGGCTGCTGGTACAGACTACCGCCAGCAGTTGACCCGACTGCACGCTTTGTTCGACCCAGGATCGCAGTCGGCTGTCGAGCGAACCATGATGGATGGCGATCCGACCAGCCCAGTCGGGACGAGCTTGTAGCAGGGCTTGATACCAAAGCTCGGTTTGGTTTCGCGTATTGGTGAACAACAAGCTGGTGGTCGCCTGTTCGATCCTGGCGACCACCGCCGGCAGGAGTTTCAGTCCGAGGTGGCCGGCCCAGGGAAAACGATCGATCGTCGGCGGGGTCAAGGTAGATATTTCCAACGCCTTGGGAACCTGTCCGTGAACGATGCAGCTTGCCGAAACGGGAATATTTCCCAATAGCGCCGCTAACGCCGCTGCCGGGTCGCCGAGGGTTGCCGAAAGGGCCCAGCGCTGAGCTGCCGGGGCCAAGGCCGATAGTCGAGCCATGGCGAGTTCGGTTTGCACGCCCCGCTTGGTGCCCAGCAACTCATGCCATTCATCGACAATGATCGATCGCAGGTGGCGGAAGAGTTGCCTAGATTCGGGATACGAGAGGAGCAAGCTGAGGCTTTCCGGGGTAATGACCAGCGCGGTGGGCAAGGCGGTCCGTTGTCGAGCTTTCGTAGCACTGGAGGAATCGCCAGTCCGCAGCTCGATGCTCCAAGGGAGCTCCAAACCTTGAATACATTCCAGCAAGGCCTGGGTTGTATCCTGGGCCAAGGCTCGCAGCGGCGTGATCCACACCGCCTGCAATGGTGGCGAGGCGGCTTTTCGGGACGAACGCGTCCAAGCATCGGTGGGGATGGGTTCGGCTATGGCTCGAGCCAAGGTACCTAGCCAGGCGGCTTCGGTCTTGCCGGTTCCGGTGGCAGCGATGATCAAGCCGCTCTTCCCCTCCAGGTGGGCCTGCCATGCCTCGCGCTGCCAGTCGAAGGGGGCCATCCCTCGGGAATGCATCCACTGTTCAATGGCGGCGATTGGAGAACAATACTGCGATGGCGGTCGATGCCGTGATGAGGGCAACGCAGGCTGTCGAAGAGATTGGGTATGGTTCACAAGAAAGCAACATTACCGAGCAAGGTCTGCCCCAGATGCCAACGGACCTTTGTCTGGCGTAAGAAATGGGAAAAAGTCTGGGCCCAGGTCAAGTACTGTAGTGAGCGCTGCCGCAGAGGCAAGTCGAACGGAACGAGCGATCTTCCGCTACCCGGATAAGTCTCGGAGGCTCATTCGTGGTGACAACTTCCAGCTACCGGCGGTCGCTCCCTGGAGATCGATGGCCAGCCATTGGCAGTCGTTGCAAATACCCCAAAGCAAGATTGGTCTTCACTCGGGACACCCCAACGTCAGCCCCGCCGATATTCCCTGCGCCCCGGAGGAGGAGGCTTCAACCGAGCAGGGCGACAAAGGCTCGCATCCAAGCGGGATGCGCCGGCCAAGCCGGGGCGGTGACCAAGTTGCGATCGACATGGGCCGAATCCATCCCCGCGGCAGGCGGAACATACTGGCCACCCGCCAAATCGACCTCGAACCGGCACGCGGGATAGGCGCTGCACGCCCTGCCTTTCAAGACGCCAGCAGCCGCCAGGATCTGAGGGCCGTGACAAATGGCAGCAACCGGTTTGTCGCTCTCCATGAAGTGACGCACCAAAGTGAGCACGCGGTCGTCCAGCCGCAAGTACTCCGGGGCACGACCGCCAGGAATAACCAGGGCATCGAAGTCGGCCGCTTGGATCGCGGCGAAATCTCCATTTAGCCGGAAACGATGACCAGGCTTTTCACTGTATGTTTGCTGCCCTTCAAAATCATGGATGGCCGTGACTACGAAATCATCCGCATGCTTCCCCGGGCAGACAGCCGTGCAGGCATGCCCAAGCATCAACAGCATCTGCCAGGGGACCATGACTTCATAGTCTTCGACAAAGTCACCTACCAGGAAGAGCACGCGTTTGGACTTCATAGGCTTGGCATGAGGCAACGTTGGTTGCGATTAAAACGAGGTCGCCGACTGATCGAGATGGATTTGCTTGTAACCACCGGTGACCGAGAAGTACAAGAGCAAGCCGAGATACAGGAAGAGCATCGTCAGCGGGATATACGAGGTGAGTTTCAAGGCCATTCGTCCGCCGAACAACCCAGCCTCGTCTACCGGTTTTTTGTCCTGGTCGGCATGGGCCTGGGCTTGGTTGTGCCACCAGTCGGATAATGACTGATGGTTTTTATCCTCGATTTTTTCCTTGGCTAACAACTGGCCGACTCGATCGAGTTCCTTGCCGGAGTCACCGAGGACAGCGACCTTCGCCCCATTGAGACCGGTGGTCTTGAACCAGAGGAAACTGTTTTCGTTCTCAGACTTGTAACGATCGTAGGTCTCCTTGGAAGTCTCTGCCAATTTCTCCGAGGCGTAGTGGTCTTGCTTGAAACCGATCCCAGGGCCACCCAGCAGTCCTGCCGACAGCATCCCAACCGCCCCCATGGCGCCGATAGTGACGGCCCCTCCTTGCGGGAATCGCTCGGAAACAACAGCCAGCATGGTCGGCCAGAGAAAGGTCTTGCCAAAGGCATAGATGGTGGCGGCGACAATACACATCAAGACGGTGGTGGCGGAGCCCAACAATTGCAAACCGACGAATCCCAAGGCGGCGCTGGCGGCCAGCAAACCCAAGGGCGAAATGCGTTCGACGATCGGACCGGCGAAAAAGCGAAGGGCAAACATCAGGCCCGAGGTATAGACGAACAGCAGCAAACCTCGCTGTGGAGATTCCATGATGGAACCGGTGATTTTGCTGATCCACGAATCGGTTCCCAATTCGACGTAACCCACCAGCGCGTGGATGATCAACAACAGCAACATCACCGGGTGGAAGAGATAACCGAGCATGGTGGTGAAGCTGACACCGGAAGCTTTGGCTTCCGAGGCGGGGAACCTTTGGCCTAAGATCATCAAGCCATAGATGATGACCGGGATCAAGAACAAAGAGATCTGAACCTGCCATGAGACAGGGTTATCGCCACCCATCAGGTACGACGCCAAACCACCGAGGATCAAGCCACCCGGCCAGCCGGCATGCAAGATGTTGAGGTAGTGGGTCTTGTTTTTCGGGAAGAGACTAGCCACCAAGGGATTGACAACAGCTTCACAGACCCCATTCCCCACCGCAAAGAGAAACATTCCCCAGTACAAGCACTGATAAGCCCCTTCCTTGCCGCTCGAGGCGTAGGCCCAATCGGCGGCCAGGGTCAGGACCGCCGAAATCAAATGGGTGATGAAGGCGATCCACATCAGTCGACCGTAACCTACAGCATCGGCGATCAGCGAACTGATGAGGATGATTACCCCAAACCCAACCAAACCACCACCGGTGATCTGGCCTAACTCGCTCATCGTGAAACCATACTTCTCCGCCCATTGACCGAGGATGCCGCCGCGGATGGCAAAACCGACACCGGCGGCTAGGATAGCCATAAACCCGGCCCAGAGGAGACGGTGTGCATTGGCCGATGCGGGAGCTTCATTCTGCGCCATGAAAGGACTCGACTATTGGAAGGGGAGAGGAAGAGGGAATCTCAGCCGACGAGGGGCATTCGAAGGGAGCTAATGTAACCCAAGCGGGGTCGCTCTGCCACGAGTTACCAAAACCATTTTCGCGGTTTCGTCAGCGGCCGGTAGTCAAAGATCGCCAGTTCAAACTCCGCCGATGCTCGCCGCAGCTGAAAGCTGCCCTCCTATCCTGCCTGAACCGCAGCTCCCGCCTGAACCGCAGCATTACCCTCATCGTTTCCTCCGACCTACGGGTACCAATTGCCCGCTGGCTGCGCCGCTTAGCCACCGCCAGTTACGAGCGAGATGGCTGGATCGGAGGGGCTCTTGTCGGGTAGGGCTAGGGGACCTTAGGCGCTTCGGAGAACCGCAGCCATGGCCAAACGGCGAAGGGCCTCGAAGGGATGGCTGTCCCCCAACCGCTCAGCTTCGGCGACTTGTTCGAGGCAAACATCGGCTTGGCGAACCAGGCGAATGGCCATGTCGCGGGTGAAGGACTCGATGTCGTATTCGGCAAAGAGTGCCAAGCATTCCTCGAGCGTCAGGGTGTCCTCGGCTTGGACGGCGCGCTGCAGTCGTTGCCGATCAGCAGGCGTCGCTACTTCGAGGAAACGAAGCACCGGCAGGGTGGGTTTCCCCATCGCGAGGTCACGGCCCACCGGCTTACCCATCTTCTGGGCATCTCCCCAGAAATCGAGGTAATCATCGTGTACCTGAAAGGCTTGTCCGAGAGTCCAGCCAAATTCATGGAACAGTTGAACGCGACGATCGTCTCCACCGGCAGACCAAGCTCCTAAACGACAACTTACCGCGCACAGGCTGCCGGTCTTCAGCCCGAGCATTTCCAGGTAATCGCTGACCGATTGCCCGAAGGTACCGGCTGTCAGCGATTGACGAATCTCCCCTTCACAAACGTCCTTGGCCGCTTCCGCTAACCACCGACCAGGAAGCGTCGAGCTCGACTGGTTGCACAGAAAATAAGCCTGGGTGAACAGCCAATCCCCCACCAATAAGCTGGCTTGGGGGGAGAAGAGTCGGTGGAGGGTTGGGCGATGGCGGCGACAGTCGGCCTCGTCGAGAATATCGTCGTGGACAAGCGTAGCCGCATGTACCAATTCGACCGCTGTCGCCAAACGGATCGCTTCGGAAGTCACCGCCCCCCGCGATCTGGCAGCCAGCAGGAGAAGGATCGGTCTCAGCCGTTTCCCGCCGAGAGTGGAGACATGGCCGAGCATCGCCTGCAATCGCTCGTCCGAAGACTGCAGTTGCTCGAGCAGCAGTCGCTCGCAAGCGGCCAGCGGCTCTTTAAGTTGCTCGGAAACGCAAGCCAATTCGCGTCGGTAATCGATATCGGGCGAGGTGGGCATGGGCCGAGTCGAGTGCTTCCAACCTTCGATTTCGACAGGAGCGATTTCGGATCCCGGTCGCGCCAAAAGCTGTGTTTCAATCATCGTCTCGACTTTCCGAAGTGTGCAGGGTTTCATTTCTCGCATACCGACCGCTCGCGCCCCCTGACTTGTGCCACAGCCCGACATGGGTGACGTGCATCGAGCGATCGAGAGCCTTGGCCATGTCGTAAACCGTCAAAGCGGCAACGCTGGCGGCCACCAAAGCCTCCATCTCCACCCCGGTTTTCCCGGTGCACCGCACTTCAGCCGTCCACTCCAACTCGTCGGGTGCCAGCCATTCGGAACGCAGGGTAACCTGATCCAGCGGCAACAGATGGCAGAGCGGAATCAGTTGCGAGGTTTGCTTGGCTGCCTGAATTCCTGCAATCCGTGCTACGCTGAGGACATCCCCCTTCGCCACCTCGGAGCGGCGGATGGCTTCGCCGGTGGCTGCCTGCATCCTCAGGCGACTTTTGGCGATCGCGACGCGGTCCGTGATGGCTTTCCCAGCGACATCGACCATCTGGGCTCGGCCATCGGCATCCAGGTGGGAAAATGCAGGGGAAGTCATCGCTGGTTGGGCTCCAAACATGTTCGGTCAACCGTAAACCGAGACTAATCTTAACCGGGAGGGTAGCCATCCAAAAGGCGAAGCTGGGTCCGGCGAGGATCGTCGGTACCGAGGATAGTACGGTCCGCTGTGGTGGCGCGGTGACCTGGGGGATGCAGGGAGAGACGCCGAACTGGCTGCCGAACTGGGTAGGCAGTCCAGGGCGGTCGGGCGCGGGGGAATCGCCAACGGGTGGGATTCGACCGCGGGAGGTTCCTGGCGGCTTCGTCCGGGCCAAAAGAAAAAACCCGTCGGCGACGGGTAGTCGCCGAGGGTTTTTAGCCGGACCGCTGCTGCGAGGGATTGGTTCTAGACCAGTTCCTTCTTGGCACCGATCAACGTTCGCAAACGCTCTGCTAGCAGGCGTGCATCGAACGGCTTCTTGAAAGTCTCATTGATGCTCGATCGATCGAAGCTCATCGTATTGCCATCGTCGGGTAGCAAGGCGATCAACGTGATCTCGGCAAAGTCTGGATTCTTGCGAAGATTTTGGCAAATCTGCAAGGCTTCCAGCTTACCGATCGAGAAGTCAACGATCATGCAGTCCGGGTGGAAGCTTTCAGCCTGAATACCGGCTTCAAAACCACTGGCTGCAACCGAGACTTTAAAGCTCCTCTCGAGCGGAAGTTCCCGCTTCAAGTTTTCGATAAGAACCTGATCTTGAGCAACGATCAGGACCTTGGCCATGGCCTCATCTTCCAAATCTCCCAAAGGCATACCATGCTCTTTGAGGAATTTGATCAGATACTCACGGGGAATGCGTCGGTCTTGTGAACCTGGGATGCGGTACCCCTTGAGACGGCCGGAGTCGAACCATTTACTAACAGTTCGCGGGGCCACCTTACAGATCTTCGCGACCTGTCCTGTGGTGAACACCTTCATATTCGATTTCTCCGTTACCTTCGTTTACTAGGGATGCGAGATGCTGGACGCTTGATCCATCATTTCGGCACAACGGGCCCCTTCAAGTTGTTCAGCCAATCGGCAATCCCTTGCCAATCATGGCCGTGTTAAGTCCCAGTCTACCGACATCCGTGTCGCGACTGGGAAAACTCCACTCGGCCGAGACCGAACAACTTCTGGGTCAGGGCAATCACTGGGTTGGACTAATTGCATCGGGACTGCGAATCCTTTCAAAGCCTCGATGCAGGCTCAGCATGACTTCTTCCAGCTACCCCATCGCGTGACCGTACCGCACCCCAAAGACGGCTGTCGATCACACAAGCGTAGATGGCGAGCCGAGGTACCTTCCGACCGAGTGGCCAGGTATTCAAGAGGAACCCAATCCGCGCAACCATGCCGACCGCAGCCGGCATAATGGCACGATGGGTAGAGTCTGGACATGATGCCAGACGCTACGAATCAATTCCCCCCAAACACTGGCCAGCCGACGGACGACTCCAAGAGCTTCGCAATCACTGCGGTCGCTGTCAGAGACATACCAAGCTGTCCAGGACTTAGTTTCGTTTCAATCGGGGTCTTTACTTTAGAAAGAATCGAAGGATGGAGAGATACAAGCGTTTCAAGCAGACCTTTCGCCCCAATCGGTCGAAGGGAGAGAAAATTTGGCGAAAAGCTGAAGCTGCCAAGGAGGCCGCAACCCGGTGCGGAAGCCTAGGCTTGACACGCTTCTAACGCAGCGGAAGGCAAGAACGAAAGAGGTCCGATCGGGGAGTTGTCTAGCCGCTTCGCCCAAGGCAGACGCGTCACGCCGCGGCCGCCACAGGGTGAGGCTCGGGGGGCTGGGGTAGAGCCAAGTCGGTCGGTCAGCAACAGCGCGGAGTGAGAAGGGGGGGAGGAAGCGAAGCGGTTTGGTCGCGTGCCTGGAGCAAGGGTGGCTTCCACTCCGGTGCCGCATCAAAATCCTTCGGCGCGGGGATCGGACGCAGCGACTCCGTGTTGAGCTCCAGTTCGAAATCGTCTCGTGCATCCTGCGGCGATCCCTCGGGGCGGCCGGTTTCGGTCGGCTTGGCGGCAGGATCGAGCGTGGAGGGATTTCGCGACCAGGGGGATGGGCTGACCGGCGGGGGCTCGATCAGAGGGGAGGACGGCGTGGATCGCTCGATAGCTCGGAGTTGGAAACGCGGCTCCTCGGTCACCGTCGACAAAGGGGGAGGCTCGACCGGCTTGAGGCTGGGGGTGACCGTCGCCTCCCGATCGAAAACGCTACTGCCGCCAGTGGGTGCGGTGGGACTGGCGGGCGTCGGCAGGCCGGGAGCCGGCATGACCGCGGAGGGGAAATTGCTGGAAGGGATGCTCGTGGAGGGGGTGGAAGGCAGGATGGAGGGGAACACGGGGGCGGTCACCGTGCGGGGGGTGGAAGGATAGCTAAGGGTTGGCGAAGGGGAGATCGGAACGCTGGGGGTTGGTGAAATGGCAGGAGGGATCGCTGACATTCCGATGGAACCGGGCATTGGGGCCCAGGTCGCGGGCGGCAAGGTCGAGCTGATCGCGGGATTGGGGGTGAGGGACGAGCTTGCGTTCCAATCCGCAGCCGGGACCACCTGGCTGGTACCGAGCACGGTGGTGATGATGGGAGGGACACCGGGAGCGGTGAAGCTGCCGTAGCCAGCCACGCTCGGCGCAGAACCGGTGACGATCGTCCCCGACGGCGTTCCCACCACCCCGGGCGGGAGGCTCGTCAGCGGATAGTTGGATGGGTAGTTACTGAAGGGGGGCAACCCGGGGGCAGCAGGGAAGCCGGCCGTCTGGGGCTGGACCACCGGAGCACTCCCATACGTCCCAAAACCACTGGCGATCGACATCGAAGATTGCCCCGTTGCGCTGCCGACGGTTGGAGTCGCCACCGGAGCAGTACCGATCGACGGCCAGCGGTTTTGCGGCAAGGTCGAGGCATAATTGCCGTAGGGGTAGTTCTGCCAGGCTGGCGTCAGGACTGGCACACGTTGCGCCTGGTACTGGTAGGAGGTGCACGGCATCAGGCTGGTAACCGTCGTGCCCAAGGCGGGATCGAAGGTGGTGACCGGACGATAGTAAGTGGTCGGGACCCGATAGTACTGGCTGCTGTAACCGCCGGTGGGAAGGAATCCGAGGTTGGTTTGCGGTAGGCTGAGGGGAATGACCGGGCTGTAACTGGTGTTGGGATAGCCACTAAAAGCATTCGCCGATCCAGGCCAGGCGTACGTTCCCGCCGGATAGATGGGCTGACCGGCGATCACCATCGGCAAGCTTGTCGAGATCATGGTCACAACCGCCACAGCGATCATCGCTCGGGAGAGCGATCGTCGCAACGCGGTGGGTTGCCTGGTGCTCAGCGTCATCACAGATCATCCTGGTGGATTGGGAAACCTACGCCGCGATCCTGCCGCTTGCCCGGTCGCGAAACAATTCATCCATAGTTTGATGGCATCCGGCCACCATTCGTCAATCAAACTTCAGTCCATTTTCAGATTTCACTCGAGAAACCCAAAGTCCGTGGTGCGATGGTGAGGGGTGAATCGATTGTATGGCTGCCGAAGGCTGGCGGGCAAAAAATTCGAGGAGGGCATCGGACCGGCTGGATAGTGGAGAGCAGCCTGAGATGACGAAACGACGCGCCTGTAGCTTGCCAAAGATCGCGAATCGCGCGGGGATGGCGGGTTGAGAACCGGGGCGGGAAGGCGAGAGCCCGCTGGCTTTACACCCCGGATCGCGAGGGGGCTATCCAGCTATCCCCAATGCCTTAAATGTCCCGACTAGGCCTTGCTGATCGCATACACTTCGCCATCCTTGCTGCCCGGTTGCGCTCGTTGACGGTTGGCGATGATGGCCTTGCTCTCCAAAGCCGGGTCGACCAGCTGGTAGAAGACATCGCGTTGACGGGGGGTGTAGCCGAGTTCCTCAATCGAAGACCGCATTTGATCAAGGGTCAGAAAATGCACTGTCCCGGCTTCGGCGACGACGTTCTCTTCGATCATCAGCGATCCCATGTCGTTGGCACCAAAGAGCAGGGCGAGTTGCCCGATCTTTAAGCCCTGCGTCACCCAACTGCTCTGAATATTCGGGATGTTGTCGAGGAACAGGCGAGCGACAGCCTGGGTTTTCAGGTATTCGAAGGAGCCGGCCGGGGCGAGATGGGATAACTGGGTATGCTCTGGCTGAAAGGTCCAGCAAATGAACGCGGTGAAGCCGCCGGTCTGATCTTGGAGTTCGCGCAGGCGACACAGGTGTTCGATACGCTCGGCATGAGTCTCCACATGGCCAAACATCATCGTGGCCGAACTCTTGCCTCCCAGTTCATGCCATACCCTCATCACCTCCAGCCAGTCGTCGGAAAGGACTTTCCCTCGCGTCAATGCCTTGCGGACCCGATCCACCAGGATCTCTGCCCCGCCCCCTGGAAGGCTTCCTAATCCCGCCTGCCGCAACCGGGTAAGCACTTCGGGTAGTGGGAGTTTGTTGACTTTGGTGAAATGGTAGATTTCGGGTGGACTGAAGCCATGGATGTTGAGTTCGGGAAAGCGAGCTTTGATGTTGCTCAGCATCGCTTCGTACCAAGCCAGCTTGAACTTCGGGTGCAGGCCGCCTTGAAGCAGGATTTGGTTGCCTCCCAACTCCAGGGTTTCCTCGATTTTCGCATGCAACTCTTCCTCAGAGAGCACATAACCTTCGGCGTGTCCGGGCGAGCGATAGAAAGCGCAGAAGTCGCAGACGGCGGTGCAAATGTTGGTGTAGTTGACGTTGCGATCGATGTTGTACGTGCGGAAAGACTCAGGATGCATCCGCCGCGAAACCTGGTCGGCTGCCACCCCTAGGGCAGCCAGATCATGGCTGTGGAGCAATTGCAAACCTTCTTCGGAGGAAAGTCGCTCGCCGGCGACAGCTTTATCGAGAATGCTTTGGATGGTCATAGAGGTCGCCGCCAAACCAGGGTACAGGGGGTTGCGTTGGAACTGTGGATCGGACCCACTCTAATCGAGATTGGGGATGGATCAGACCCAGTTGGATCGCTTTGCTTTGAAACAGTGACAAACCTCGGTGAGCCTCAGGGGTCAGGGTAAACTGCAAATTGCGCGTGAGGTAGTCATGGCAATCGGCGTAAGATAACTGATAGCGGACGGCCTCACGCTGGCAAATATCGGGGATCCTGAGCAAACCTTGTTGACGGGCCATTTCGAGTCGACTGGCCAAATGCGGGTCGGTGACACTGGCTCGTCCAACCCACATGGCGAAGACGAAGGGAAGCTGGGTTTGGCGGAACCACTCCTCGCCAAGATCCCAATTCTCCACGAAGCCGGTATAAATTTCCGGCTTCATGGCTCGATCGCCGATGACCAAGACGGCATCGGCTGCCGTTTGGTGAGGATCCTGACCGATGGGGAGTTCGACCAGCTCCGGGGTCAAGCCGAAGCGATCGTGAAGCAGAACGCGGCCCAAGGCGATGCTGGTTCGCGAACCTTCATCGACCGCCAGGCTACCGACCCGAGCCGGCGGGACCCTAAAAAAAATACGGACGCTGCGGACCGGCCCGCGACAGGCGATGCACGCATCAGAAACCATCCGGTACGTCTCACCTGAGGTGGGGAGAGACTCGCCGTGGGCCGCCGACGCCGGGGTTTGGTGCCGGAAATACTCGATGACCGGGATCAACCCGACGTCGATCTGGTCGCCGGCCAATTGGTCCGCCAAGCGGCTAGGAAGGTCGAGCGACAGGTGGCTATGCGGCGGGAGGCTCGCCGGTAAACATTCGATCAGTGGTTTGGAATTCAGGTAGGATACCGCCCCGACACGGAGTTTTTTTCCTGGCAACATGCTTTTGACCCTGGGATCCATAGAAGGTGAACCGTCCGCGGGAGGGTGTCGATAACCGCGTTTCCTCTTGTACAACTCGCCCAGCCGGGCTACCATGGACCACCCTGCAATCGAAGCGTTCGATGTTTTTTCGTTCATCTCTAGATTCCAACCAGTCGCATGTCCATCGCCCGCCGTCCGCCGAATTCTAAGCGAACTCCACGGAAACGCACCCGTACTCGGACCAAAGTCAAGAAGAAAGATCCGTTGTACGTCGATGGCAAGCGTCCACGCCCGATGTATGTCGACTACAAGGATGTCGACCTGTTGACCAAGTTGGTCAATCGTCACGGCCGGATCGTCGGTCGCCGCAAGAATGGTTGCGGTGCAGTCAGTCAGCACGCGATCACCAGTGCCGTCAAGCGGGCGCGGTTCATGGCCTTGATCCCCTACGTCGGCGAGTAAGCCTAGGGCAGTCTTCCGTTGCCAATCGTCAGCGTGCCACTCGCGGGGTCGAGGGTGCCGTCCTCTAAAGATTCCATGAGGCTGGCTGGGCGGGGTTGAATTTTGTTCGAACGGCTGGGGCGGAACGAAATCTCACTGGGTTGCCTGGCGGTGCCATGAGCAAGATCTTTTATCACCAGCGCCGCGTGGAGTTCTGCGAAACGGACGTGGCGGGAATTGCTCACTTCTCCTCCCTCCTCCAATATGCGGAACAAGCCGAGCACGCATTCCTGCGCAGTCTCGGTACCTCGGTACTGGCCTTGGGCCAGGGAGAGCAAGGCGAGACGATCAGTTGGCCCCGAGTACGGGTCGAGTGCGATTTTCAAGGGGTGGCACGCTTCGAAGATGAGTTGCAGGTGCAGTTGCAGGTGGGGCGTCTGGGGACGACCAGCGTCACCTATCACTTCGCGATCATCGGCGCGCATGGTCCGGTGTCTTCCGGCAAGTTGGTCAGCGTCTGTTGTCGTCTGGATTCGAGCCGGCCGATGGCATCGATCCCGATCCCCGACGGCTTGCGGCAGCAACTGTCGCAGTACCTGATCGAGAACCAGGCGGGTTCCAGGTAGTCGGGCTCACCGGTGTGGTCTCATCCATCGGCATACTGCGGCAGAGGCGAAAACCGATCTTCGCCGAGGACTCGTCGGTACCGCTGGCTTGGGGGGTGACGAGTAT
>JBILTQ010000140.1:0-12400 GCA_044371435.1 Pirellulaceae bacterium | reverse complement strand
CAATAGAAAAATAAATCGACGGGGCGGGAGCAGGATTGGCTAACCCTAGGAAGAACCAGCCTTACCGGCTTTCTTCTTCTTTTTCTTCTTGGCCGACTCGGCCTTGGCCGGATCGTAGTCAGGATTCGGCCTCATCATCTCGGCATCGACAGCCTCACGCCAAGCAGCCAACTCGCGCTGCAGTTCGCTCACTCGCTCCGAATACTGAGACGCCAGATCGCGGGACTCCCCGAGATCCTCCTCCAAATGGTACAGTTCCACCGCCGCCGGATCGAAGCTTTCGATCAGCTTCCACGGCCCGCGGCGAATGACACTCGACGGAACACTCGAAGGATGCTCGTTGTAATGCGGGTAATGCCAGAAGAGAGCCCGGTCAGCGATGCCGCCGGCCCCATGCAACAAGGGACTGAGGTCAACCCCATCGAGATGCTGCTGCGGCCGCAACGGTAAACCGGCCGCCGTCAAGCAGGTAGGATAAAGGTCGGTGCTGATCACCGGTGTCTCCACCACCCGCCCCGGCTCGGCCAACCGCGGCCACTTCACCAGTAAGGGAACGCGAATGCCTCCCTCGTAGTAGGCCCCCTTGTTGGCTCGAAGCGGTGCATTGCTGGTAGCATTGTAAAAGCCGCCGTTGTCCGAAGTGAAGATCACCACCGTCGAGTCTGCCAAATCCAACTCCTGCAGCTTGGCTAAGACCCGGCCGACACTTTCATCGACGCTTTCGACCATGGCCGCATACGCCGGTTCCCCTTGGCGTTCTCCCTCGGCCACCGCCTCGTACTTGGCGATCATTTCAGCCTTGGCCTGCAGCGGCGTATGTACCCCGTAATGCGGGAAGTAAAGAAAGAAGGGCTGGCGTTGGTGGTCTTCGAGGAACCTTAAGGCTTCGTCGGTCAAACGGTCGGTGAGGTACTCACCCGGCTTACCATCCGGCAACACCTGCCAACGAGCCTTCTTGCCGGTGGTCGGAATCGACCAGTCGCCAGCATAGGGAAAAAAGTACTGTCCGGGCGCGCCATGCGCGTTTCCCGCCACATTGATATCGAAACCATGATGCTCCGGCAAACTGAAGGGCTCGCTCCCCAAATGCCACTTCCCGATATTGGCGGTGATGTAGCCCGCCTCCTGAAGGGCTTCAGCTAACGTCCGTTCTTCCAGCGGCAAGCCTCGCAAAAACCGCCCCTCGACCAACCGGGCCTGCGGGTCCCAACGCCCCGAAGGAAGCCAATCGGTAAGCAACAGCCGAGCCGGATATTTGCCGGTCATGATCGCGGCTCGCGTCGGCGAACAGACCGCGCAGGCCGAATACGCTTGGGTAAAACGGACTCCATCGCGTGCCAGACGATCGATATGCGGAGTTCGATAGTAACTGCTCCCATAACAGCCAGTGTCGCGCCAACCTAAATCGTCGATCAAGAAAAGAATGACGTTGAGCTTGGTCGCCTCCGCGCTGACCGCAACCGATGGCGTAAGCAGCAAGCTAACCAAGAGCCAGCAACAATATCGGCTCCATCCAAGCAAGGAGTGCCTCCGCCCCGAAGGGTGCGGTGGAGCGGTTCGCAACGAGAGGAGGGCAACAGGTGGGGACACGGCGGGAGACGCTCCAAGTCGGGAAAAAGGAACGACGCAGACGGAAGCTGTGGATGGGATCGGTATCGATCATCCGCCCACCGCCTCGATCGGTCGGGCCAAGGCGGATAGCAGCGCCGAGCTATCACCGCTACCCTAACGACGCCCCCCATTCTAACCCTGGATCCAGTGGCGGAAATGTTCATCGTGAATAAACAACTGGCCTTTCTCGCTACTCCATGGATCCTGGGTTAAACTCCATGAAGCCGAGGTTGGTATCCCCGAGGAAACCGTGCGTCTCATGAAAAAACTCCCTCGCCCAACCGCAGCCTGTCCGCCTCGCCTCAACCGCAACGTGCTGTTGACGTTGGGGTGGTATTATCCGGAGATCCACCGCGGTGTCGCCCGCTATGCCCGAGACCATCACTGGCATATGACGGCGGATTTCGATGATCCGATCCCAGCCCATTGGCAAGGAGACGGCGCTATCACTTTATTGGGGGCTCAGCAAGACCTATGGCATCGCCTACGACGCTTGAAGGTGCCCGTCGTCGACTTGACCGAGAGTCGGCCCAACATCCGACTGCCGCGAGTGACGATGGACAACGTCGCCATCGGCAGGCTGGCGG
This sequence comes from Pirellulaceae bacterium, assembly GCA_044371435.1. GTDB lineage: Bacteria > Planctomycetota > Planctomycetia > Pirellulales > Pirellulaceae > JAIYDQ01. The sequence continues at coordinate 10,202 of JBILTQ010000140.1, read as the reverse complement.
CGACCAGCTTTCTCGATCAAGGCTATCGCCACTTTGCGGTGGTCCAGCGTTGGGACCTGGGGGTCAGCCGCAAACGCCGCGACACCTTCAAACTTTCGCTGCAAGCCGCCGGTTATGCCTGTGATGTTTTATCGTGGCCCTCTGAGCGCGGCGACAAGGTGGATACCCGCGCGCAGCGGCATCGGTGGCTGATGCATCGCTTGGAACACTTACCCAAACCGCTGGCGGTCTTCGCCGTCCGCGACATGGAGGCGGTAGAAACGATCGAGGCTTGCCTGGCCAGCGGCTTGATGGTGCCCGACCAGGTCGCTGTCCTGGGGGTCGATAACAACGAATTGATTTGCGAGTGTTTGCAGGTGCCGCTCTCGAGCATCGACCCCAACCTGGAACTGGTGGGATACGAGGGGGCCGCCATGCTGGATCGCTGGATGGATGGCCATCCACCTTCACTGGAACCGACCTACATCCCGCCGCGTGGGATCGTGCATCGTCGCAGCACCGACAGCCTGGCCGTGGCTCATCCCGCCGTTATGGCAACCCTGCGTTACCTCCACGATCACGCCGAGCAACCGATCCAGATGAAGGACCTGACACGGCTGGTCAGCATGTCGCGCAGCGGTCTGGAGAAGGCTTTTCGCGAACATTATGTGCGGGCCCCGATGGAGGAGTTGCGGCGAGTGCGTTTGGAACGGGCCAAAAAACTGCTGGCGACTACCGATGCCAAGATCCACGCCATCGCGCGGCAAACCGGCTTCCTGACGTCCCACAACCTCTGCCGCGCCTTCCGTCAACAATGCGGGACGACCCCCGTTGGCTATCGGAGCGCCCAGCATGGCGATGGGAGCGGCGACCCCGCCAACAGCCCGAGAAACCGCGGAAGGTGACCGAGTCATCCGCCTCCGCCGACGGGTAAACGCCTTGCCTTAGGGAATCGCCTTGTCGGGATGCTCTCGCAACCAAGCGCGGTATTCCTCGATACTGTAAAAGGTAGCGTGGGTATAAAGACGGCCGGCCTCTTCCACTAAATCATCGGCATTGAAATGCCAGGCATCCCCCTTCTCCTGCATCCACCGCGTCAGCTTTGCATCCAACTCTCGCTGCAAGGCTGCGCTGGCGGGATCGGCGACAAGATTATGCATTTGGTCAGGGTCGGCTTGATCATCGAATAAAACCCAGGCTTCATCCCGATAGCGGGCGTAGGTATGGTTGGCCGTGATCAGGCCGCGCCATCCTTGGCTGATCTGGTCCGGATGGAAGGGGACGAAAATCTGCAACAGCACCGCCTCGGGACCGAGCCTGGTTTGCCCCAGTGCGACCGGCGCCAGATTCGCCCCCTGCATCTGAGCCGGAATGGTGATACCGGCCAGTCCCAGCAGCGTCGGCGGCATATCCACGTGGCTGAGCAAGGTATCGACTACCTGCCCCCGCGGAATCTTGGCCGGCCAGCGGAGGATGCCCGGCACCCGCGCCGATTCGTCATGCGGCTTGCGTTTCCGCCGCATCCCATGGGACCCCAACATGTCGCCGTGGTCGGAGGTGAAAAGGATCAAGGTGTTGCTATCCAAGCCGAGCTCGTGAAGCTTTTGCAGCAGGCGTCCTACCTGGTCATCGACCGCGGTGATGGCAGCGTAGTAGGCTGCAATCTCCTCCAAGCCTCCCGGGGCGACGTTCCGATTCATCAACGCCTTGTTCTGTGGACGAGCGGCAGCGGGACGGGTCTCGCTCCCCGGCCGCCAATTCTCGGGTGGTCGAATGCGTTCCGGCGGATACTTGTTCATGTAAGCTTCCGGCGCTCCATACGGATCATGAGGCGGCCCCAGCTGCAGCGTGAGGAAGAAGGGTCGATCCTTGGGCTGCGACTCGAGGAACTCGATTGCAAAATCGCAGGAAGCTTCCGGTTCGAATTGATCCTTGGTGATCATCTCGGGAGTATCGCGAAAATAGGTCGGTTGAAAATGCTTGTGATGGCATTCGTAAGCGGCCCAAAATTCAAACCCCTGTCGCCTTGGACCCGGCGGCACATACCCCGGGTCGCGAGGGCCACCATCAAGATGCCACTTCCCGATGAAGCCGGTGCGGTAACCATGCTGCTGAAGCAATTCAGCGATCGTCACCTGTTCTTCGCGCAGCCGCAAGTCGTTGGCGATCATCCCGTTCACATGCGGGTAGGTGCCAGTCATCAGGATCGCCCGGGCTGGACAGCAGACCGGTACATTGGCATAGGTCTTACGAAAAAGAATCCCCTCGCTCGCCAGTCGATCGATGTGCGGTGTCTGGACTTGCGTGTTTCCCATGCACCCCATGGCCGAGGCTCGCATCTGATCGGGCAAGATCAGCAGAATATTCGGGCGATCGGCCCCGCGAAGGAACCCGGAAGAAACGCCCGCCACGAGCAAGGAACACAACCACTGGATGGTCAGACGCATGGGATGATAGGAATAGGGAATAGAGGGTGATCGAAGGAACGGCAGCAGGGCCTAACTGAAGCAACGACCGAGCCATTGCCCCCGCCAGGAGCGTACTCGATGCCAGCCATCGATAGAATAGCCGTGGACCTAAAATTTAACCGCATCCTTCGGAGCTTAAGGCAAACCTCCCCTCCCGCTTTCCCTGGAGAGCCACAGGGACTTGCGGCCGGAATCGAGTCCCGCTGCCCCAACGGGCCCGAGGATGATGGTGAGGCAACGCGTACCCGTGGTAATGGCCGAATCGCCACTTTCCCCACCGCTGCCGGCGAAGACTGGGTTATACTCTCCACCGGTCCGTGCGGGACTGGAAGCCAGCCCGATGGAGGGGATCGATAGCGGCCGGCAAGTTGCTGCGGCAACCTGTCGAATGCGCCCTGAGCTCGCCGCCAAGGCCTTTCGCCGCTCGTCCCTCCCGACCAAGCTTCCACCCCAGCTTTGGGCTACCATCCTCTTCCGTTTCCCCCCTACATCTACCGTCGAAGTTTTATGAACTGCCGCTTGATCTGCCGTTGGGTTGGGAGCTCCCTGATGCTGCTCGGCCTGCTCCTGTTCCGCTCGCCACTCGACTTAGCGGCCGCCCCTGCTGCACCTCGGCCTAACGTCATCCTGATCGTGGCCGACGATATGGGCTATGCCGACCTCGGAACGCAGGGCGCCACCGGCTTTCGAACCCCGCACCTCGATCAGCTGGCGGCAGAAGGGACCCGCTTCTCCCGCTTCTACGTGGCCCAAGCGGTTTGCACGGCATCGCGGGCCGCGCTGCTGACCGGTTGTTATCCGAATCGTTTGGGGATGCAAGGTGCCTACAACCATACCAGTCCCGATGGGATCGCCGCCGAGGAATGGCTGCTACCCGAGATGTTCCAAGAGCTTGGCTATGCCACGGCCGGGATGGGCAAGTGGCATCTGGGGACCCGCCTGGCCTTCCATCCGCGCCGCCACGGTTTCGATGAATGGTTCGGGATTCCATATTCGAACGACAACTCCAAATACCATCCCTCGTTGGCAGCGGAGATGCCGCCGCTCCCGTTGTATGACGGTGAGCAAGTGATCGAACTCGATCCGGACCAATCGCAGTTCACGCGGCAATTCACCGAACGGGCAGTCAGTTTCATCGAGCGTCATACGGCCCAGCCCTTCTTCCTCTACCTGCCGCATGTCATGCCGCATGTCCCGATCTTCGCTTCCGAAAAGTTCCGCGGACGTTCGGCCGCTGGCCTGTATGGGGATGTGATGGAGGAACTCGATGAGTCGGTCGGCGAAATCATGTCCAGCCTGCGGCGACTCCAGTTGGACGAGCGAACACTGATCATTTTCATCTCCGACAATGGGCCTTTCCTGTCGTACGGCGAGCATGCGGGTTCGGCCAAGCCCTTGCGGGAAGGGAAGTTGACAACCTTCGATGGCGGGGTACGCGTCCCATGCCTGGTGCGTTGGCCGGGACATGTGCCGGCCGGGCGAGTTTCCTCCGTTCCTTTCATGGCCATCGATTGGTTGCCGACCCTGATCGACGTGGTGGGTGGCCAATCGCCCAGCCGCAAGATCGACGGGGTGAGCGTCAGACCGGTGCTGCTGGGTGAGTCGGAGGTCGCTCCCCACGAGGCCTTGTATTTCTATTCGGGAACGGCGTTGCAGGCGATCAGTAGCGGCCCATGGAAACTCCATTTCCCCCATCCTTATATTACGGTCGCCGGTGAACCGGGTCGCGGCGGCAAGCCGTCGAATTGGGGCCAGCTGGTCCCGACCTCGATCACCCAGTCCGGCGTCGAGGGGATCGCTACGCGGCATGGCTATCGCATCGAGCAGTTAGGCTTGTCGCTATACAACCTGGAGAGCGACCCCGCCGAGAAGCAGGATGTGGCAGCCCAACACCCGGAGATCGTCGCTCGACTAACCGCCCTGGCCGAACCGATCCGGCAGGAACTGGGAGATTCGCTGCAGAATGTCACGGGCGTCGGTTTGCGTTCCCCCGGCCTCGATACCTCCACCGCAGTCCAACCTTGATTTGCGGCTGCGTCGCCGTCAGCCCCAGTCGCCCCTTCACCTTCATGATCGCCACCGAGCGACGGTGGCTTGCTGCGGGGCTCGCGACCAGAAAGAATAGTGGCCCGTCAACCGTCGCTTCCCCCAACCGCAAACGATCACTCCCCAAGCCTTGAGGTTAACCTACCGATGAAGTGCCTTCGCCAACTCGTCTTCATTTTGGGGATGATCGCCCTGGGGGCCTCGCCGGTATCGGCGGCCGAACGTCCCAATATCGTTTTCTTCTTAGCCGATGATCAAACCAGCAGCGTGCTCGGTTGTTACGGGCACCCCTTCGCGCAAACCCCAAACCTGGATCAACTGGCCGCTCGCGGGACCTTGTTCCGCAATGCTTTCGTCAGTCAATCGATCTGCTGGGTCAGTCGCACGACCCTGCTCACCGGACGCACCGGCCGGAGCTATGGCCTGCCCGACGATCCGGAACAGACCCGAGCTGAGGTGGCCCAGCAGTTGGTCTCCGATCACCTGCGGCAGCAGGGTTACCGGACCGGTTTCTTTGGCAAATGGCACGCCAAGATGCCAGCTGGCTACCGACCGGAAACGCATTTCGATGCCTTCGAAAATATCTTCCGCGACCCTTATTACAAATCGCAGCCGGATGGCAGCCTGCGTCACGAAACCGACCTGATCGTCGATCGCGGCATCGCTTTTGTCGAGCAACAGCCGAAGGACCAACCATTCGCCCTCAACCTTTGGTTCAATGCCTGCCATGCCGAGGACAACGACCGGCGACCGGGGATCGGCCATTTCCCGTGGCCGTCGAGCGTCGATGGCCTCTATGAAGATCGGACGATGCCGCCACCGCGGCTGAACGATCCGATGATCTTCGATCGCCTACCTGATTTCCTCCGCACCAGTATTACCCGCGAACGTTATTTCTGGCGCTGGAACACGGACGACAAATACCAGACCAACCTCCGAGCTTACCTGCGAATGGTTAGCGGTATCGATCATGCCATCGGTCGATTCATCGAAGCGCTGCGTCTGGCCGGCCTGGCCGACAACACCATCATCGTCTATTCGGCCGACAACGGTTATCACATGGCTAATCGCGGATTGACTGGAAAATGGTCGCACTTCGAAGAGTCGCTCCGCGTGCCGTTGATCATCATGGACCCTCGCGTGCCGACCGTGCAACGAGGGCAAGCCAGTCAGGCCTTGGCTTTGAACCTCGATATCCCGTCGACCATCCTCGACTGGGCAGGTTGCCCGATCCCACCCGCATATCAAGGCCGCAGCCTGCGGCCGATCGTGGCCGAGCAAGTGCCAACCGACTGGCGGACCGAGACTTTTCATGAGCATTTCGCGGTGCGGGATCGGATCCCGGCTTGGGAAGGAGTTCGCAGCGAACGCTACAAGTACGCCCGCTATTTCGATCATGACACCGAATTGCTTTATGATTTGCAGCAGGATCCCGACGAATTGAACAACCTGGCGGTGGAGCCTTCCCAGGCCGCATTGCTACAAACCATGCGTGAACGAACCCAGCGCTTCGTTTCCCAGTACGGTGGTCCACTACCACCCCCTTCCAAGCCCTTTGTCGCTTCGACAGAACCCTATCCAGTCGCCTCGGCCGCCGTCGGCAGCCGGATGGATCAGGAAGGCTTCGCCACCGTTTTCAACGGCAAGGATCTCAAAGGTTGGAGCGGCGATCCTCAGTTCTGGTCGGTGGAAGAAGGAGCTTTGACCGGAGTCACCGACGGGTCGCTCAAGATGAATCGCTTCATCACCTGGACCGGTTCGACCATCCGGAATTTTGAGCTGCGGGTCCAGGTCAAGGTCACCGCCGGCGGCAACAGCGGACTGCAGTACCGCGGGCAATCGCGTCCCGAGCTCGGGCTGGATATCGTCTCGGGTTATCAGTGCGATATCGTAGCGAACAATCGCGACTACAACGGAATGCTTTACGAAGAGAAAGGGCGCAGGATCCTGTCGCATACCGGTGAGCAGGTGATCGTCGATCCGCAGGGGCAACCTTGGATCGTCGGGCAGATGCCGGTCAAGGACTTTGCCGCCGACCAATGGCACGACTACCGAGTCCTGGTCGAGGGGAACCATCATCGCCATTGGATCGATGGCCATCCCACCGCCGACTTGCTGGACTTCGACGAGAAGGGCCGCGCCTTGGAGGGGGTCTTGGCCGTTCAGGTCCATGTTGGCCCGGCGATGAAGATCCAATTCAGAAACTTCAAGATCAAGCATCTCCCAGATGACCTGCCCTTGAAGTCGCCCAAGGATCATCCGATCCCGATCGGCGCCTTGGGAGTGAAGCCGCAGGGCAAACTGCCAGCGGGCTGGAAACCGCCGGTCTACGCCGCCCCATAGTTTTTTGGAATCGAAACGAAGTTTCAACCGCGATCGATTGCCCATGGGCCCGCGGCCTCGAGGCTCCAGCGATACCACCTGCGGTTTTTTTCATCCAACGCCGATGCTTCATCGCCCAACGGGCCCGATGATGAAACACCGTATCGAGGGTAGGTGTTGCGCGAGGGCCCGGCATGCAGGAGGCGACAACGAACCTTCAACCGGACGGATACTCCCGCTGCCACCGAGCCAACGTTTGGAGAGCTTCGATCGGGGTGAGGCTATCGAGGTTCAGCCCGCGGAGTTTGTCGAGCAGCGGGTGCCCATCGACTTGAAAGAGGGTCAACTGCAACTGGGCTTTCTTCCCTTGGGGAGGTGGAGCCAACTTGGATTGACCATGCTTGTTGAGATGATCGATCTCCAGCTGAGCCAAAATATCCTTGGCCCGTTCGTTGACTTCTCGCGGGATACCCGCCAGCCTGGCGACATGAATCCCGTAGCTTTTGTCAGCTCCCCCCCGGGCGATTCGATGCAGGAAGACCAACTGATCGTCCCATTCCTTGACAGCCACATTGAAGTTGCGGACGCCGACGTGGGTCCGTTCCAACTCCACCAGCTCATGGTAATGGGTGGCAAAGAGAGTGCGGGCGGCCAGCGTGTCATGCAGGTGCTCGACAATCGCCCAAGCCAGCGACAAACCATCGTAGGTGCTGGTTCCCCGACCGATCTCATCGAGGATAACCAGCGAGCGTGGGGTGGCCGTATTGAGGATCCGCGCCGTCTCTACCATTTCGACCATGAAGGTACTTTGTCCGCGCGACAACTCATCGCTGGCGCCGACCCGAGCGAAGATGCGATCAGCAATCCCGATGGTGGCTCGATGCGCTGGTACGAAACTCCCCATCTGCGCCATCAGCACCAGCAAGGCGGTTTGCCGAATATAGGTACTCTTGCCGGCCATATTCGGTCCAGTGATCAACAGCACACAACCATGTTCCTGACCGACAAAGGTATCGTTGGGAACAAAGTTCCCTTGCGGCAACCGCGCATCCAAGACCGGGTGCCGGCCATCGTTGATCTCCAACCGCGGTTCATCGACGATCTGCGGACGGACATAGCTGTGCTTTACCGCTAGTTCGGCCAGGGCCGAGAGGACATCGAGTTCGGCCAGGGCATCGGCGGTTTGCTGCAAGGCGGCCGTATGCGTTTGTACCGCCTGCCGCAACTCGACGAACAATTCGTATTCCAGGCTGTTGGCCTGCTCCTCGGCCGTCAATACCTTCTCTTCATATTCCTTGAGCTCGGGGGTGATGTAACGTTCGGCATTCTTCAGCGTCTGCTTGCGGACAAAATGCGGCGGGATGCGGTCGCGATGGGTATGGGTGATTTCCAAGTAATAGCCGAAGACGCTGGTAAAGCCGACCTTCAACGAGCTGATTCCGGTCTGCTCGATCTGTTCCGCCTGGTAGCGGGCAATCCACTCTTTTCCTCCTCCCGCCAAGCCGCGATATTCATCGAGCTGAGGGTGATAACCGCTGCGAATGAAACCGCCATCGCGGACTAGCAACGGGCAGTCGTCGACCAAGGCCTGGTCCAGTTGCCCCCGCAGCGATTCCAGCAATTCGATCCGAGCCGCCAACGGCCCCAAGCGGTCGCTGCCGCGTTCCGTCAGCAAGGCCTTGAGCTTAGGGAGTTGCGTCAACGTCTTGCCGACCTGCTTCAAATCGCGTGGGCCGCAACGACCGGTAGCCACCCGACCCAACAAACGCTCCAAATCATAGACATCGGCCAAAACCTCGCGGACCGTCTCGCGCAGTCGTTTCCCTTGCACCAACTCCTCGACGGCCGACAGCCGAGCTTCGATGTGGGCTCGATCGATCAAAGGCGAGGCCATCCAAACGGCAAGCCGCCGCGCCCCCATCGGCGTCACCGAACGATCCATGACCTCGAGCAAGGATCCGGCGCGCGAACCGCTGCGGATCGTCTGCGTCAATTCCAACGAGCGCCGCGTGGCGGCATCGATTTCGAGAAAGCGTCCTTGGCGAGCTGGCGTCAGCAGGCTGATATGGGCCAGCTGATTCTTTTGGGTCTCCAGCAGGTAGGCCAGGGCGGCGCCGGCAGCGTTGATCGCCAACGCATCCGGCTCATCCCACCCCATCCCGGCCAAGTCGAACGTGCCGAAGTGCTGGCACAAGACCCGTCGGGCTTCGTCGATACCAAACTGCCAGGCTGGACGATGGGTCAAGGTCCAGCCGCGATCGGCCGGTTGTTCGCGACCCGCCTGCAAACGGCCATCGTCATCGCGGATCAATACCTCCGCCGGTTGCAACCGCGCCAGTTCGTCCTCGAGGCGTTCGGCGGGAAAGATCCCCGCCTCGAATCGCCCGGTCGACAATTCCACCCAAGCCAAACCGACCGGGGGCGCCGCCGCGGAATTCTTGGCCGAAGTCGAACTGCCGGGGTGAGTCGTACAGACAGCCACCAAGAGATTCGGCAACCGCGGATCGAGCAGATGATCGTCGGTCAGCGTTCCCGGGGTCACGATTCGCGTCACCTCGCGTTTGACAATCCCCTTCGCTTGCCGCGGATCCTCCATCTGCTCGCAGACCGCGACCCGATATCCGCCGCGAATCAGTTTTGCCAGGTAGCCATCCAACTGATGATGCGGGAAACCCGCCATCGGCACCGGATTCTCCCCCTTGTCACGCGAAGTCAAGGTAAGCCCGAGGACCTTCGCTGCCAGCTTGGCGTCGTCGTGGAAAAGCTCGTAGAAATCCCCCATGCGGAAGAACAACAGCGCATCACCACTGGCTTCTTTCGCATCTTGATACTGGCGCATCATCGGAGACAAGTTCATGATCTCGACGTTTTACCAAGTCACCCCAGCCTCTTCGACCCCTAACCCGCAACCAGCCTAGGCGCGGTAGCCATGAACCAGCCCCGCCACAGCATTGCAACCGTCCGCAGCTACACAAGGCCGACTGCCGCCGCCATCGCCTGCATGAACGCGGCAAACATTCGGCAGGCCGACAAATCTCGCCAGGCTGACGCCGCTAACGCTGGTTGCGCACAACCTCCGGCAACCTGCAAGGGCTCGGCCTCATCCCAACCCCTTGCCCGACTACGAAACAAAGGTGCCCGCACTGCTCGCACCGCGGTTAGCGAAAACGCTGAGAAGTCCGACGGCAAGAGACCGCTGCTTGGCCCGCTTCAGCTCGCCCCGAATTGGAAGCCGAAGCGTGGGCCGTGCTGGGTCTGCGTCAAGATCTCGGGGCCATCCTCCGTCATCAGGATCGTGTGCTCGAACTGCGCTGAAAGTTTCCCATCGCGGGTCCGTACCGTCCAATTATCGCGGGTATCGAGTTTGGTGAAACGCGACCCGGCATT
>JBILTQ010000234.1:0-8542 GCA_044371435.1 Pirellulaceae bacterium | reverse complement strand
GCAGCAAGCGTTCCTGGCGGGATTTCCGATCAGGGACGTGCGGGATGTTAGGGTACTGATGGAATCGTCGTCCCAAACCGTGGCCGACGTACTCGCGGACCACCGCGAACCCGCGCTGGCTGGCCTCGGCCACCACCGCGTCTCCGATATTGCTGATCGGGCAACCCGGCGTCAGGCTATGAATGGCCAGGTAGAGACTATCGAAAGCCGCTTGGGTGATGGCGATCGCCTCGGCCGAGCACTTGCCGACGAGGAAAGTTTCCGATTGATCGCCGTGCCACCCATCGACGATCGAAGTGATATCGACATTGACGATATCCCCTTCCTGCAAACGATACTCGCCAGGAATCCCGTGGCAGATCACCTCGTTGACGCTGGTGCAACAGCTTTTGGTATAGCCAAGATAGCCGAGGGTGGCCGGCGTATGGCCATGGCGAAGGGTATAGTCGTGCACCAACTGGTCGATCTCGTCGGTCCTGATCCCCGGCTGGATATAGCCACGGATGTAATCCATCAGGGCGGCGTTGAATTGCCCGGCCCGACGCATCGACTGGCGTTGCGGTTCGGCAAGCAGGAGTTTTCGGTTCGATTGCAGCATAGTTCGACCCAGGGATAGCCAGATGCTCCAAGTTTAGCCGGATCCCTCTGCCCCGGCTAGACTTTCGGCCCCGGCTTTGCCGAACCTTAGCCGTTGACCTACAATCCGTCTTCCGTTTTCCCGTAACTCTTTACCCAGATTAGCTTGTCTCGATGCCAAGATACAATCCAGCCACGATCGAGCCGAAGTGGCAGGCCTATTGGGAACGCCAACATACTTTCCGTGCGCCCGACCTGCCCGGGCCGAAGAAGCTGTATGTGCTCGATATGTTCCCTTACCCGAGCGGCGCGGGGCTACACGTCGGGCATCCCGAGGGCTACACCGCGACCGATATCGTGGCGCGGTATGCGAGGATGCGGGGAGTCAGCGTGCTGCATCCGATGGGCTACGATGCCTTCGGGTTGCCGGCCGAGGAGCACGCCATCAAGACCAACACCCCGCCGCGGGTGAGCACGGAAGCCAACATCGCCAATTTTACGCGGCAGCTCAAGATGTTAGGCTTTTCCTACGATTGGGAACGTGTCCTGGCCACCACCGACCGCGAGTACTTTCGCTGGACGCAGTGGATCTTCCTGCTGCTCTTCGATACCTGGTTTGATCCGGTGCAGCAGCGAGGTCGGCCGATCGCCGAATTGCCGATCCCGCCCACGGTCGACCAGCAGGGGGAGGCGGCCATCCAACGTTATCGGGATACCCATCGCCTGGCTTATCAAGATGATGCCTTGGTCAACTGGTGCCCGGCCTTAGGAACGGTCTTGGCCAACGAGGAGGTGATCGATGGGCGCAGCGAGGTGGGTGGGCATCCGGTGCAGCGGATCCCGCTGCGGCAATGGATGCTGCGGATCACCGCCTACGCCGATCGTTTGTTGAACGACCTGGAGGGACTCGATTGGTCGGTAGGGATCAAGAAACTGCAAAGCGATTGGATCGGCCGGAGCACTGGGGCCGAAGTCGACTTCTGGGCTGGCCCGGCCTCGGCCTTCGACGACTGGAAGGGGCAAGCCGCCAATCGCGGTTGGCAATCCCAAGCCGAGGCTCAAGTCCTGCGGGTCTACACCACGCGCCCCGATACCCTCTTCGGCGCGACCTACATGGTCATCGCCCCCGAACATCCGCTGACCAAGTCGCTGACGCAAGCGGCCGAGCGGGCCGCGGTCGAGGCTTACTGCCAGGCGGCCTCCTTCAAGAGCGACCGCGAACGGAGCGAAGGGGACAAGGCCAAGACCGGGGTCTTCACCGGCGCCTATGCCATCAATCCGGTCAACGGCGCCCGCGTCCCGATCTGGATCGCCGACTATGTCTTGGCCAGCTACGGGACCGGCGCAATCATGGCGGTGCCGGCGCACGATGAGCGCGATTTCGAATTCGCCAAGACCTATGGCCTTCCGATCGTCCCGGTCGTCGCACCGCCGACCGAGGCCAAGATCGATCGGGGGGCGATCGCCCGCGGCGAAGTGTGCTACGCCGACTTGGGGGTGGCGATCAACTCGGGGCCGATCGATGGCTTGCCGACGTTAGAGGCCAAGGCCGCCATGACGCAATGGCTCAACCAGCGAGGCTTGGGGCGCGAAGCCGTCAATTACAAATTGCGCGACTGGTTGTTCAGCCGCCAGCGATTTTGGGGGGAACCCTTCCCCATCCTCCATGAACTGGACGCCGCGGGGAAACCCAACGGCTTGATGCGGACCGTGGATCCCCAGGCCTTGCCGGTCGACCTGCCGGAGCTGGAGGATTTCAAGCCGCACGGGCGCCCCGAGCCTCCCTTGGCGAAGGCTGATGCCGACTGGCTGCTGGTCGAGCTCGACGGCAAACGCTATCGACGGGAAACCAACACCATGCCGCAATGGGCCGGTTCGTGCTGGTATTATCTCCGCTTTATCGATCCGCGCAATAGCCAGGCCATGGTCGATCGCGCCAAGGAGCAGGCTTGGATGCCGGTCGACCTGTACGTCGGCGGGGCCGAGCATGCGGTCCTCCACCTGCTCTATTCACGCTTCTGGCACAAGGTGCTTTACGACCGAGGCTATGTCAGTTCCCCCGAACCTTTTCAAAAGCTGGTCAATCAAGGAATGATCCTAGGCGAGGTCGAATACACAGCCTTGCAGGACCCGCAGGGTCAATGGGTCAGTTTCGAACTGGGGGTCAAGAATGACCAACAGGAATTGGTTCACCAGCAGACCCGCATCCCCTTGACGGCCGTCAAGGTCTCGGAGCAGCAGCTGCTGAAGCAGGGGGATCTTTTCTTCCTGGCTGGCCACGACAAGATCCGGGTCGATAGCCGGGCCCACAAGATGAGCAAGAGTCGTGGGAATGTGGTCAACCCCGATGAGATCGTCCGCGAGTATGGAGCCGATGCCTTGCGGCTCTATGAGATGTTCATGGGTCCGTTGGAAGCCACCAAACCTTGGAGCATGAGCGGGGTCAGCGGGGTGCGCAATTTCCTCGACCGCGTCTGGCGACTGGTGATCGATTTCAACGCTGACGAGCGTTGCCTGGCGGCAGCCATCCAGGAGGCCGAGTTGACGACGGAGCAGAATCGGATCCTGCATACCACGATCGCCGCCGTCACCCACGATCTGGATGCGATGAGTTTCAATACCGCCATCGCCCGAATGATGGAATTCGTTAATTTTTTCACCAAGGAAAGCCAGCGACCGCGGAAAGCGATCGAGCCCTTCGTCCTTTTGCTCTCCCCCTTCGCCCCGCACCTGGCCGAAGAGCTCTGGGAAGCCTTGGGGCACACCACGACGTTGGCTTATGAAGCCTGGCCAAGCTACGACGAGGCCGCGTTGAAAGCCGACACCGTCGAGGTACCTCTGCAAATCAACGGGAAGCTCCGGGCCAAGGTCGTGGTCCCGGCCGAATGCTCCCAAGCCGATTTGGAACGGGCGGCCCGCCATCATGAGCGGATCACGGAGTTGTTGGAAGGCAAGGAAATCGTCAAAGCCATCGTCGTCCCTGGGCGGATGGTAAACTTCGTGGTGCGTTAGTGACTCGAACCACCCCTCATGCCTCCGATCTGCTCGTGCTGGTGTGCACCTACAACGAGCGCAACAACCTGCCATCGTTGGTCGAAGCCATCGCCGCCCACCAACCGAACGCCGATATTTTGGTGGTCGATGATGGTTCTCCCGACGGCACCGGCGATTGGGTAGCCGAGGCTGCCCGGCACCAGTCGCAGTTGAAACTGCGGCAGCGAGGGGCGAAGCTCGGGCTGGGTACAGCCATCCGCCATGGGCTGGAATACGCGATCGAACATGGCTATCGGTATGTGGTCAATCTCGATGCCGACTTCAGCCATGATCCAGCCCGCATCGCGGCGTTGCTCGAGGCCGCCGATCGCCAACAGGCCGACCTGGTCATCGGCTCGCGCTACGTCCCGGGAGGAGGCCTGGCCCATTGTTCCTGGCGTCGCCATCTGGTCAGCCGCGCCGCCAACTGGTTGGCCCGATGTTTGGTCGGTTGGAAGATCCGTGATTGCAGCAGCGCTTACCGCTGCTATCAGGTGGCGTTCCTCCAACAGCTGGAACTCGGCCAACTTCGCTGCGCGGGCTATGGTTTTCTCGAGGAAATTCTTTGGGCCGTGCTAAGGCAAGGCGGCAAGGTGATCGAGACGCCGATCATCTATACCGAACGCGAACGCGGCGATTCGAAGATCTCTTTCCGCGAAGCGGTGGGTACCTTCCAGGTCCTCTGGCGTTTGTCGCGACAAAAAACTTCCCACTCCCCACGGGCACGGTAACCACGGATGTCGAATGCAACTCGGCCGGAAAGACCAGCCACCTCTGTCGATCCAGCCGAGCCGAGAGCACCTCGACCGGCGACGATCGAAGGGAGTCGGGTTCACTCCTGGTGGTCTGGGGCGGGCGGCCCGCGGGAGGTGCTGGCCTTGGCTTGGCCGATGATGCTGTCGACCGGGCTCTTTTCTTTGACGATCTTTGTCGATCGGCTGTTGCTGTACGCCTATTCGGACACGGCGGCGGCGGGGGCGATGGGGGCCGGGACCATGTTCTGGGCGATGACCTGCGGTCCGGTAGGGTTACTCAGCATCACCAGCACCTTTGCGGCCCAGTACCTGGGGGTCGATCGGATCGACCGCGCTTTCCGGGTGGTCATTCAAGGGATGCTGGTAGCCATCGCCTTGGGTCCGTTGATCCTCGTCGGCGTCCTGGCCTCGGGGTGGTTCTTTCGCACCTTCCACGACCCGGCTTTGGTCGAAGCCGAAACGACCTACTTCCATTGGTTAGCGGTGGGGGCCTGGGCCACGATCCTGGTCGCACCGCTCAATGGACTGTTCGCGGGTACCGGCCGGCCGATGGTGATGCTGAAAGTCGATGCCGTCATCACCGCCCTCAATGCTTTCCTCGATTATGCATTGATCTTTGGAGCCTTTGGCCTACCGCGGTGGGGAGTAGCCGGCGCCGGCCTGGCGACCTCGATCGCCCTGGTGACCAAACTCTTGTTGATGCTGGCTTTTGCTAGCCGCCGCGATTGGGATTGCCCGCCGGTGGCGGGTCAACCGGCGCAAAAGCTGGGGCTATTTGATCCGTCGTGGTCTTGGGATCGGGAGCTGATGGGGCGCTTGTTGCGGTACGGTTGGCCAGCCGCCGTGTCCTCGATGGCCGAAGCGGCCAGCTTCTGCATCATCGTGGTGCTGGTAGGCAAGCTGGGAGAAATCCCGATGGCGGCGACAACGCTCGCCTTGGGGGTGAACATGATCGCTTTCATTCCGATGTACGGGCTTGGCCAGGCTGTCGGCGTCCTGGTCGGCCAGCGTCTGACCAGCCAGCATGCCGACCTCGCCAAGCGAAGTGTCCGTTCCGGGTTGATGATCGGCATCGCCTATTCGTCGCTCTTCGCCCTGGCCTATGGGCTGATCCCGCATCAAGTGCTCAACGTTTATGCCTGGGGTACCGAGCCTGCGCGTTTCGAGGAGATGCGGCCGATCGTCATTCCCTTGCTCTGGTTTATCGCCGCCTATTGCATCTTTGACGCGATCCAGATCATCTTCGTGGCCGCCCTCAAGGGTGCCGGCGATACCAGCTATATCCTCTGGGGCAATGTCCTCTGCGGCAGTGTCAGCGTCCTTGTCGGCAAACTTTGCGGAGATTACCTCCACGGCGGACTCTACTGGTGGTGGGGAATCATCACCTTTTGGGTCCTGTCGCTAGCGGCTATCTTCGGCGCCCGTTATCGACATGGCGGGTGGTTGAGCAAACGCGTGATCGAGGCCGAGTTGCAGCAGTAAGGTCGAAGTGAATTTAGGGTGGTCACCCTTTGTTTTGTGGAGACCGTTTCGATATAACATAGCGTTGCCGGAAGCAAACCTCGATTCCTGTCGGGCTCTCAAAGGAACGCTATGACCCAACTCGAATGGACCATCGAAACGGAAGCCAGCCAATCCCCCATCGGCAGTGAACTCGGTGCCGAGAAACTCTACGACAAGTGCATGGCCTTGGCTCGGAATTTGTGGTGGAGCTGGCATCCCGAAGTCACCAGCCTCTTCCGCGATATCGATCCGATCCGCTGGCGGCAGCTCGACCATAATCCGATCGCTCTGTTGCGGGAATTCACCCCCGAGCGGTTATCGGTCCGTGCCAGCGAGATGGTTTTGCACAGCCGGGTCAACTACGCCTTCCGTCGTCTCCAGGAATATCTCGAAGCCAACAATACCTGGGCTTCAACCAATGCCGGTGTCTTGGGTGCCAAGCCGGTGGCGTACTTTTCGGCCGAATTCGGCATCCATGAATCGCTCCCGATCTATTCCGGCGGTTTGGGGGTCCTGTCCGGCGACCACATCAAGAGCGCCAGTGGGCTCGGGGTCCCGCTGGTAGGCATCGGTCTGTACTATTCGCATGGCTATTTCAAGCAGCACCTCAACGATGTCGGCTACCAGCACGAGGAATACATCGAGACCCGCGTAGAGAATCTGCCGATCGAGCCGGCCGTCTCCAAGGATGGAACCCCCATCATGGTATCCATCGATACCCGCAATGGACGGTTGCTGGCCAAGCTATGGCGGATGCACGTCGGCCGGGTCGAATTGTTGCTCCTGGATTGCAACGTCGAAGGCAACCGACCTGAAGACCGCGAGTTGACCAGTCGCTTGTACGGTGGCGACGAGCGGACGCGTATCCGTCAGGAACTGGTCTTGGGGGTCGGCGGTGTCAAAGCCCTACGGGCGATGGGAATCACCCCGGGCGTTTACCACCTCAACGAAGGTCACAGCGCTTTCGCGCCGCTGGAAGTCATCCGCGAGCGAATGCAGGACGATGGGCTGAGTTTAGAGGACGCTGTCCGCGAGACGGCCCAAGCGACTGTCTTTACCACCCACACCCCTGTTCCAGCCGGTCACGACCGTTTTGACGCCAACCTCGTCGAGGAGCATCTGGGGCCGCTCCGCGACGCCTTGGGGATCAGCCATGATCGGTTGATGAGTTTCGGTCGGGTGAATGCCGATGATTACAGCGAAAGCTTCTGTATGACCGTAATCGGTTTGAAGCTGTCGCGGCGGGCTAACGCCGTCAGCCAACTGCATGGCCACATTTCGCGGCGAATGTGGCGGCCGCTGTGGCCCGACCGTACGGAAGAGACGCTACCGATTGGGCATATCACCAATGGGGTGCATGTGCCGAGTTGGCTGGCGTGGCAGATGCAGCAGCTTTACGATCGGCATTTCCCGGCCCACTGGCAATCGCGTTTGGGAGAGCCGGATACTTGGCAGCATATCTACGAGATTGAACCCGGCGAATTGTGGGAGACCCACAACGCCTTGAAGAACCTGCTGCTGACTTTCGTCCGCCGCCGTATCTCTCGCCAATGCCGTCGTCGCGGCGAAAGCGATGAGATCCTCGAAGAAGCCCGCAACATCCTCAAACCCAACGTGCTGACGATCGGCTTCGGCCGTCGTTTCGCCACCTACAAACGAGCCAATTTGATCTTTACCGAAATCGATCGCATCACCCAGATCCTTTCCAACACCGAACGGCCGGTACAGCTGATCTATGCCGGTAAGGCTCACCCGAAGGATGAACCCGGCAAGCGTTTCATCCAGGAAATCGCCAACCTTCGACACGATCCGCGGTTCCGCGGCCGGGTGGCTTTCGTCGAGGATTACGACATCAATGTCTGCCGCCACCTGATCCAAGGGGTCGATGTCTGGTTGAATAACCCGCGGCGACCGCTGGAAGCTTCGGGGACCAGCGGCCAAAAAGTCGTCCTCAACGGCGGCCTCAACTGCAGCATCCTGGATGGTTGGTGGGCAGAAGCCTACGACGGCTCCAACGGTTTCGCCATCGGCAAAGGAACCAGCCACGTCGACGACAAGATCACCGATCGTCGCGACGCGGAAAATCTCTATGCGACTTTGGAGCAACAAGTGATCCCCACCTTCTACGATCGGGATCGCGATGGTTTGCCGCGGCATTGGATTCGCATGATGATGAACAGTATCAGCACTTGCGGCTGGCGGTTCAGCAGCCATCGGATGGTGATGGATTATACTCGGCATGCCTATATCCCGGCCGCTGGCGGTTTGAGCTGCGATATGTCGCTGAAGTAAGCCGGGTGCCAACCGCTCGTTGGCTGTTGGACTTTCTACCCGAACCAGCCTGTGCCGGCTGGCCTCGCGGGTCGCGATCCCGAACCCGGCGATGGCTCGGATCGATTCCTCGTCGTGTATTGGCAACGAGGATCCGGCTGTCGCAGCGGACCATCCGGGCCAAGCGACCGTCGCTTGCCCACCTCGGAAAATTCGCTTTGGGAATCCTTTCTAGCATTGACGCTCCCATCGAGCTCGATCCAAATAAGGGAGTGCGATGGTTCCTTTCCCCGAGCGTGAGGTGAAGCGATGACGATAGGCGGCGACACATACTCGAAAATTTGTCTGAAGGTCAGGATGATGGGCCGGCTGGCGATGGTGGTTGCGATGATGGTTGCGACCAC
>JBILTQ010000042.1:0-22156 GCA_044371435.1 Pirellulaceae bacterium | reverse complement strand
CGGCGGCCACCCGATACTCTTCTTGATCAACACCTCCTTCGGTGTTGGTCAAAGTCTGTCGATTGAAAGCGGTCGCAATCCGTTGACGCGGGGTGGCGTTGGGCAAAAGGTCACCGGCTAGTTGCTCGATAGTGAATTGATCGAAGGGCATGTTCTCGTTGAAAGCCTCGATGACCCAGTCGCGGTAAACATACGCATCCGGACGGGGACGATCCTTCTCATAGCCGTCGCTGTCGGCGTACCGCGCCAGGTCGAGCCAGTGCCGTCCCCAGCGTTCGCCAAAATGGGGAGAAGCCAAGAGGCCATCGACCAATTGTTCGTAGGCCCGGTCGCGAGCCGAACGATCTTCGGCTGAAACCTCCGAGGCGTTTTCAAAGGCCGAGACCTGCTCGGGAGAAGGAAGGAGACCGGTCAGGTCCAAGTGCAAGCGGCGAATCAGTTGGGCGGGGGGCGCTTCCGCGGACGGAACTACCTGACGCGATCGGAGTTGCGAAAGGATGAAAGCATCGATCGGATTCCTGATCCAGGCCTCGTTCGGAAAGTCGGGAATCGTTGGCCTGGTCAGCGACCGGAATGCCCAATGCATCTGAAATTCGGCACCCTCCTGGATCCATTGCTCGAGCTTGGTAATCTCTTCGGCCTTCAAGGGCTTGGCATCGCCCGGTGGCATTCGGATATCAGGATCCTCGGAGCGGACTCGCTCCAGCAACTGGCTGGCGGCTGGTTGGCCGGGCACGATTGCCTTCAGCCCACTCTCGAGGTTGCCCAAAGCCCGGTCGCGGTGGGTCAAATCGAGCCCCGCTTCGGCCTTGTCCGGACCATGGCATTGAAGGCAATGCTCGGCCAGCAACGGCTGGATGTCGCGGGAGAAGTCAACCGCCGCGACCGCTAGCCCAAACCGAGCGGGGAGGCAAGCCAAGGCAAGAAAAACGAGGGGCACTCGGATCCACGGAACCATCACAGCATTCCTCGCAAGGGACACATGCCGGAGGGACAGCCACCCTCGAGTTGGCGAGGGCGCAGGAGTGCTAACCGGTCTACGGAACTCTGAAGCTTGATTTATCCATCAAGTCTACTCGATTGTCGGCCACCCGGTCGAGGATGTCAAGAAAGCTCTCGGCCAAGTCATCGCCGCCGCACCGGGTTGAGCGGTCGTCGGCCAACACGCCGGAGCTGAGACGGTGTTTGTTGGGGGATGGTTACCGAGGCCTGCTGGGGCTACGGTGACCGCCCTTCGGGGCTGAGTCAGCGGTTGGAATGAAGCTCGGCTGAGCTTAGGGGAGCGGGATGTCCTGCAGCATGAAATCCCATTGCTGCTCGCTCACCGAACCTGGGGCAACGTAGACGAGCTGGCAACCAGGAGTAATTTTTTCGAGTTCGAAAAAATAGGTCAGGCCTACTTCCTCGCTGTTCATCCGGTAGGTTTGCCAGCCCGCGTTCTCTACCCGTTGGCCATCGGCATTCAAGAGAAAGGCCTGGTGGGATGAAAGCCAACCACGATACGAATCGAGCGTTTGTCCAGCGTCGCGCAGACTGACCAGGAGTTGGCAAGCGTACCGCCCGTCGCGCGGGGCAAAGCTTTCCAGCTTCACGCGAAGCTTGTCGATACGCTGTTCCTGCGGTTGCTTGGTTCCGAGTTGACCGAAGGTCAAGGTGACCGGAGCGCCGGGGATGGCCGCGAGCACGGAACCGGTGAGGCGAACAATCGTCTGGGCACGCCGCGAGGGAAGGGTCAGCATCAACGCGGCCTCCAGCCTGGAAGCATCGGCCGGCGTGTATTCGGTGGTCGCCTCGGGGGATGCGGCCCGCAGGATTTCACCGTTGTCGCATTCGGCAGCTAGCTGCTGCATCGGCAGCTGAAAATAGACCGGTTTCAGTCGCGGTTCCCAAGCGAGTTCCACCGCGACGCGCAGCCGATCGAGCTTGTCCGGGAGGATGGTTCGGGCAGCATCGATGCGCAACGGTTGCCATCGAAGACTGCCGCTATAACTCGCCATCCGCGATCGCAGCGGAGAGGTTCTTCGCGGCAGCAGCTGCAAGGTTCCGCCCGGGCTTCGCGGATCGATCTCAAGTTGCAAAGCGTCGAGTACCTGGTCGAGGGCTTGCCAGAAGGGGACCTCGTTGAAGGACAGATCGAGTTCCTGCATCGGCAAGGGATCGATCGCCAGCCGGTTGCCGCTCTGATCCATCAACTCGAGCAACACATCAGCCGCCGGCAACTTGCCTTGGATGGTGACCCGCGAGGGTTTGGAAAAATCGTCGATGCCTTGATTTTGCAGCGTTTCGCGCAGACGCTCGACAGCTTCACGATAGCGACCGCGCGCCGTTTCCGGGAATTCGGGGAGCCATGGCAGCAGCGGCGGGCCGATCTCGAGCAGGGCTTGCTCGGCCAAACGGCGCTGCTCGGGCGAGCCTTGCTCGAGTTGCAAAAGCAAGGCGGTCATGCGTGGATTCGGGTTGGGAGAATTGGGGGAGACTTGCGCCAAACCAACCACCGCTGGCAGCCAGACAAACCATAGCCCGAACACCACCCATCGACTGGAGGGTGATCGCAAGTTGGCTGTGCAAGCATCACGACGAAAGCTGAGCCACCGACAGATACTCCCAACGGAAAACCAAGGCTGCGGCTCGGAGCTTTTCATCGGCTTACCATTTCAGACCGAACTTCTCGCCGCCGGAACTACTGGAACTGGAACCGCCACGCAGCGGACCTTGGTACTTGCCGACGACTGCCCGCCGGGGTGGCTCGACGACTTCCTCGACGGCTTCCACCGCCGACTGGTCGCTTGCCGGTTTGGCTTGGATGGCTTTGAGCGATAATCCGATGCGTTGATTCTCGCGATCGACCGAGACGATCTTGACCTCGATCTCTTGGCCTTCCTTGAGGACCGAGGCGACATTGGCGACACGTTGATGGGAGAGTTCCGAGACGTGGATCAAGCCCTCGATGCCGGTGGCGAGTTTGACGAAGGCCCCGAAATTGGCCAAGCGGGAAACGGTTCCTTTGACGACCGCCCCGAGCGGGAAACGGGCATCGACATTGGTCCAGGGATGCTCTTGAAGGCTGCGGTAGGAAAGACCGATCTTGCCGGTATCCGGATCGATCTTCTCGACCCGCACTTGAATTTTATCGCCTTCCTTCAGGATTTCGCTGGGATGTTTCACCCGTTCATAGGAGAGTTGGCTGATATGCAACAACCCCTCCAAGCCGCCGATATCGACGAAAGCGCCGAAGTCGGTGAGCTTGCGAACGATCCCTTCGGTAGCCTGCCCGACCTCCAGGTTGGCGAGGCGTTCAGCCCGTTTCTCCTGGCGTTCGCGTTCCAACACGGCACGATGCGACAAGACCAAGTTGCCGCGTCGCGGGTTGGCCTCGACCACCACGCAGAGCAGACGCTGGCCGATGTACCCCGACACATCCTCGACGCGGAACTCGGAAACCTGTCGCAACGGAATGAAGGCCCGGATACTCCCCACCTTGGCTTCCAAACCACCGGTGTTGCTGCTTTCGATCAAGGCTTCGACGATGAGCCCTTCCTGGATATCGTTCCAGTCGTCCACCGAACTCGCCTCGCCGGGCAAGGCCAATTCATAGAGCCCATCGTCGCGATTGAAGCCGCGGACCAGGCAATCGATGACGTCGTCGACTTGGGGCATATCGGTAAACTGCAGCAGCGGGATCACCCCTTCATCGGGCCCCCCCAACGAAATGAAGACACTATCCTGGTGGATCTTGATGACCCGTCCTCGTTGCCGCGAGCCGTCTTCAATCGAGCGTCCCACGGCGAGGTTGGCATCGCCGATCATCAACTTGCCGAGATCGGTATCCAGCAGGGCCGATTCGAGTTCAGCTTCAAGTTCAGCGGGCATCGGTCGCCGCAGGCTAGGAACTTCCACTTTGGGGGCGACGACCGGGGCCGAGGCGGTATACGAATCGTCGCCTGCCTCGCGACGCGGCCGGCGGCCTTTGCGGTTTGGCTCGGCGCCTGCCTCGCTGACGACGGGAGGGGTTTGGGGTGAGGAGGGGACCGCCTCCGCCGCGGGGACGAGGGGGTTTGCTTCATCGGCCAGGGGAAGCGGCGCTGCCCCCACGGCCGCGGTTGCCTCGACAGCCGGCGGGCTCGACTCGCGAGGGGGCCGCGGCGGGCGCGAGGCTTTGGGTGTTTCCTTGCCTGCTTGCGTTTCACGCATCCTGCGAATCTGCTCCAGATTCAGCGGGCCATTTCCCAGCTTGGGCTCGGCCTGAGGATGGGCCAACCCTTCAACACTCTTCCCTTCGATTCCCGATTCACCGGCTGTTGTCATGATACTTCTGCTAAAGAACTTCGCGAACGTGGATACCACCGCATTTTATCAAGGAAACCCCAACCATCAGTAGGGGATTTCGCCTTTCGTCGGATAAATTCATCCTCCGACCGTCATTCCGTGGGCAAAGGCTGCATGGCTACCGCCCAGCGACCGGTATGCGTCAGGAAGGACGCTGGTCTCGTCATTTGAGGATCAGCAACAGGTCGTTGGTTTCGACCTGGCTTCCGGATTGAACCAGCAGTTGGGAGACCTGCCCGTCGCGATCGGCATTGACCATCGTCTCCATTTTCATGGCTTCGAGCGAAAGGAGCTTCTGTCCTTTCTTGACCATATCCCCTTGCTTGACCGCGACACCGATGACCATCCCCGGCATCCCGGCCGCGATATGGGTGAGGTCATTCGGGTCGGCTTTGATGCGCTGCGCCACCGAAGACTCCAGCGACTTATCGATCACTTCGACCTCGCGCGGTTGCCCATTCAATTCAAAGAAGACGGTCCGCGTGCCGTCGGGTCGCGGTTGACCGACAGCCAGGAACTTGATGATCAGCCGCTTGCCAGGTTCGATATCGACGTTGGTTTCATCTCCCAACAATGGGCCGTAAAAGAAAGCCGGACTGGGGAGCATGCTGGTATCGCCATGCTCGATCTGATGGCGGATGAAATCGTCGAAGACTTTCGGGTAGAGGACGCTGGTTACCACCTCGCGCGGCGAGGCCTTCCGCCCGAGTTTCCCCGCAAGCTGCTCCCCGACCTTTTCAAAATTGGCGGGGGGTAAACTTTCGCCGGGTCGACCGAGGACCTCGGGGTGGTCTTTGAGGATGGCTTTCTTTACCGGGGCGGGAAAACCGCCCGGGGGTTGCCCCATCATCCCGCTGACCAGATCGATGACCGACGCCGGATATGCCAGTTCGCGGCGGTTGTCGCGGACATCTTCGGGGCTGAGTCGATTGGCGACCATGAAGAGCGCCAAGTCCCCCACCGCTTTGCTGGTCGGGGTTACCTTGACGATATCTCCCAACAATTCGTTGACTTCGGCGTACTTGCGGCAGACTTGCGTCCACTGGTCGGCCAACCCCAAGGACTTGGCCTGCTGGTACAGGTTGGTGTACTGACCACCCGGCATCTCATGTTCATAGAGATCGCCAGCGGCGACCAACGATTCACTTTCGAAAGGGCGATAGAATTCGCGAACACCTTTCCAGTAATCCGCCAGTTGATTCAAGGCGTTGGTCGAGAGTTGGCTGGCGCGGGGCGAATACCGCAGCGCCTCGACCAGGGTGTTGAGGTTGACTTGCGAGGTACCGCCGGAGAGCGGCGCCAAGGCACCATCGGCGATTTCCAAACCTTCCTGCGAGGCCTGCAGGATCGAGGCGGCTTGGATGCCGGCGGTATCGTGGGTGTGGAAATGGATCGGCAGGCCGATCTCTTGCTTGAGGGCTCTGACCAGTTGCTTGGCAGCTTCCGGTTTGCAGAGCCCGGCCATGTCCTTGATGGCCAGGATGTGGGCCCCCATCTTTTCGAGTTGCTTGGCCAGGTCCACGTAGTACTTGAGGTTGTACTTCGGGCGATTCGGGTTGACGATGTCCCCCGTGTAGCAAATGGCAGCTTCGCAGATCATCCCCGACTCGACCACGGCCTCCATGGCTACCCGCATGTTATCGGTCCAGTTCAAGGCATCGAAAACGCGGAAAATATCGAGCCCGGCTTGGGCGGTTTCTTTAACGAAGAGCTTGACGACGTTATCCGGATAGTTGGTGTAACCGACTGCATTGGAGGCGCGAAGCAGCATCTGGAAAAGGATATTCGGAATGCGTTCACGAAGATCGGCCAGACGCTGCCAGGGACATTCCTTGAGGAACCGCATGGCGGTATCGAAAGTCGCCCCGCCCCACATCTCCATCGAGAATAACTCCGGGACGCGTCGGGCATAGGCTTCGGCGACTTGCAGCATGTCGTAGGTCCGAAGACGCGTTGCCAGCAGCGACTGGTGTGCGTCGCGCATGGTGGTATCGGTCAACAGCAGCTCTGGGCTCCCCCGCAGCGACTGAGTAAAAGCGGCAGCCCCCTCCTTGAGCAGCCGATGGCGATACCCGTGGGGGATGGGTTGGTGGCGATGGACGTCAGGCAACGGTGCCGGTTCACGGCGAATGGTCTTGGCCGCATCTTTTTCCGCCTTGCCGCCATTGACGATCGTTTCGGCCATGAAACGCAACAACCGGGTGGCGCGATCCAAGCGTTTAGGCAACTCAAACAGCTCGGGGGTGGTGTCGATCATCCGGGTCGTGGCCTTCCCGGCCAGGAACGTGGGATGGGTGATCAGCGAGATCAGGAACGGGATGTTGGTCTTGACCCCGCGAATCCGAAACTCTTGCAGGCAACGTTCCATCCTGGCTGCCGCCTCGGATAAATTGCGGCCGCGGACACTGACTTTGACTAGCAGCGAATCGTAGAACGGATTGACGACGGCACCGCTGAAGGCGCTGCCGGCATCCAATCGGATCCCCATCCCACCGGCCGAGCGGTAGTGGGTGATCCGGCCATAGTCAGGCCGGAACTGGTTGGTTGGGTCCTCGGTCGTTACCCGGCATTGGATGGCTGAACCGATGGTCTGCACCTCGGCCTGGCTCGGCAAGCCGGATTCGGAGCTTCCCAGCTTCTCGCCGGTCGTGACCTGGATCTGGGCCCGAACGAGGTCGATACCCGTGACCTCCTCGGTAACCGTGTGCTCGACTTGGATCCTCGGGTTGACTTCGATGAAGTAAAACTTGCCGGTC
The DNA here is from genome assembly GCA_044371435.1 of Pirellulaceae bacterium. GTDB lineage: Bacteria > Planctomycetota > Planctomycetia > Pirellulales > Pirellulaceae > JAIYDQ01. The sequence continues at coordinate 15,074 of JBILTQ010000042.1, read as the reverse complement.
TCCGTGTCCAGCAGGAACTCGACCGTGCCTGCGCAGTAGTAACCGACCTCGCGTCCAATGGCCAAGGCCGCCTCATGCAGTTGCTTGGCGATCTTGGGATCGAGGTTCGGGGCCGGGGCGATCTCCACCACCTTCTGATGCCGTCGCTGGACCGAGCAGTCGCGTTCGTGAAGGTGGATGATGTTGCCGTGCTTGTCGCCGAGAATCTGGACTTCGATATGTCGAGCCTTCCCCACCAATTTCTCGACAAAGACTTCATCGCTGCCGAAAGCGTTCTTGGCTTCACGCTGCGCCATCTCCAGCGAGGGCCCCAAGGCTTCCGGGCCTTCGACGACCCGCATCCCGCGGCCGCCCCCCCCTTTGGAGGCTTTGAGCATCACCGGATAGCCCAGCTTGGCGCACAGTTGGGTCGCCTCGGCCAACGATCCGACCGCTTGCGACGAGCCCTCAAGCACCGGGACCCCGACCTTCTTGGCGATCTGGCGGGCGGCGACCTTATCCCCCAAAAGCTCCAGGGCCTGGACGCTGGGCCCGACGAATCGAATGCCCGCCTGCTCCAAGGCGCGGGCGAATTCGGCGTTTTCCGAGAGGAAACCATAACCGGGATGGACCGCATCGATCTCGTTTTCCAGGCAAAGTCGCACGATCCCAGGAATATCCAAATACGAGCGAATCGGTTCTCCTTGGCGTCCGATCTGATAAGCCTCGTCAGCTTTGAAGCGGTGCAAGGCAAAGCGGTCCTCGTGGGAATAGATGGCGACCGTGCGAATCCGCAACTCATGGGCGCTGCGAAAAATACGGGTAGCGATTTCACTGCGGTTAGCAGCCAGGAGCTTGCGGATGGGCTTCATGGAACAAATAGGACCAGTCAAGGGAGAGGAAGGAAGCGACTCGGGGAATGGCGGATGCGTACACCAAGCACCCGAGGCCGAGGACGCCTGGCAGACGTTGCCCCTGGGGAGCGAGGGCCATCGTTTTGCGAAGGGCCATCGTCACGTCCAAGGGACGAGCGGACCTCTCGTCCCCGTCGAGGCAGGCCGGCCGTCTCCAGCCGAGCTTCGTGCGGGGCATGTGGCGAAAGATCACGTCACCCGTTGGCGAGTGTCCAGCATACCAGAATTCGTCGCTCGGCTTGAGCCCATCCGAGGTAAATCGTCCCGGCACTAGGGCAAAATCTTCGAGGGCCGGACAGCCTGGATGGTCGTCGAAGCCATCGATCGTCGAACGCGAGCCGAACGCACGGCCGAACGCAGGATACTTTAAGCTTGCTTAGGGACACTTGCAGCGGGCGAGCGTGCAGAGGGCGAGGACCACCCAAGACTTCAATCCGGCAGCGGATATTTGATCGCGTTCTTGAGCATCTTCCGTCGCAAGGCTTCGGAGAGATCGACCTCCAAGGCGTTGGCCGTGGCCAGGACGTAGCTGAAAATATCCGCCAGTTCCTCGGCAATCGGCGAGCTGGCATCGACTTGGCCCGCCAGCTCCAACGACTGCTCGGGAGTCAGCCATTGGAAGTGCTCACAGAGTTCCGCTCCCTCAATCAGAATGCTGGTGGCGAGATTCTTAGGAGTATGGAATTCCCGCCAGCGACGGGCTTCGACAAATTCCTGCACCAGTTGTTTAAGTTCTGCCACCGAAGTTTGACTGTCGGACACGAATAAGCCTCGTCAAAGCGTAACCGGCCCGAAAAAGAAGGCGACCTCAGGGCGATGATAAAGGAAAATGACACAAACCAAGTGCACAGGGCGATGACACAGGGCAATGACTCGACGTCGAACCCAGCCGTTGGCTTGATCGCTACCAGACGCTGGCTTCGGTCGAGTCACCCGAATAGTTCGACAGCCGCGGGATGACCTTCTCCTGCTGCCGAGCACAGGCGATACAGTGAGTCGCGTACGGCAGTGCTTGCAGTCTGGCGAGGGGGATCGGCTTTTCGCAGGCCTCACAATCACCGTAACGCCCTTCGCGAAGTCGCTGCAAGGCCTCTTCGATATGTCCGAGTTCCCGGCTTTCGACTTCGACCAATTGGCTGCTGATCTCATCCTGGGCCGTATCGGCCGCCACATCGATGACATCGCCGCCGTCGTCGGCGAGTTGCCGCAGCAAACTCAAATCCCCAGCCAACGCCTTTCGCAGTGCTTCGCGTCGAACCAGCAGAACTTCACGAAGTTTGGTCAAGGCTTCTTTCCGGGACATCGATGGGCGCCTTTGGATGGAAGTGGAAAGGGCAGTAAGGTAAGGACGAACCCTTTAAGTCGACCTTTGGGGGAAAGCGGTAAACGCACCTGTACTATACGGTGGACAAAAACTGAGTGCAGTAAATTTGTAGAGTCAAATCCGTAGAAAAGGAGCGGATCGTTTTTGGCATCACCTCAAAAATTGCATAAGCCGAACGACCGGAACTATTTACGCTTGCCGTATCGCCTTGGTTCAGCGAATTCCCGGAAAACCCCAACGGCTATCTTCAAGCCGGATAGACATTTACGTTTCGCCGCTCGCTCCGTTCCCGGTCACAGGCCAGCCGAAGGGGGCTTCGATCCCACTCCCGGGAAGGCGGGAGTGACCCGTTACGAGCACGGGTCGCGATTCCGCGTCGGCAAAGTCTCGCTGCCTTGCCCAGCTTTCGTCGATGGGGGCTTGGGTTTGGGGCGATGGCAGGAGGGGAGCGGATAGGCAGCCCTGCTGGAGGGCGGGTTTATCGGCAGAAACCTGCAAGCCGTTACGACGGAATGGGCTGTCCACGCTGGTTATCACGGGGTTCGCGAAGCGTAAGTGTTTTCTCAGCCGATGTTTACCAACTCTGATTGCCGGCGAAAACTTTTGGAACTGTGGGCAAGCTGCCACTAGGAAACGTCCGATAACGGGAAGGAGTGTGTCCATGGTGCCCGGTCGGGCTGGACGCGAGCAATTCCGATTCGGCCGAACCAAATCAACGGATATGGACGGGAAGGTCGGTCTTTCGAAACGGATGGAGGGATATGGAATCGACAACTTCCCAGCCAGTGCAGCCGAATCCGACCCGATTTCGCTCGCCCAAGCCGCTTGCCGGCGAAGTTCACCGGTTGTTACCGGATGGGAGCATCGCGCAGACGTGGCAATTGCCCGCTGCTCGCTGTACCTTGGGGAGCGATCCGCGGAACGCGGTCGCGGTCGAGGATCCAAGTTTAGCGGCCCGGCACGCCTTGGTAGTGTTCGGCAAGCATCGCTCGATGGTTCGCGCCGAGGAAGGGGCGGTGCGGATCGATGGCCGCTGGATCCGCGAATCCTTATTTGATCAGCCGACCCTGATCCAATGCGGGACGGTCCGTTGGTTGATCGTTCCGCCGCAATACCTTGGCATGCCGTTGCAAGCCGCCGATTGGGAGAGTTCCTCGGATGAATCCTCCTTCCCCCAGCCCCCGGTGCCGCTGGGGGATGCATCCTGGGAGAGCGGTACGGGCCTTGGTCGAGCGTCGGACGAGGCTGCACCTTCGTTGCGAACGCCGCTGGAATTGGCCTCCCTGGAGAGGGTCCTGGCGCCGCTGCAGCAAGCGATGGAACAAACCAGCCAAAGCCTGGCCAGCCTGCAGCAATTGGTCGGTAACTCGGATGCGCGGCTCGAGCATTGGTTGCAGTCGAGCCAAACGCGGTCGGCTGGCGAGGGCTCGGCTTGGGCGACTGGGGAGGATTGGAAGCAGTTGGTCGCCAGGCTGGACCAGCGTGTCGAGGGGGCAGCCCACGGGTTCGAGAGCATTGTCCAGCAGTTTTCGCAGCACCTTGACTTGCGGTTGGAGAGGTTGGGCGAGTTGCTCGAACGGCTGAATGCGAACGCTGACAGTCAGCAGGAGGCCGCAAGTCCTGTCCAAGACGAGCCGAAGGCTATCGCCCATGGCTGGGACGAGCCGCCTTCTTCCGCTTTGCCGTCCGCGGCCACGGCGGGAAGTTGGGATCTGGATGCTGAACCTGCCGCCATCAACCCTTGGACGGAGTGGAGGGAGGGGGACGATGCGTTCGGTGTAGCCGAGGTTGATCGGCCGCACGCGAGCGGGCAGGCCGTTGAGCTTTCGCCGACCGCTTGGCCGATGGCCGAGCTCGACCGGCCGGCGGTCGAGGAGTCGGTCGAGGAGTCGGTCGAGGAGTCGGTCGAGGAGTCGGTCGAGGAGTCGGTCGAGGAGTCGGTCGAGGAGGGAGCGGCGGCGTGGGGCAGGGATTCGCTTTCGCAGTCATCCTTCGCGGCTGACGAACCGCTCGACTTCCCTGACGACGCAGCGGCTCCCGCCGCTCGCGTTCACGCTGACTTCGAGGAGGAACCTGCCTCTCAACCAGACGTCCGCGTCCCGTCCTTGCCGGCTTGGTTCACCGGCCAGGACGACGGGCGGGAACCGTCTGCGGACGCCACCTCCCAGGAGGAGAAGGGGTCGGCAGCGGTCGGCGAGGGGGACTGGGGCTCTGTCCGGCTGAACCCGATCTACGCCGAGGACACTTCGCAGTGGATGGAGGTCATCGAACCGATGGATCAGGAGGCAACGGCCAACCCCGAAGCTCCGGGCTTCGTCGGAACTTCCCCTCCTCCGGCTTCAGAACTTTCGGAGCTTTCCGCCCGGCCGATGGCCGAAGAGCGCGCTGAGGAGGGTAGCCAGTTGGCGATGGACGAGGCCGAGGAGCCAGGTGGGCTGCCTTCGGTCCTTCCCCACGCGGCAGCTGGTTCCGATCAGCAATCCGATCAGGAGGATGGGGGCGAGGAATCGATCGAGGCCTACATGGAACGGTTGCTCCAGCGGGTGAAAGCCGGGTCGGCGGTGGATGCCGGGGCAGCACCTTCGGTTCCAGCCAAAACCAGTCGCAGCCCCGCGATCGCCAATGCCGCTTCGGTGCCAAGCCAGACGCTGCCGATGCCGAAACGGGAAACGGAAGCGACGACTGCGGAGCGGGATAGTCGTTTCCAGCAGGTTAGTGAGCGGATCAACGCCCTCGATCCTTCGACGCTCCAGTACTTGACGCCGACGGCTGAGGATGAAGCGGTACGCCGCTCGGCGACGGCACAGCGTCTGGAGAACTTGCAAGCCCTGCGCGAGCTGGCCAACAGCACGGCCCGAACAGCCATCATGAAAAGCAACCGTCGCCGCATGGAACTGGGGATCATGACCAAATTGATGATCGCCGCCATGGGGCTGATGGGAGGGGGCATCCTGCTGGTCTTGAACGGATTTAATGCTAACATCGCTTTGCTAGGCGCGGTGTGCGCCTTCGCCGTGTTCCTGCTTTGGTCCTTTGAAGCGATCGTTCAGTCCCGAGATTTGCGAAAGTCCCATGCCAAAACCAAACCAGGCCAGTCGAGAGCTGCGGAATAGAACTGCCGGGAGAGTGCGGTTGGCATTGGTGCAGATGGCTTGTGGGGAGGACCGGCAGGCCAATGTCGATCGAGCCATGCAGCAGGTTCGAGAAGCGGCCAGGCAGGGAGCGAGGATTGTTTGTCTCCAGGAATTATTCGCCGGGCTTTACCCCTGCCAGGCGGAAGAGCATGCGATGTTTGCCTGGGCCGAGTCGATCCCTGGGCCGACCAGCGAGCGGATGGCCGGTTTAGCTCGCGAGTTGGAGATCGTCATCACCGGTTCGATCTTCGAACGCCGGGCTCAGGGCTTGTACCATAACACGGCCGTGGTCTTCGATGTCGATGGGTCGATGGCGGGCTTCTATCGCAAGATGCACATTCCCGACGATCCACTGTACTACGAGAAATTCTATTTCGCGCCGGGAGATACCGGCTTCACCGTCGCCGAGACCGCCTTGGCGCGGATCGGGGTCGGGGTTTGCTGGGATCAATGGTATCCCGAAGCCGCTCGGCTGTTTGCCTTGGCCGGCGCCGAGATTCTCCTCTATCCGACGGCGATCGGCTGGATGGCTCGAGATAAACCGATCTATGGTCGGAGTCAGCAAGAAGCCTGGGAAACCATGATGCGATCGCATGCGATCGCCAATGGCCTGTACGTTGGGGCGGCTAATCGCGTCGGGTTCGAAGGTTCGCTGGAGTTCTGGGGCGGTTCGTTCGTGTACGATCCGTACGGCAACTTGATGTATCGCGCCAGCCACAGCCAGGAAGAGGTGGTGACGGTCGATTGCGATCTGGAACTGATCGATACGGCTCGTACCCACTGGCCTTTCTTTCGCGATCGGCGCATCGATGCCTATGCCGGGCTGACGCAGCGCTGGATCGACGGTTGAGCGAGGGGAGTATGAGTCAGGCGGGCCCTGAATTTTCGCCGAGTGACGTCGCGGGCGGTACTGCCGTCGAGGCTGGCTACCGCTGGGTGGCTGAGTGGGAACGGCATGCCGCGACATGGATCGCCTGGCCGCATAATCTGCGGACATGGCCGAACCGTTTCGATAATATCCCCGCGACCTTCGAACGCTTGGTGCGGGTCATTGCCGAGGTGGAGCAGGTTCATGTCTTGGGCGGGCCCGCCGCTTCCCTGGCCTCGGCGCGACATTGCTTGGAGGGGGTGGAGAATATCGCGGTGCATGCAGTGCCCACCAACGATTGCTGGATCCGCGATTTCGGTCCGACCTTCGTGGTTCATCGGGAAACGCAGCAGTTGGGGGCAATCGATTGGGTCTACAATGCGTGGGGGGGCAAGTATCCTCCTTTCGATGAGGATGCTCGGAACGCCGAGCGTATTTGCCGAATCCTCGGTTGCCGGCGTTTTGCATCGCCATTGGTCTGTGAAGGGGGGGCCCTGGAGACTGACGGCCAGGGGACTCTCCTGACGACCAGCCGTTGCTTGCTTTCGATGAGTCGCAATCCCGATTGGAAGCGGCAGGACATCGAAGGTGAACTGCAGCGGCAGCTAGGGGTGACAAGGGTGGTGTGGGTCGATGGGGGCGAGTTGGAAGGGGATGACACCGACAGCCATATCGATCAGCTGGTACGGTTTGTACGGCCGGGGGTGGTCGTGGCCGCCGTCGCCTACTCGTCCGACGATGAGAACGCCCCCAAGCTTCAGCGGCAACTCGAGCAGTTGCGTCAGGTCCGCGATGCCGCCGAGCGACCGCTTGAGATCGTGCCGCTGCCGACACCGCCACCACGTTTCATCCAAGGCTGCCGCGTTCCGGAGAGTTACTGCAACTACTATTTGGCCAACGGACTGCTGATCGTTCCGATGTTTGGATTTCGCGAGACCGACGAGGCAGCGGTCAGGATCCTCGCCGAGTGGATGCCTGAGCGGACGATCGTGAGGATCGACGCCAGCGATCTAATCTGGGGACGGGGGGCTTTTCATTGCGTGACCCAACAGCAACCGGCGGTCTAGCCGTCCGGACGAACGGCGACGTTCGCAGTGGATGCTGCGGAACGGCTGGCGATCGACGAGCGTTCGGTGCGCCGCGCGGCGCCTGCGACCACGCTCGGCCAGCAGTGCTCGGGAAATTCTGGCGTTCTCCGCCGCGGTAGTGACTTTGCCGCAAAAAATTCCCCTTTCCGCCCCCCGTTATCGATCTGGCTCAACAATGGGGCCAAGCATGACGATATCCACGATGATGAGCGGTCGCTGTTTTACTTTCCGTTCAGGAATTCGATGATGCAGATTCAATCGACGCGTTTCGGTCAAATTCAGTTGGATCAGTCGGACATCTTATTGATGCCGCGGGGTTTGATCGGCTTCGAGAATTGCCGACATTGGGTACTGCTGTCCAATCCGGCCAACGAAGACGTCGCGTGGTTGCAATCGCTCAGCTCGCCTGGGATCGCTCTGCCTGTGGTGAGTCCGCGGCGCTTCGACAGCCACTACCGGGTACAGATTTCCCGTCGCGATCTTGGGCTGTTGCATCTCAATCACGAAGATCAAGTCTTTGTCCTGGCCGTTGTCAGCAAGAACGGGCAGGCTTTGACGATGAACCTCAAGAGTCCGATCCTCCTCAACGCCAGCCGCCAGTTGGCGATCCAGGTGGTCTGCTCGGATGAGCGTCCGTTGGCGGCGCCGATCGGACTGACGACGCTGGCCAGGTTCCGGCAAGCTGCCTAAGCGAATCGCTTGCCGATTTCCGTAGCTCGCCCGACCGCTTGTTCCTCGAGGGTTGGAGCAACGCCCACCGACGTTTACTGAAGTGATCCCGCAAGCCGTGGTAGTCTCACCGCCGTCGTTCCATCAGGCGATACCGCCTACCAAGAACCCAGGCTACCCGGACGGCACTTTCTTCTTTCCGCCTTGACGAAGGCTTGGTCACAAACGCGCTCGCGTCGATGCATACCAGCGGACAGGTATCCTGGTCACTCGATCTGTGGGATCCGGGGTGCAGGGTACCGCAGGAGTTGTCGACCATGAACCGTCGCAGCCCCTCGAGAGTCGCTGGCTCAACCTTGATTACGGCGGAGCGACAGGGCATAGAGCAGCGTGACCGCCCCGCTGGTCAGCAGGCTCCACGGGATCCATTCCGCCGGGCGAAAGGTGCGGCTTTGTTGTGGCGGGGTAGCTCCCGCCCCGAAGAGCCCGACGTTCTGCGGCGGCATGGGTTCATCGACGACACCCGCCGCCAGGATGGCGCTGTCGATCATCAAGCACTCGACCCCCAGGATAAGCAGGACGATCCCAATCGCGCAAAAGAAGGCACGCCACATAGTAAAACTCCTTCGACCGGAACAGCTGGAAAGGACCTGGATTACCCGACAGTCCTTGTCGCAGTCGAGCCAAGGGATGATGCCATCGCGACTCCTTCCTTTGGGATCCACTCGACCGCCGGGCGGCCCGGCCTTGAGCGATTCCGCATGCGCGGCTCAAGATCCTGACGGAGGCGGTCCGCAAAAAACCGACAGTCGCTACGCGTCCACCCGCCATGGCTGGCGATGGCGGCTGCGAAGCTACCCTCACCGCTAGTCGGGGTGGGATGCCGGCGGGACGAGCAGGGAGGATCGCGCCGGCGGTAGGGTCAAGGCTGGGGAATGGGCGGAAGCGGGCTCCAGGCGAATTCGTCGAGCATCGCCTCCAACTGCTCCATCGGTAACCCGACCACGTTGCTCGCCGAACCTTCCCGCAATTCGATCCACTCCGGACCATCCTGAAAGCCGAACGCTCCCGACTTGCCGACCCACAATTCGCTATCGAGGTACGCTTCGAGTTGGCGATCGCTGATCGGGGCCATCCATAACCGGGAAACGTCGACGCGGACGCTGCGGCGGGCGGTGGCTTTATCCCACAAGCACAAGCCGCTGTAGACGGCGTGGTCTCGCCCTCGCAATCGTTGCAGCATCTGCCGCGCGTGCTCCCGATCCTCGGGCTTGCCGAGAATTTGGCCAAGGCATTCGGCCACCGTATCGCAAGCGATCACCAGCCCGCGATCGATCTTGGCGATCACATCGGCGGCTTTCTGATAAGCCAAACGAGCGACCAGCTCCGGCGGTGTTTCCCGCGAACAGATGCCGCATTCGGCGAGCGGATGAGGCTCGACAACGCGGAAGGGTAGGCCGGCTTGAGCCAGCAATTCGCGGCGCCGCGGCGACGAGCTGGCGAGGATGAGTTCGGGCATGAAGACGAAATCTCCTTGAATCTCGGCAACTGACAGTTTACCCCCTTTGCGGAGCGGAAAACATCGGTCACGATTATCGTTTTCTCGTTCCCATTCCAGGAGCAGGCTGAGACCGCCCATGAAATTCAAATTTCCGATCGTCATTATTGACGAGGATTTTCGTTCGGGAAATGCATCGGGATTGGGGATTCGAGCTTTGGCGGAAGCCATCGAGCGCGAAGGGAACGAAGTCGTCGGGGTCACCAATTATGGCGATTTGTCGCAATTCGCTCAGCAGCAAAGCCGGGCTTCGGCCTTCATCCTGTCGATCGACGATGACGAGTTCGCGACCAAGGTCCCGATGGAATCGGCCTTGAGCAACCTGCGGTCGTTCATCAGCGAGATCCGTTTCAAGAATGCGGACATTCCGATCTTCTTGTACGGTGAAACTCGAACCTCCCGGCATATCCCCAACGACATCTTGAGGGAGTTGCATGGTTTCATCCACGCCTTCGAGGATACCCCCGAGTTTGTCGCTCGGCATATCCTGCGCGAGGCTAAGGCCTACTGCGATGGTTTGGCGCCCCCTTTCTTTCGAGCCATGGTCCATTATGCGTCGGACGGGTCCTATTCCTGGCATTGCCCCGGACATTCGGGGGGAGTGGCCTTCTTGAAGAGTCCGGTGGGGCAGATGTTCCATCAGTTCTTCGGCGAGAATATGCTGCGGGCCGATGTCTGCAACGCGGTCGAGGAACTTGGCCAGTTGCTCGATCATACCGGCCCGGTGGCCGCCTCGGAAAGGAATGCCGCCCGGATCTTTGGCGCCGACCATTGTTTCTTCGTCACCAATGGCACTTCGACCTCGAACAAGATCGTCTGGCACTCGACGGTGGCTAGTGGCGATATCGTGGTCGTCGATCGCAACTGCCACAAGTCGGTGCTGCACGCCATCATCATGACGGGGGCCGTGCCGGTATTCTTGACCCCGACCCGCAACAACCTCGGGATCATCGGCCCGATCCCGCGCGATGAATTTCGGATGGAGAACATCCAGAAGAAGATCGATGCCAATCCTTTTGCCAAGGCGGCCCAGGCCAAGCATCCGGACCGCAAGCCGCGGATCCTGACCATCACCCAAAGCACCTACGACGGGATTGTCTATAATGTCGAATCGTTGAAGCAGATGCTCGACGGTCAAATCGGGACGCTGCATTTCGACGAGGCTTGGCTGCCACATGCCGCCTTCCATCATTTCTACAAAAATATGCACGCCATCGGCAATGGCCGCCATCGCCCGACCCAATCGATGATCTTTGCGACCCACTCCACCCACAAATTGTTGGCGGGGATTTCCCAGGCTTCGCAGATCCTGGTGCAGGAGCCGAACGGTAAGAAGCTGGATCGGCATACCTTCAACGAAGCCTACCTGATGCACACCTCGACCTCGCCGCAGTATGCCATCATCGCCTCCTGCGATGTGGCGGCGGCCATGATGGAACCGCCGGGCGGGACGGCTTTGGTCGAGGAGTCGATCATGGAAGCGATCGATTTTCGGCGAGCCATGCGGAAGGTCGATGATGAGTACGGGAGCGACTGGTGGTTCAAGGTCTGGGGGCCCGACTACCTGGCGGAGGAAGGGATCGGCGAACGCGAGGATTGGGTACTGCGACCCGATGAAAATTGGCACGGCTTCGGCAAGCTGGCCCCCGACTTCAATATGCTCGATCCGATCAAAGCCACGGTCATCACGCCGGGCTTGGACGTTTCCGGCAAGTTCGCCAGCACCGGCATTCCGGCCTCGATCGTCACCCGGTATCTGGTGGAGCACGGGGTGATCGTGGAAAAGACCGGGTTGTATTCGTTCTTCATCATGTTCACCATCGGCATCACCAAGGGTCGGTGGAACACCTTGCTCAGCGCCCTCCAGCAGTTCAAGGACGACTACGACAAGAATCAACCGATGTGGAAGATCCTGCCGGAATTCGTCAAGCAATTCCCGCGTTACGAGTCGATTGGCCTCCGCGACCTGTCGCAGCAGTTGCACGATACCTACAAGTCCCATGACGTCGCCCGGGTAACCACCGAAATGTACTTGTCGCCGATGCAACCGGCTATGAAACCGTCCGATGCCTTCGCCATGATGGCCCATGACGAGGTAGACCGGGTCGATATCGACGACTTGGAGGGACGAGCCACGGCGGTGCTGCTGACCCCCTACCCGCCCGGTATCCCGCTGCTGATTCCGGGGGAACGTTTCAATAAATCGATCGTCGAGTACTTGCGATTTGCGCGAAAGTTCAATGAAATGTTCCCTGGCTTCGACACCGACATCCATGGTCTGGTAGAAGAAGAAGTCGATGGCGGGCGGCGTTATTACGTCGACTGCGTCCGTCAGCATCCTTCCACCGACTATTAGCTCTCCTCCTTCCCCTCCTTCCTCCCGCCTGAGTCAAATCGATGGAATCTTCGCAAGCTGCCAAGTTCTCGCTGGTTACCTGGTTGATCATCATCATCGCCAGTATCGGTTTTCTCTTCGATACCTACGAGCTGCTGATGACCCCGTTGGTGGCCGCGCCGGCTATCGCGGAATTGCTGGAAGTTCCCTTGAGCAATCCGTTGGTCACACTATGGGTGGGGCGGTTGCTGTGGATCGCTGCCTTGTGCGGCGGTATCTTCGGGCTGTGGGGGGGATGGCTGGTCGACCGTTTCGGGCGTAAGACGATCATGGCCGCCAGTATCTTCGTCTATTCGCTCTCGCCGTTCTGCGCTGCCTATGCCCAGGATCTGGCGACCTTCATCTTCTTCCGCAGCACTACCTTCATCGGGGTTTGCGTCGAATTCGTGGCAGCCATTACCTGGTTGGCCGAGGTTTTTCCCGACAAGCGGCAGAAGGAAAAGTGGTTGGGGATCACGCAGCTCTTCGCCTCCTTGGGTGGCGTGTTGGTCACCGCTGTCAGCATGTGGATCAGCCAGAATAAAGACAGCCTGCCGCATTTCGGCTTGCCGTTGGGGTTGGGGCTGAATTCTCCGAGTGTCTGGCGGTACACGCTGATGACCGGCATCTTCCCGGCGATCCCCATTGCCCTCTTGCTCCCCTTTGTTCCCGAGAGTCAGGTATGGAAGGAGCGACGCCGGGCAGGGACCCTCAAACGCCCGAGTTTCGCCGCTCTCTTTTCACCGCAACTATGGCGGGTGACGATCGTGACCACCATCCTCTCGGCCTGTGCCTATGGGATCGCCTTCGGTGCCTTGCAGATTACGGTGGCGCGAGTCACGCCGGGCTTGCCCGAGATGAAGGAGCCCGCCAAAGCCATGGCGCCGCTGCAGAAGGAAGCCAAGGAACTCAACGCCCAGCTGAATGGTTTGGCCAAGGATGATCCGAAGCGGCCTGCGGTGCTGGCGGCGATCAAAGAGAATTTTGCCAAGCAGAAGCCGTTCAACGACGAGATCAAAGAATATGCGGACAAGGTTCAACTCCACCAGGAGATGGGTGGGCTGGTCGGCCGCATCCTGTTGGCCGTGCTGGTGATTGTGGGCTTGAAGCGAGTCCTGCTGCTCAAGCTGTTCCAGATTCCGTTGTTGATCATGATCCCGTTGACCTACTTCGTCTTCTTCGGGAGCGGTGGCCAGACCTTTCTCTTGGCTTATGCTTTGTGCGGTCTGCTGACGGTTGGCCAGTTCAGTTACTTCGGCGAGTACCTGCCGAAGGTCTTTCCGATGCACCTTCGCGGGACCGGCGGCAGTTTTGCCACCAACGTCGGCGGGCGGATGATTGGGACCAGCATGGCCTTGGTCACCACCAACATCGTTGCCCCGATGCTGGCCACCGATCCGGAGAAAGGGGTCTTGCCGATACACGTGGCCACGGCGGCCGGTTATGTGGCGACGGCGATCGCTCTCATCGCCTTGGTCGCTGGCCTCTTCTTGCCCGAGCCCAAGGGTGAAGTCGAAGACTGACCACGGGCTGAGGCAGAAGGGCGAGGCCGGCGTCGCTGGCCAGTGCGTGGGGGCGAGTGGATTGAATGAGTCGCGGTTGGAACTCGCAACGGCTAGGAACGGATTTACTCCACCGGGCGCGATGGCTCGGTGAGTTTGGGAGGCGGGAACGGATGGAGCGCGTCGCGAGTGGCGGGACGCGGAACTTGGCCGGTAGGGCCGGGTTCAAGTTCCGTGATCGACGCTGCGTCATTCACCAAACTTGAGCGTGAGGGTATGCATGGCGGACCAACTCGGTAGGCAAATCGACTCCCTGCTCTATAGGTCCTTGGTGATCGCCGGGGGATGGATAGCACTGGTCAGCTTCGCCGCGGGGGCTGAGGAGGCGAAGGAGCGTTCGGCAAGTGCGCGGTTGCAGGAATGGTTAGCTAAATTCCCGGAGGCCGATGCGGACGGCGACGGAGTGTTGACCGAAACCGAGGCAAAAGCTTTTCGCAAGCAAGGGAAGCGGGTTTCCAAGCGTGAGGGCCAAGCGGTAGAGCCGACGGTGCCCCAGCCAACCCGGCAGGCTGTGGCCTATGGTCCCCATCCGAGGAACGTTCTCGATTTCTGGCAGGTGAAGACGGCAACGCCGAGTCCGGTTTTCATTTTTTTTCATGGTGGATCGTTCAAGGCCGGTTATAAGAGCGCGGTCGTGAAACGGCCGATCTTCCGCGAGTGTTTAGCGGCTGGAATCAACGTCGTGTCGGTCAACTATCGCTACAGTTCCGATGCGCCCTACCCTGCGCCGATGTTCGATGGGGGGCGGGCAGTGCAGTTCGTGCGTTCCCAAGCTGCCGCGTGGAATGTCGACCCCGAACGGATCGCCGTCGGCGGTAGTTCGGCCGGAGCGACGCTAGGGCTTTGGGTCGCGCTGCATGAGGATCTGGCGGATCCCGACCATCCCGACCCGGTCAACCGCTATTCCTCGAGGGTGCAAGCTGCCAGTTGCCACAGCGGCACGGCCGGGCTCTGGCCCGAATACTTTCGCCAACAGGCTGGGGTCACGCAGTTCGGCGCGGCCCTCTGGCAATTGTTCGGTGTTCGTTCGCAGGCTGAGTTCGATGCCCCGGGCTTGCGAGGATTGCAGCGGGAGGCTTCGCCGCTGACCCATGCTAGTGCTGGCGATCCGCCGTTGTTCCTCGTCTATGCCGGGGACCCCGCCGAGGCGCCCTTCACGGCGAAGGCTCCCCAGCGGGACTGGATCCACCACGTCTGCCTAGGATTGCCGCTCCGCGATCGCTACGAGGAGCTCAGGTTGCCCTGCCAGCTCTATGATCATCGCACGCCACCGCCGGCCGAGGCCGAGATCGATTTCTTGAAATCATGGCTTTTGGTCCGCTGAGCGTCGGCCATCTCGACGGTCGGGCCATGCGCGGAAGCTTGCAGCCGTAGCAATCGTTTTGAAGTTGCGATTTTGGAATATATAACGGTCGAAATTCGCGTTTTTACGAGGTTTTTCATAACCCGAAGCGTCAGCGAGGGACCCACGTGGCAGGACGTCATCGCTGAGGCGGCGTTATCCCTCGTTCCCACTCGTGGAGGGTGGGGTTTCCGTTGATCTCGAGTTGCCAATCGACTTTATCGCTGGCTTTTTCGTGCGATTCATCCCTCGCTGACGCTTC
>JBILTQ010000318.1:0-6602 GCA_044371435.1 Pirellulaceae bacterium | reverse complement strand
ACCACGCTTCCCAATTCATACCCACCCGCCGGCAAGCAAGCATCGAGTTGCGGGCAACCACTGGAAACGATCGCACAGCCATACGCCGAACGCTGGGCCGTTTCCAAGGCGCGGATCTGACTGGCGAGCAGTTCGCACGAAACAGTGGCCATGTGGGTGACGCCAATTGGATTCGAGGATAGAGATGTGTACGCTTGTATCGTTAAAAATCGCAATGCTAGCTATATAAATAGCGTTTGTCCACTACTTTTTAGCTGTCCGGTAAAGTCCCGAGCCTCCCTGGGCTCCATGGCTGCGGGAAGGTTCATGGCAGGTAGATTGAAACCAAGTCGCCGACACCTCTGGTCACTCCCAAGCGAGAAATCTTAGGGAGCAACCAAAAAAAAGAGCTGTGGCCTGCTTCGAGCCACAGCTCTTGGTGAACCCGCCCGCGAAAAAGGAGCGGGCGCGTCATGCGGAAGGCCCTGCGGCCATATTAGGAGGATGCCAGGAACCGTCGCTTGGAAAAAATCCGAACCCCGAGGTGGCTGCTCGGATCGGTATCGCTGGCGTCTACCAGGCCGGCGACGTCGACTCCCGAGCTATCGACGGGGTTGCCGGTGGCGGTCGCCAAATTCGTGTAAGCGCCGACGGTCACCGTCCGGGTCGCCTGGTAGGTCCAGGTCTCACTCACATCTAAACGATTATTGCTGTTGGTATCGCCGCTGACGAAGGTCGCGTTGAAATCATCGGCAGTCGTTCCGGTGGTGCCATTATCGTCTCGGACCACGATCGAGGCCAACGGGGAGTTGCCTGTGTTCGTCACCACATAAGTAAAGGTAGCGGTCGAACCGACGGTCAGGGTCGGCCCGGGGCCCGTATTCGCGTCCTGGCCGTTGGTCGACTTGACCACATTGATGCCGGCCGTAACCCCGAAATGGTTGCTTGGATCGGTATCGCTGACATCCGCCAGGCCAGCGATATCAGCCCCTTGGGCATCGACCGGATTGGCGGTGATCGAACCGATGTTGGAGTATTGGCCCGCGGTTACGGTCCGGGTCGCTTGATATGTCCAGGTTTCGCCGACATCCAAGCGGCCGTTGCTGTTGGTATCACCGCTTTGCAAGGTTGGCGTCAGGTCATCGGCTGGATTGGCCGGGGTGCCGTTGTCGTCACGCAGGACGACGCTGGCCAAGGAGGTCGAGCCGGTATTGGTGACGACAAAGGTGAAGGTAGCTGTGCTGCCGACCGCCAGGAAAGGACCTGTACCGGTGTTGGCATCCTGGCCGTTGGTCGACTTCACGACATTGATACCGGTAGTCACTCCCAAGTAATTGGCGGGGTCGGTGTCCGAGGCGTCGGCCAGCCCCGCGATATCGACGCCGCTGGCATCGACGGGGTTCCCGGTGGCGGTGGCGATGTTCGTGTACTGGCCTGTAACTACGGTCCGAGTCGCCTGGTAGGTCCAGGTCTCGCCGACATCCAAGCGGCCGTTGCTATTGGTATCACCCCCCTGGAGGGTCGGACTGAAGTTATCGGCGGCGTTGGCCGGTGTCCCGTTGTCATCGATGACCGTCACCGATCCCAGAGAGGCGGTCCCGGTATTGGTCAGCACATAAGTGAAGGTGGCGTTGGAGCCAACCAAGAGAAGCGGGCCGGTGGTCGAGTTGGCATCCTGACTATTCACCGACTTGACTACATTGATCCCGCCGGTGACCCCGAAGTAGTTGGCGGGGTCGGTATCGGTGACGTCAGCCAAGGCGGCGATATCGGTGCCGCTGGTGTCGACCGGGTTGCCGGTGACGGTGGCGATATTGGTGTACTGCCCGGCCACCACGGTCCGGGTGGCTTGATAGGTCCAGGTCTCAGAGGGATCCAAGCGATTGTTGCTGTTGGTATCGCCGCTTTGTAGGGTCGGACTGAAATTATCGGCAGCGTTAGCTGGGGTTCCATTGTCGTCGACGACGCTCACGCTAGCCAAAGACACGTTACCAGTCGTCGTGACCACGTAGGTGAACGTGGCAGTGGTCCCTACACCCAGGGTTGGGCCGGTGGTGGTATTCGCATCCTGGCCGTTGACCGACTTGATCACGTTGACGTTGGCCGTAGCCCCAAAGTGGCTGCTCGGGTCGGTATCGCTGGCATCGGCGATAGCGGGGATATCGACCCCACTACCGTCGACCGGGTTCCCGGTCGCCGTGGCGATATTGGTGTATTGGCCTGCGGTCACCGTTCGCGTCGCTTGATAGGCCCACGTTTCCCCCACATCCAGACGACTGTTGCTGTTGGTATCCCCACTTTGAAAAACCGCATTGAAGTCGTCGGCTACATTTCCAGGAGTCCCGTTATCGTCTCTGACGATGACCGAGCCCAAGGCAACGTTCCCGGGGTTGGTCACCGCGTAGGTGAAGGTGGCTGTGTTGCCGACCGGGATGAAGGGGCCGGGTGTTGTATTGGCATCCTGACCATTCGTCGACTTCACCACGTTGATGGCGGCGTTGACTCCGAAGTGGCTGCTCGGGTCGGTATCGCTGACATCGTTGCCGGATAAATCTTCGGCCGTCACCGTCGCGATGTTGGTGTATTGGCCGGCGGTCACCGTCCGCGTCGCTTGGTAAACCCAGGTTTCACCGACGTCCAAGATGCTGTCGGTATCGGTATCACCGCTCTGGAAGGTAGCGTTGAAGTCATCGGCCAGGTTCCCCGGCGTTCCATTGTCATCGCGAACGATGAGGTTCTGTAGCGGTACACCACCGGTCGTGGTTACCTGGTAGGTAAAGGTGGCCGTCGTCCCTACGCCCAACAGCGGACCGGGGGGGCTATTGGCATCGATGGTATTGGTCAGTTTGATAACCTGCACTGAAGGTGCATTATTCTGCAGATTGGTAGTCACGACGCTCGGCCGTAAACTCTGGACAACGGTTACGACCGCTTGGAGTTCCTCCACCCCGTTGATCAAAACCTCGATGGCCCCCACGGAATTGAAATCAGCGCCGCTGCCACCGCCGACGACGAAGCTCGAAAATGGTACAAACAGGTTTTCCGGCGTCGGTTGGTTGGGGATAGAAAAGGTAGTGGTCGAGAAGTTCGCGGCGCTCGAATAGACGCGGATCAAGACCGTGGCCCCTGATTGGTCGCCTCGCGTGGACAACTGCAAGCCAGCCGCCGAATTTGAACCATTCAAGGTGATGCCGCCCAAGCCGGTGGCTGCCAGGGTCGTGGCATCGTTGTCGTTGCCGTCGTATTGCAGGAGGGCGGTGCCGATGACATCCAGACCCGAGGAGAAGGCCAAGGTGTTCGAGGCGGGAATGACTTCGACTTCCAAGTCCTGGACGCCGCTGGTAAAGGTGACCAGGATATCGCGTTCACCCCCCACCGCTTCCGTCGCATCCACTGCGCTGGGGGCGGTCGGTGTTCCGGCATTGGCGATGACCGATTGCGCCGTCGCATTGAACGGATCGATCACCTGGACGGCTGTTCCGGCGACGTTGGCCGGCGAAATGGTTACCAACTGGGCGGCCGGCGGGGTAAACCCGGAGGCGGCAAGTTGACGCACAAAATAATTGCCGGCGGTGAGCGTGTTGGCTGCCAAACTACCACCGGCGTTGGTACTGGCGAAACTATAAACACCGCTCACGGCATTGGTTGTGGTCGAGCCCAGCAAGGCATCCGTGCCAAGGTCGAAGGTGCCGTTGGTATTGGTATCACGGTAGAGTTCGACGGTTGCCCCGCCGACCCGCGTATCGTCCACCGTCAGACCATTGCTGGTGAGGTCAACGAAGGCTGTACCGCTGATGGAAGCCAGGTCGATTGCCATCAACTCGCGATTTTCCAACGATTCCAGCCGTAGGCTGCGACGGCGGTGATTTCTCAGTCGCTGTTTTGCCAGTCGCTTGTTTGCAAGCAGATCCAGCATTCGTTGCCAAAGGCCTTCCATCGTCCTGACTCCGTCGAAAAGATGCGGTGTTGTGAATTCGTATGCAAGTGGCTCATTGCCCCCACGGATTCATCGGTAAGCTTGGTACCCAATCTTGGGCCACGGCTAGCGGTAAAAGGGATTGCATCGATGATCGCGATGCAAGGCTGGTAAAGACTACCGGTCTGGTAAGCCGCGCGAGGCGGTAGGGGAGCCGCAATCGCCCCCGAACGGCAGGCAACTGCCGCCTGTGCCAGGCAGCGAAGGTGGCTTGGTCGAACGACCTGGATGGCTCGGGCCCCACGCGAGCTCTCCCGGGGAGAAATACGGTTGTCTTGGCTGGTCAATCCACCCCACAAGCTCAGGCGTTGCGCGACGGGCTGGCCGTTCTAAGAAATTGCCGATCGCGCGGAATGACTCGAGGATGGGCGGGTATTCCCGTTTCCATCCTCGATGTCTCTTCTTCGCCTGGTCATCATCATGGCTTACCAAGGATGTTGCCGCAGCGATGGCTCCACCTAGTTGTTGTACCTCGGTAGTACCCTTGGAAAGCTAGCGTTTCGAGTCCCGATGAATTACCAGCGATACTCAAGGCCGACATTGCCGCCTTGCAGCCAGTAGTCGGTTTCGCGGAAGCTGAATCGTGGCCGTTCGGCTCCGACGAACGGGGTGGTCTCGGGCGGCAGCAGGTTCGGATTGACGTCGCGATCGATGTGGTCGCCAGGCCGTACCACGTTGCTCCAGTAGATGAAGGTGTAACCGAGGGTGGCTCGCCAATGCTGCGTCAGTTGATAGCCGACGGTCAGGCCGAGTTCCGGAACGACGCCAAACTGATCGCGGGTGAAGGTGCCACTGTTGGTACGCTGCGTCAAGAACCCGACCTGATGGTTGACCGTGTTGCCGTTCTGGGTGATGGCGGTCGAACCGTCGATGGCTACTTCCTGGCGGGTGGTGCCGAGGCTGACCCGGAGGATCGTGTCCAGCGACCAGTAGCCAGCGCGATGGGAGCGGAGGAATCCGAGTTCGACGCCATTGAACTGATTGCGGGTGCGGAAGTTATCTTGGATGAGGAAGCTGCCCGGTTCCTGGGGGCGCAACGACTCGAGGTCCTCGGTCATCGTCAATCCTTCACGCAGCTGGAAGAATCGCCAGCCGATGGTGGCGTCGATGCGCGACTGGGTCGAAATCGGACCGCAGTGGAGCGGGGCGTACGAGCAGTCGTTGCCGCAGCATAGCATCCGACGCAGGCGAACGGCCGCACCGTCGATGGTGCTCGTGGCCTGCGTGGTGAAGGACCCCGAGACGACGTTGGGTAAAGCGATCAGTTCCGAGTCCTCGCGGGCGAAGCCGGTATCGGGAGCGATGTTGAAAAACGGTCGCGCCAAGATGGGATTGCCGGTGGATTGAACTTCCTGATTTTGCTCCAGGGTATTGAAGCCGAGGTATTCGCCTTCGATCCCGACCGTCGGACAGTTGGCGAACCACCATCCGAAACGCAGGCGACCTCCGTTCAAGCGATCGTCCACCAGATCCTCGTCGCCCAGCAGCAGCGATGTGCTGCTTAAGCCTAGCACCCCAGCGTTGGCTTGGGCGGTACCGGCCGTCGAGGAGCTCAGGAGGGGGGGAACGTTCATGCCCGCTTGCCACCACATCAGGTAATCCATCTGAACCCAACCGTGGCTCGGCAAGCAAATGCACAGTTGGCGTCTTTTACCCGGCCCGGGGCTGCAGAGGTCAAAGCCGCAGCTACCCCAGCCGCTGGTGTCTGCGCCGCAGCTTGCACCGCAAGCCCCATCGCAGCCACCCGTGCCGCAAGTACTGCAGGAACTGGCTGACGGAAGCATTCCCCCGTCCTCGACGACATACTCGCCGGCTGTCGGTGCATAGCCGCCATCTTCATAGATGATCTCTTCACCGACGACCTGGGAGCTGGCTTTGACGACGGCTGAACCGGTGGTGACCGCGGCGGGTGGAACCGACGTGGCTTTCGCCGGGGCTGCCTCGCGTCGAACTCCGGCCCCGACGACGTTGCCATTTCGCGAGGAAACCGTTCGCGTTCCGCTGCGGACCGCGGAACTGGCGGTCGGCTTGGCTGCGTTCGTCGTCTTTGGACGTGCAGAACGCGGAGCAGGGGTGGGGTCGCCGGCAAAGCCAGACCCCGTCAGGGCAACCAGCAGCATCAGGACGACAATTGAGCGGTTCACGACAGGTTCATCCATACTTGAGAAAGGAATCTTGGTATCGGACCAAGCTGATCAACGATGCATCGACGGAAAATGCTTTTCCATCACCCTAGCTATCGAACCGGAAGAGACCGAAAGTTCGACATAAACCGAAAAATTCCACTGATCGGAAAAAATTGCCTATTCGGACTTTTTCGCCAGTTTTCCCAGCTGTCCTCGGCTCTCCAGCCCATGGGCATTGGGAGTAAAACCTGGACAGCGCCCACTCAAGAGACTCATCATGGATCGCCAGCCTGGGGGGACGGTTGGCTAGCAATGGCTGCCGATAGCCTGCGGCTCGGGCCAAGCGGCATAGCCCCCCGCGGGGCGGCTGTTGCCTTGGACTGCATCCTGGTTGGGGAGAAAGCTTGGGTGATCGTGGTAACCTTCCTCACTCCATATCTTGGCCTATTCATCGACACAACCGCACCGAGGAGGGGTCGCTCGGCTCAGAGGAGTGGCACTTGCCAAATATCCCTAGCCAG
>JBILTQ010000041.1:0-22383 GCA_044371435.1 Pirellulaceae bacterium | reverse complement strand
CGATCCATCGCTGCTGGATCGTTTGATCACCTCGGCATGGACGCGTCCCGAAGCCGACTATGTGGGTTTTATCGCCTCCAAGCATCCTCGCGGCAACCTCGCCCATTTGGGACTGGTGGCCGAGCTCTGCACGCGGCGATCTTTGCAACAGGTTGTCGAGCGGCGTTTAGACACGAAAGCCGAGGTCCCCCAGATCCTGCGAGCCCATCCGAATGTCTTTCAGATGCGGTTGATTCCCTTGCCACCGGCCCTCGACCGGCCCGATCTGCGTTTTGCCTTGGAGAGCAGCGATGATTGGGACCAGGCCTCGGCTTATCTGGAGGCGGCCGGCGAGGACCTCTCCTGGCAACGTCTGGTCGAACTATCCGACCTGAAGATCGCTTAAGGTATTCCCGAACGGTTTGGGCGGGGAAGGGGCTGAACGTTTTCCCGCGGTGGCTGGGCAGTTGATTCAGATTTTTCCCTCGCGGCCCATTCGCTTATCGGCCGACTGCGACCGCAAGTAGCGGGTGACTCCGTTTTCCTCACGGCTGTCCGTGGAATGGGGTAGGTATCGCATTCGCAGATCCGGCTACAATGATCTTTCGTGGTATTATTTTGACTTCAACCTTGCTTGCTCGGACATGCCGATGAAGCTTTTGTTTTCTTGCCTTGGTTTCGGCTTGTTGTGCCTTCCGGTCGCCGCCGGGGCCGAGCGCGGCAATTTACCCAATCTGGTTTTTATCCTCTGCGATAACCTAGGCAACGGCGATATCGCCTGTTTCTATCCGCAGGCCAAACATCGGACCCCGTATCTCGATCAATTAGCCAGCGAGGGTTGCCGTTTGACCAGCTATTATTCGGCTAGCGGCGTGTGCTCGCCGAGCCGTGCCGCATTCATGACGGCCTGTTATCCTCGGCGGATCGACATGCATTTAAGCTACGAAGGTCAGGCGGTGTTGAAGCCGGTCGATAAACGGGGTTTGCATACCGACGAACAAACGATCGCCGAATTGCTGAAAGCGAAAGGATACGCTACCGCCTGTTTTGGAAAGTGGCATTTGGGCGATCAACCCGAGTTCTTACCAGACAAGCATGGTTTCGACCACTTCCTGGGGATTCCCTACAGCGAGGATATGCTTCCAGGGATCGATCCCAACCGGCCTTGGCCACCTTTGCCGTTGATCCGCGGTAGCCGTGTGGTGGAAGCTCCGGTCGATGCCCAGTTCCTGACCGAACGTTTGACAGCCGAGGCGGTTCAGTTCATCCGGGACCATCGCCATCAGCCGTTCTTCTTGTTCTTTCCAGAGACTGGGCCAGGGAGTCGTCGCGAGAGTTACCCGGGACCAGGCTTTCGCGGACGTTCGGCGAACGGTTTGTATGGCGATGCTATCGAGGAACTCGATTGGTCGGCCGGGGAGATCCTCGAGGTGCTCGATGAACTGCAGCTTCGCGAGGAGACGATCGTGGTTTGGACGAGCGATAACGGGGCGGTACGTCGGACGCCGCAGCAAGGAAGCAACGCCCCTTACCAGGGGTTCGGCTACAGTACGACCGAAGGTGGTATGCGTATGCCGTGCATTGTGCGTTGGCCGGGGCGGATTCCTGCGGGAGTGGTGAGCGATGAAATCTGTACGATGATGGATTGGCTGCCGACGATGGCCGGGTTGACCGGTCAGGCCTTGCCGGATCGAGCCATCGATGGCCATGATTTGCTGCCGATCCTGACCATGCCCGCCACTGCGCATTCGGCCTACGATGATGTCGGTTTTTTCTATTACCAGACCAGTCAACTCCAGGCCGTTCGGGCCGGGCCGTGGAAGCTTTACCTGCCGCTGGCAGCCAAGCTTGCGGCGGGTAAAAATCCTAAACCGCTCGCGCAAGGTCTGGCCCTGTACGATGTGCGGACCGACGTCGGCGAGCAGTTCGAGGTATCGCAACAGCACGCAGCGGTCGTCGATAGGTTGCTCGGGCTGGCGGACGGGGCACGGCGAACGTTGGGGGATATGGAGCAGCGCGGGAGTCAGCAGCGCGAGGGTGGTTGGGTAGCGCATCCGGTACCGGCCGTACTCGTTCCCTGAGCTAGCCTGGCGTCGAGACTTGGCCAGGAACGCCGCGTTGGCCGCGTTGGCCGCGATGCCGACTTGGTTCAGTTGTGGGAGTTGCCAAGCTGCGTTATCCTACCAACGACTTCGGTTTCGCTGGTGAGCTTGGCTAGGCAGTGCATCAACGATCCGCAAGGTCTTGGGAGCGCGCAAGCGTGCCTCCCCGATTTCAGCGAGTGAATCGAGGAACCATGCAAGTAGGGAGCGATGCGGGCGGCCAGGATTGGCAGGCCGGCGGTCGCTTACCGCGATGAAGGTGGGTTGTCCCGAGAGCCGCTTGAGGATGGGGCGCCGGTCGGGTTGGCTTGATCGCCGATCTCTCGCTGGCGGGCGGTACGGTCCGGCTGGCTCGCCTGAAATTTGGTGGCCGTCGTCAATACGACTGCTCCTCGACAGCGTCTGTGGCGTGGTCGATGGAGAGCCTTTGCTTCATGATCAACTCGGATAGGTGAGACCAAAATGCCAAATCCATGGACCGGTAAAGGGAATCCTTACTCGCGGGGGGAAGTGCTTGGCCGTCTGCGTGCGACCTTGTCCCGCGGCGAGTCGATCATTGCGGCCGGAGCCGGAACGGGGATCAGTGCCAAGTTCCTGGAGAAGGGAGGGATCGACCTGATCATTATCTATAACTCAGGTCGTTTTCGCATGGCGGGACATGGCTCGACCGCCGGCCTCATGGCCTATGGCGATGCCAACGCGGTCGCGATGGAGATCGGAGAATTCGAAGTCTTGCCCATTGTCGAAGAGGTACCGGTCATTTGCGGCGTGCATGCGACCGATCCACGTCGTCGCATGTGGCACTGGTTATTGAAGGTCCGAGAGATGGGGTTCTCGGGCGTCAATAATTTTCCGACGCACTGTATTGTCGACGGCAACTTTCGTCAGATCCTCGAAGAGACTGGTATGGGTTTTGACAGGGAGGTCGAGATGGTGGCCCTGGCGAATAAAATGGAGTTGTTCAGTATCGTCTATGTCGGTCAGCCTGAAGAAGCCCGAGCGATGGTCCAGGCGGGGGCTGATGTGGTCATCGCGCATGTCGGGACGACCATCGGCGGATCGATCGGTGTCACGGAAGCGGCTGTGTCGATGGAAACGGCGGTCGATCGGGTGCGGGCCATCGCCGAGGCGGCGCGTGCTATCCGCCCTGACGTCATTTGCCTTTCCCATGGCGGTCCGATTGTTTCGCCGAGCGATGCGGCTTACGTCAATCAACAGGCGGGCACCGTTGGTTTTGTCGGTGCCTCCAGTTTGGAACGGCTAGCCTTTGAAGGGGCGCTGACGCAGTTGACCCGGGAGTTTAAAGCGATCCGCCTCGATCCTCAGCCCTCAGCTTTGCCTTGAGGAACGCGAGTCATGGCAACGATCGCGGTCTTGGGTACTCTGGATACGAAAGGTGAGGAGCTCGCTTTTTTAGCTGAGCAGATCCGCCGCCAAGGGTGTGAGGTACTGCTGATCGACGTGGGCACTGGATCTCCGCCGCTGGTATCGCCGGATATCTCGCGCGACCAGCTAGCCCAGTTGGCTGGGATCGATCTAGCCGCGATCACGCGCGTTCAGGACCGTGGGCAAGCGATGGCGGCCATGGTCCAGGCAGCGCCGCGAATGTTAGCAAGTTTGCACGAGCAAGGGAGGATCGACGGGGTGATCGCGCTGGGAGGAGGAGGCGGCACCGCCATCGCCGCGGCCGCGATGCGGGTCTTGCCGATTGGCTTTCCGAAGTTGATCGTCTCGACGATGGCCAGCGGCAACACGGCCCACTATCTCGGAACCAAAGATATCGCGATGATCCCCAGCGTGGTCGATATTCAGGGTTTGAATCGCGTATCGCGATTGATCTTTAGCCGAGCGGCTGGCGCGATCGTCGGGATGGTGCGGGCGGAAAGCGATGTTGCTTCCGGCAAGCCTTTGATCGTGGCCAGCATGTTCGGCAATACGACACCCTGTGTCCAGCACGCCAAAAAAGTATTGGAGGGAGCTGGTTACGAGGTTTTGGTATTTGCCGCGACCGGGACAGGTGGACGCGCGATGGAGGATCTGATCGATAGCCGGCTGGTGGCGGGAGTCTTGGATATCACGACCACCGAACTTGCCGATGAACTCGTCGGGGGTGTTTTGAGCGCAGGCCCCGATCGCTTGCTGGCTACCGCTCGGGCCGAGGTGCCATCGATCGTCGTGCCAGGCTGCCTCGATATGGTGAATTTCGGCGAACGCGAAAGTGTCCCAGCCGGTTTTGCCGGTCGTACTTTCTATCAGCACAACCCCCAGGTCACCTTGATGCGAACGACCCCCGAGGAGTGCCGTGAACTGGGGCAGCGACTGGCGGAGGCGGTCAATCAATACACAGCACCCTCCACCGTCCTGGTCCCGCTTCGAGCTATCAGCGTCATCAGTGCAGCTGGTCAAGCCTTTTATGATCCGGTGGCCGACGCCGCCTTGCACCAATCGCTACGCGGCAGTCTCCAACCCGGGATAGGCTTGGAGTTTCACGACCTTGCCATCAATGATCAGGCCTTTGCCGAGCTATGCGCCTTGCGT
The DNA here is from genome assembly GCA_044371435.1 of Pirellulaceae bacterium. GTDB lineage: Bacteria > Planctomycetota > Planctomycetia > Pirellulales > Pirellulaceae > JAIYDQ01. The sequence continues at coordinate 17,764 of JBILTQ010000041.1, read as the reverse complement.
TTGCTGGCCAACATCGAACGCGCTCGGGCGATACCCGAGGCAAAAAAGTCCAGCCGTCAGCCCGGAAGCTAGCGGCGAGCGGCCATGGGTTCGATTCATTCCGAGGTTAAGGGTTGGGGGCAGCGGGAGAGGCATGTGGGAGGTGGCCGGTCCTGGATATCGGGCGGCTGACGAACGCGGCGACCCCCGCGTGGGAATGGCTCTTGGAAGGGGGCGGGATTTGCTGTAACTTGCGGCGTGGCTTCGGTAACCGTTGGTAACCGGCGATCAAAGCCAAGAGGCGGTCTCTCGAGGTTGCGTCTCCAGATTACGGCTGGCCGGCGACCGCCCTTATGCGGTGGACCAAGCGCCATGCCGGTTACCGTCCTTCTTCCCCAGGAAATAAGGTTTTTCGTGACGATGATTCCGGAACGTGCTCAGGATTTGCCGCTCGAGGTAGATATCCACACCGTCCACGCCTGGCTGGATTCGCGCCGCGACTGGGTTTTGATCGATTGCCGCGAGGAAAGCGAACACGCCATGGCGGCCATCGACGGGGCCGAGTTGATGCCGATGAGTCGCTGGCCCGAGGTATCGGCCAAACTACAGGCATGGGGTGATCGGCACTTGGTGGTGCATTGCCACCATGGCGGGCGTTCGTTGCGGGTGGTGCAATGGTTGCGACAGCATGGATTTCCTACCGCCCAAAGTATGGCGGGAGGAATCGATGCCTGGAGCCTCGAAATCGATCCCCAGATACCTCGCTATTAGCGGGGGGTGGTAGGCTTTCCGCAGACCCGAGTCTACCGAAGCCAACACGTACCGCTTGGGCAAAACGATCTGCAGGATCGGGCTCAGGAGGCGATTGGCTCGATGAATTCCACCTGTCCGGTTTCGATGTGATACATCGCGCCGATGATCGCGATTTTTCCTTCCTCGAGCAATTGGCGGATCTTTTCGCTGGAACGACGAATGTGTTGCACCGCATGGACGACGTTGGCGCGTGCGACGCGATCCGCGAAGGTAAGCTTGTCGGCTGGTAACAGGCTATTGAATCGACGGCAACCTGCCGGTTCGATCGAGTGACGGATCTCATCGACGATCAGGTCGAGGTGCTCACAACCGGTCACGTCGTAGGCTGTCTTGCCGGAACAAGTCAGTTCGATCGCCGAGTTTACCGCACCGCAGCGCGTATGCCCCATGACCACGATCAGTTTAGCGCCGGCCACAGCACAGGCGTATTCCATACTGCCGAGGACCTTGGAGCGTACGACATTGCCGGCGATACGCACGTTGAAGATATCCCCTAGTCCCAGGTCAAAAATGAGTTCGGCTGGCGATCGCGAGTCGATACAAGTGAGGATGACCGCCAACGGATGCTGGCCGGTAGAGGTACCCTGAATTTGCTGGCCGAGATCGCGAATCAAGCGATTGCCGCTACGGAATCGCTCGTTTCCTAACCGCAAAAAATCTACGACTTCAGCCGGTGTCAGTGTTTCCTGCAGTTGTTTGGTAGTGACCTGCGCGAACTCGATTTTGTCTTCCAGCGAGAAGCGGCCATTGAAGCCGCGCGTGCTCAGGGTAACGCCATGGGCCTTGGCCGTTTTGTCGCGGAAGTCGCGGATAAGACTGAGGATGTCGGGATCGATATATTCCGTACCGGAGGCATCCAACAAAAGGTGGGTGCCGGGTTCGGCTCGATAGAGAGTTTCTTCCAGGGCCGCTCGGTTCAAGAAACTGACTTGGCTGGCTAGCTGCACATGAAGGATATCCCCACCGACGTTCCGCTGCCTTACCTGTCGAATTGGACTCTTGAGATTGCTCTGCAGGATGAAGGCCAGGCTGATCGCTAGTCCGATACCGATACCGATCATCAGGTCGGTAAAAACGATGGCGATCAAGGTCACAGTAAAGGGGATGAACTGATAGCGACCTTCCTGGTACATTTGCTGGAAGAGTTTGGGGCTTGCCAGTTTGGAACCGGTCACGATCAAGATGGCCGCCAGGCAGGCCAAGGGAATGCGATTGAGGTAGGTGGGAATCATGACCACCGCCACCAAGAGTAAGACTCCATGGAAGATCGCCGATAGTTTGCTTTGAGCGCCTGCATGGATATTGACAGAACTGCGCACGATGACTGAAGTCACCGGGATACCGCCAAGCAATCCACAAGCGAAGTTGCCTGCTCCTTGGGCGAGCAATTCGCGATTGGGTGGTGAGCGGCGTTGCGCGGGATCGATTTTGTCAACTGCTTCCAGATTCAGCAAAGTCTCCAGCGACGCCACCAGCGCGATCGTCATTCCTGCCAGGTAGATCGAGGATTGATTCCAGCAAGTCCAGGAAGGACTAGCGAAGAAGCCGAGAAATTCCTGCCAACTCTTGGCTACAGGGACATCGACAAGGTGCGAACTTTCGATTTGCCACGGCCCTCCCAGGTGGCGGAACAGCTCGGCGATGATAGCCCCAAGCAGGACCACGACCACTGCCGCCGGTATCGAACTCTTCTTGAGTTTGGCTACACGCTCCCAGGCCACCAACAGGATAAGCGAGACGATCCCCACGACCATCGCCCCCGTATGGATTTGACCTTGGAACAACAAGCCGATTTCCGAAAAGGTATTCTGGTGGTCGGGTTGCTCGAAAGAAAATTCCCCCTCAGGATCGTTGTCATGTCCTAGCAGGTGAGGGAGTTGTTTCAAAACCAAGATCGTCCCGATAGCCGCCAGCAGTCCTTTGATCACCGAAGACGGGAAGAAAACCGACAAGGTTCCCGCGCGACAAAGCCCAAGAAGTATCTGGATGATACCAGCGATCATCAGGGCCGAAAGAAACTGGGGGAACGAGCCCAACAACTGCAACTGCGCCATGACGACCGTCGTCAGTCCAGCCGCCGGACCACTGACGCTAGTGTGGGAACCGCTGAGCGATCCGACCAGGACTCCTCCGATCACGCCGGCAATCAATCCAGAGATCAGCGGTGCTCCCGAGGCCAAGGCAATCCCCAGGCACAGCGGGAGTGCCACGAAGAAGACGACAAGTCCGGCGATCAAGTCGCGAGAGATAGTCCGATTCATGATTTCTATCCTGACCCTGAAAAAAGGAAACCTATCGACCCCTGTGGAAATCCGCCCCAGGTTCCATCGTCCCCCCATCGGCTACTCGATACGGGAAAAAGCCGATAATTCGAGGATATCGTTCCCAGCCGCCCGCAAGGCAAGGGGTGTAAATCGCCGGCGACTACGGTGTCAGCGGTAGTTGTCGGTGGTTGGCCTCCGGCAGCGAGTGGGCGTGCCTCGCCGCGGCACCCCCTGTCCTGGTCCGAGTAGGGAAAAGAGCCTGGTTCGGCCTTCTCCGACGGTTGTCCGGCCTCCCAGCTTGCCCCACCTTCCTTCCCGTGGACCGGCGGGGGCTGGAGGTCCGATCCTGCCGGGGGCGGCAGGAAAGCCTTGTCCTCGCGGTGATCGCTGCTCGCAAGTATACCTCCACCGCCAAGCCCGCCGTTTGCCCCGGCTGGCTGGAATTCGGCCTTATCGAGCCGTTGGCCCTGGTTCTGTTTCAGGATATTTCAGGCTGACGCCGAAAATATATTGTCTGGACAATAGTTGTTTGAACGACTAAATTTAAGTGATGGCAAGCACGATCATGTCCGAACGACCACCGACCCGCCGTTTCGATTCGTTGGAGCAGGAGGCGTATCTCGCCCTTTGGCGGACTTATGATCGCCTGAAGTCGGTCGAGGAGATGCTCTTCGACGAGTGGGGCTTGACTGCCCAGCAATATAATTTGCTGAGACTGTTACGGGCCGACTCACCCGATCCCGTACCGACCCTCAGCTTGGCATCGCGACTGATCTCGCGTGCGCCCGATATCACGAGAATGTTGGATCGTCTGGAGAAGAAAGGTTGGATCAAGCGGCTGCGATCGAAGGCGGATCGGCGAGCCGTCCTGGTATCAATCACCGAAAGTGGGTTGGCCTTGCTGAAACAGTTAGCCAATCCCTTGTCCGAGTGCCACCAGCAGCAACTGGGGCACCTGTCTTCGACCGAACTCAAAGCCTTGTGCCAGCTCCTGAGAAAAGTGCGTGGGCCACACGAAGGCTCGGAGAGCCCCTGGAGCTAAGTTCAAGGGCGGCTGGCCGGAACGTGGAGACGGTTAAGTTAAATTTCAACCTGTTCATTTCAAGCAGGAAAATTATCGATGATACTCTCGAATTCGCAAACAGACGTAATTGTGATCGGTGGCGGCCCGTCGGGGACGACGACGGCTGCCCTCCTGGCCCAACGGGGGTTTCGGGTGCAGCTTTTCGAGCGCGACCATTTTCCTCGCTTTCACATCGGTGAATCGTTGATCCCTTTCACCTATCCGGTGCTCGAGCGGCTTGGCATTCTCGAAGAGATGAAAGGAAGCCACTTCACCAAGAAGTATGGAGTGCAGTTCATCAACGAGCATGGAAAGTTGTCTGAACCCTTTCGTTTCGCGCAGTATGATCCGCACGAGCGTTCCCAGACGTGGCAGGTGGTGAGGAGCGAGTTCGACCTGCTGCTACTCAACAATGCCCGCAAACTCGGCGTGACGGCTCATGAAGGCGCCAGGGTCCTGGATGTGTTGTTCGAAGGTGATCGGGCGGTAGGGGTACGCGTCAAGTTCGAGGGGGGGGAAGAACGCGAGATTCGTGCGGCCGTGGTCGTCGATGCCAGTGGTCAGTCTTCGATGATCATTGACCGGATGGGGTTGCGGGAGTGGGATCCGATCCTGAAGAAAGCCGCTATCTGGACCTACTGGCGGGGAGCTTCGCGCGAGCCAGGCTTGGATAGCGGCGGGACTATCGTCATTCAGACGCAACAGAAGAAAGGGTGGTTTTGGTACATTCCTCTGCATGATGATGTCGTCAGTGTCGGGGTGGTGGCTGGTTATGACTATCTTTTCCGCAATCGATCCAGCAAGGACCTCGAGACGATTTATTTTGAGGAGGTCGAGCGGTGCCCGGGAGTGAAGCCACGGATTGCCAACGCTGTCCGCGAGGGGGATTTCAAGGCGCAGAAAGAGTATTCCTACAAAGCCCGCAAGGTAGCGGGAGACGGCTGGGTGCTGGTCGGTGATGCCTTTGGCTTCCTCGACCCGCTGTATTCTTCCGGGGTTTTGTTGGCTTTAGCATCGGGTGAGATGGCGGCCGATGCCATCGGCGACGCCTTGGAGGCGAATGATCCCACGGAAGCTCGCTTGCGTCGATGGGAACCCGAGTACCTCAAGGCCCTTGATCGTATGCGGCGGCTGGTATGTGCCTTTTATGACGGACTGAACTTCGGCAAGTTGGTCCGTCGCTACCCGGAAAAAAAGAATTTGATCACCGATATCCTCGTCGGGAATCTTTTCAAGGACGAGGTCGACGAACTCTGGCCTTTGCTCGAGGAACTCAAAGCTGAGGAGATGGTCATCGCCTCGTAGGGGTGGCTGGCATTTTTCAAGGCTCAAGTTGTCTGTAGGGATGGCCGTGGGGCAAGAGCGCCGATCCCGAAAAGCCTGGTCCAGTCCGAGACAGTGGATGAGGAAGGGTCTGCCTCAGCTTGGGGACTTGGGTAGGTCTGCCTGGACCAGCAGGTCGGGGCCTAACTGTTGCGTGCGGATGTTATCGAGTGTTACCGCTTGGCTCATGAGCACCAAACCGTGTCCCATGTTGGGTACCAAGCCAGGCGGTCCGCCCACCAGCTTGGTGCCGACGTAAACTTCGACTTCATCCACCAAACGCTGATCGAGGAAGGCGCCGAGCAAGTGGGGACCGCCGTCGATCAGGATATTGGTCCACTGGCGACGACCAAACTCATCGAGCAGCTCGTTCAGGCGTTGGTCCGGTTCGCTCGAGGTTGCCTGGAAGATCAGGCAGCCGGCGGCGGTCAGGGCGGCAATTTTTTCTGTAGGCGCTTCCGGACCGCACGCGATCAGCGTCGACAGCTCGCGAGCGGTCTCGACCAGCGGGTGGTTGAGCGGCAAGCGAGCCGAACTGTCGGCTACGACACGCACAGCCAGCCGCGGGCCGGCGGGACGGGCGGTGAGTCGAGGCTTATCGCGCAAGGCGGTACCGATACCGACCACGATCGCATCCATTCTCCCTCGCGTCTGATGAGCAAAGTTCCGCGCCGCGTCGCTGGTGATCCACTGCGAATCACCGGTCCGGGTAGCCATCCGGCCGTCCAAGGTCATTGCCCATTTGGCGGTCACCCAAGGCCTACCGGTCGTCTGGAGTTTGGTAAAGGGAGCGATCAAGCGTTGGCAGGCCGAGCCTTCGATCCCTTGCTCGACATCGATCCCGGCCTGGCGAAGTCGCGCTAGGCCGCGGCCGGAGACCTCGGGATGCGGATCGATAGCGCCGATGACGACCCGGGCGGGCTTGGCCGCGAGGACGCGATCGATACATGGCGGGGTTTTGCCATGATGGACGCAGGGTTCCAAGGTGACATAGATCGTTGACCCGAGCGTTTGCGTGACGCCGAGCGAGCGGAGAGCGTCGACTTCGGCGTGGGCTTCTCCAAAGCGTCGATGGAAACCTTCAGCCAATACCCGATCATTTTGAACGACGATACAGCCGACCATCGGGTTGGGTTCTACATAGCCGCGGCCGCCGTAGGCCAACTGAATAGCGCGGCGCATCATCGCCGCGTCGATATCGGATCCCCTCTCGGTCATGAAAAACTGGCTCGGACTGCTGAGATGGAAGACTACCAGTAACGCTCGACAATAATCTGACCGGGCTGTTTCGGCTTCTGTCGCTTCAAGCCGCGCTCCGAGAGAAGGTGTTCCATCTCATTGAGCATGTCAGGATTTCCGCAAAGCATGACCGCCGTGTCGGCAGGGTCGATCTGCGACTGCGCCGCGGCTTCGAGTGTCCCATCCAAGAGACGGGTAGTTGTTCGTCCATGCAGATGACCCGGTTGCTGATCGCGTGAGGTGACTTGCAGGAAGCGGAAGGCCGCGCCTTTCTCGGCCTGGAGTTGGTGGAATTCTTCGGTATAAGCCAAGTCAGAAGCATGCCGCACCCCATGGACGAGAATAATCTGCTCAAAGCGTGCCCAAACCTCGGCGGCCCGTAACATCGCGACATAAGGGGCCAAGCCGGTGCCGGTACCTATCAACCACAACTTGCTCAAAGGAGGAACATGTTTTAGCGTGAAACTACCGGCGGCCTTGGCGCTCACATCGATCGTCTCACCTACCTTGGCATCCCAAAGGATTGGCGTCAATTCACCGTCATCTACCCGGACGATGAAGAATTCGAGTATTTCCCCATGCGGCGAAGCGACCGAGTACGGACGGTGCACGTGTTTGTCGGGTTGTGGGAGACCGACCTGCAGGAATTGTCCGGGGGCGAAATCAGCGACACCCGGGCAATGGATGCCAAGCGTAAAGAGGCCATCGGACCAGATATGTTTTCGAACGATTTTTCCTGGGATCCACTGGAGGGCCATGACGCCGAAATTCTGAGAGAGGAAAGGAAGGGGCGACGGGCTAGAATTCGCCCGTCGCAAGCCTCACCACGATAACCGCTCGGCAAGCGGAATGCTACAAGGCACAACCCATGGCTGTGGCGCGACTGGTTCGGTTTTTATTGCTTTAGGATCGTGGCATCGACGGCGACATCTTCGCCAAAATCATGGGCATAGAAACAACGGGCCAGGCGGTCGGCCACGTTGACGAGATAAACCCGGCGAAATTTGTCTTCGTCGGTCTCGGTCGTCGATTGGCCAGCCATCGTCGGATAGGAATAGTCCGGCAGCGATTTCCGGAAGACCGGTTTATTCTGCTGTACATCCCAGACGCTCAAGGTCAGGTCCGAACGTCCACGGTAGAGTGTTGGTCCATCGCGTAGCTGTAATTTTTGCATGTCGACTGCCAGGACATAATCGGCCTTGACTCCCTTACCGATGGCGGTCAAGTCATCGTCGGATACCGAACTGCCTTCAACCCACTGGTCGATCTCTTCCTGGCTGACAAAGGTGGCTTTCGGCAGTTTGGAAATCAGGATCCCTTTGATGTTCCCTGCGAGGCGAATCGTCGATTCGTCGCGACAGATCCCCATTTCATTCGAACAGACGACGGCGACCCGATGATTATCCAAGCCCTTGAACTCGGCGGGCACGCGTGGCCCATTGACTACATGCAACAGGTTGGCAGCCATCTGGATACAGCCAGCGAACCATAGTAACTGGAGGAGGGCCAGGCCAACGGTGATCCTGCGCATGCCTCCGCGAAGACGACCATCCATGATCATAATCGTTTCTCGTCTCTTCCTGACTTCTTAGCCAAACAAGCGGACCAGCCAATCGAGCGTCGCGGTTGCCAGCGACAGTCCCATGCCGATTACCATTAGCTGCATAAACCAGCCCGTGGAGGTCACGCGGCCGCGAACGACGGCAGCGAAACATCCGGCAGCCCCAATCATAGCCAGAAGGGCGAGGAGAAAGCCACCGCAGTTTGCTTCCAAGGCCGACCAGAGCTCGCCGCGCATCAAGTGTGACCAGGAAGTGGTGATGCCACAGGCGGGACAGCGCACGGCCCACCAACGCTGGAAGGTGCAGGGTGGTAGTCCTAGTTGCTGATGAGTTCCGAAACCTTGGCTAGCCGGCTTTAAATAGCCAGCTGTCAGCAGCAGACCGACCAAGGTTCCGCCGAGCAGCAGCAGACCGAACCGCTCCAGGACCCCCAATCGCATTCGCTCTTCAGTCGGCTCGGTACCTGCTGCCAGGTTCAACGCCATGGGATCCGTCCTGGGCTTTAGTCGTGTCCTGGACGTCATGAAATGCTAGCCAAAAACTAAGCCAGGAGATCGTGGACGACGCGACCATGCACATCGGTCAAGCGAAAATTTCGGCCCGCGTACTCGTAGGTCAACCGTTCATGATCCAGCCCGAGCAGGTGCAGGAGAGTCGCATGCAGATCGTGCATGTGCACCTTGTTCCGGATGGCTTGGTGACCGAAATCATCGGTCTCGCCATAGGCGAAGCCCGGCTTGACCCCACCTCCAGCCAGCCAAACGGTGAACCCGCTGGGGTTGTGGTCGCGCCCAGTCCCATTGGCCTGGGCATAGGGCGTTCGACCGAACTCGCCGCCCCACCAGACGAGTGTATCTTCGAGCAGACCGCGCTGTTTCAGATCGCGCAGCAGGCCGGCGATCGGACGATCGACGGCTTTGGCGTGCTCCCCATGCTTGGGCAGGTTGGAATGCTGGTCCCAGGCGGGGTTGGCCGAATTGTCACCATAATTGACTTGGACAAAACGTACACCGGCTTCACATAGCCGCCGCGCCAATAGGCATTTGCGGCCGTAGCCGTCAGTCTCTTTCTCGCCGATCCCGTAAGCCGCCAACGTTTCAGCCGATTCGGTCGAGAGGTCGAGCACCTCGGGAGCGACCGTTTGCATGCGCCAGGCCATTTCGTAGGACTCGATGACCGCATCCCATTCCGAATCGGTACCTCGCCGAGCCAATTGGGCCCGATTGAGCGATTGCAGGACATCCAATTGTCGCCGGCGATCGTCCGGATTTCCATGGGTGGCCTGCAGGTTGCGGATCGTCAACGGGCTATCGTTCTGAACGCTACCGATGGCCGTTCCCTGGCAGACCGCCGGGAGGAACGCATGGCCGTAGTTCCTTGGACCACCGTTGCCGATGGACGGCGAGATGCTGATGAAGCCGGGGAGGTTCTGGTTTTCACTTCCTAGTCCGTACATCAACCAGGAGCCGAAGGAAGGGCGAATGAAGTTGGTCGATCCACAATGCAGGAAGAGAGTCGATGGTCCGTGCGCGACTCCCTCCGTATGCATCGAATGGATGAAACATAAATCATCGACATGCTGATGGATTTGAGGGAACAGCTCCGAACACCAACGCCCGGTTTGGCCGTGTTGGGCGAATTTCCATAGGGGTTGCATGATGCGTTGCGGGGTGCCGCGCTTACCGCTATTCGCCAAAACCCGGGCATCGTCGAACGCCTGCAACGTCCCGTCGTGCTTGATCAGGTCTGGTTTATAGTCGAAGGAATCGACGTGGCTGACGCCACCTTGCATGAAGAGAAAGATAATCCGCTTGGCCCGGGCTGGAAAATGAGCTCCGCCCGGCGTCCAGCCGGCGGAAACGGAACCCTCGAGATTGGCCAAGCCCATCGCTGCCAACGAGGCGAAGCCACAAGCGGAACTCCGAAGCCATTCCCGCCGCGAACCGTTGGTCGAGAGGCGATTCATAACAATTACCTGTCTGTCGAAAAAGGCTATTCGGGGAAACGAAAATCGAGGGACTGAAACAAACTAACAACCACTTCGGTGAGTTGTTCCGATGTAAGCTGTGGGGTATCGCCGAGATGTTCATCGAAGGCCAAGCGTTCCTCACGAGTCAGTGACCGTCCCAAAATCTTTTGAGCGGCAGACGATAAGCAGCGATCGGTGGCATGGCTGTGCGTTTCTCGCTGGATCTGCTCGGCCGTCGCCGAGGCCATCTGTCGGACCCAGGGGTGATGCATGAACCATAAAGCCTGCCTGGCGGTCGTGCTACGGCTTCGCTGGCCGACTACCGAACTGCGATCGGCCCCATCGAAAACCTCGTAGATGTCCGGGACAGCGTTGCGGAAGACAGGCAAATAGAGGCTGCGGCGACTGCTCTCCTGCTGATAGCCGTAGTCCGACTTCAAGGCCTTCGGAATCTCGCTCCCCTCCATGCTTTCGTCGAGTTGCTGGCTGATAAAGAGGAGCGAATCGCGGAGCGTCTCGGCATCCAAACGACGGCGTTGACCGCGCCACAGCCAGCGGTTGTCCGGATCGATCTTTGCCGGCTCCATCAAATCCTGAGAACTCCGCTGATAAGCCTCAGACAAAACAATCTCCCGCACGAGCGAGCGGATCGACCACTGCTGATCTCTCAGCCGCGAAGCCAGGTAATCGAGCAATTCCGGGTGACTGGGGGGCTCGCCGGTCGTCCCGAAATTGTCGACGGTTCGCACCAAACCGGCCCCCATCAGCCACATCCAAACCCGGTTGGCGGCAACTCGCGCCAAGAGCGGATTCTCATGGGCGGTCAGCCATGCACCAAGATCCAAACGATCAAAGGGACGCTCTTCCGGCGAGGGAAGGTTGGCCAGCGACACCAACTGCAGGGGACCGCGCGGAACGACAGCGCCGAGATTGTGGACATCGCCCCGGATGTGGATCGCCAAGTCGCTGGCCGAAGGCACGGCTGGCATGGCCATGACCTTGGGACGCTCGTCGAGCAACGCATCGATTTCCTTCTTGGCCGCTTCCAACTTTTTGAGCCGACCTTCGAGTTCGGCCTTGTCTCCCGCGGTCGTCGAGGCTTGAGGGCTGGAGTCAGAGCCGGAGCCGCTTGCTACCGCTGGCTTGCTCGAACTTGAGTCCGCCACTGGAGTCTCCCCATCCGCCAGGAACTGCACCGCATCGGCGATCACATGCCCATCGGCCTCTTCATTGGAGATCAAGACGTAGGCCTGACCATCCTTTTCAAAACGATACCGCCCAAGAGAATACCAGAGACCATCGATGGGTGGAGGTTGCCTCTGGTCGATGCTCAGCGGTGTATCGCCATCCGCGCTATAGACGATGACGCGAGCATTGGTGGCCCGGTTCGAACCTGGGGCATAAGCCAACCGCACTTCGTAAAAACCAGCGGGTAAGGCTGCGGGCTCGAAGGAAACGGTCTTGCTACCAACGGCCTGATGACGGTCGTGGATATAGCCCTCATCGACATAGACATGGGTGAAGTTGCTCGCTTGCCAATCACCGATTTTAGTCGCTTGCCGGTCATCGACGACAATCCCCGGCAAGTCCTGCGAACGAACCACGGGGGTCGTCCGTTGGGTCGCCCGCGTTAGCCTCGGTCGTAACCGGGCGATCTCCTCAGCCAGGTCTTTCGCTTGCGCAGCCAGTTGTTCGAAATGCTCTGTTTCGGGGGATGGCATCGGAAGCGGCGCTTCGATCCATTTCGAAACGTTGGCATGCTCGAGCACTTGAGACGACTTCAGCACTCCGGCCAAGGCATAGTAATCGCGGGTGGGAATCGGGTCGAATTTATGATCATGACAACGAGCACAACCGATGGTCTGCCCGAGGAAGACCTTACCGAATGTATCCAACTGCTCATCGACGATATCCATCTCTAGTTGCTGTTTGTCCTGTTCCTCCAGGTTGCTGTTACCCATCAGCCAGAAGGTCGTGGCGGTCAGCTGCCGACGGCGCGTCGCCAGATCCTCCGCTGCCATCAGATCACCGCCGACTTGCTCCCGAACAAACTGGTCGAAGGGCCGATCATGGAGGAATTGATCGACACAATAATCCCGATATCGCCAAGCGTTTGGTAGGACAAAGCCGCGGAGGGTCAATGATTCCGCAAAGCGGACAACATCTAACCAGCGCCGAGCCATCCTTTCTGCATAACGCGGCGAAGCTAACAGTCCATCGACCAGCTTTTCATAAGCATCGGCCGACATATCGTTCTCAAACTGGTCCAACTGTCTCGGCGTCGGCGGCAATCCATGCAGGTCGAAGGTCAGCCGTCGGAGCAACACTCGTCGCGAGGCCCGCTCGGTCCACGACAGCCCTTCGGACTGCAACTTGGCTTCGACGAAGCGATCGATCGGGGTCGCCGCGGCACCGGAAGGGATCGGCGCTGCATGGATAGGACGGTAGGCCCAATAATCATGAGCTCGATCGAGCGAGAGGGCCGTCGAGGGCTTGGCAGGGGTCGTTTCCTCTCGAGGGTCAAAGGCACCATCGCGAATCCAGCGACGAAAATCTTCGATCACTTGGTCCGGCATCTTGCCCTCGGGAGGCATCTGCAAATGCGGGTCATCGTACTGGATAGCGCGTACCAAGAGACTGGCTTGGGGATCGCCTGGCAGGATAGCTTTTCCCGAATCCCCCCCACGTCCCCAGCCGACATGGGAATCCAGCAGCAGGCCACCGTTGACTTCAGCCGCATGGGAATGGCAATCCAAACAGTGTTCAATCAAGGCCGGCCGAATGCGAGACTCGAAGAATTGAGTGCGCTCGTCCAAGCCCTGAGCCAAAGTGGTTGGGGAATAAAAGGCTAGCCCGATCCAGGTCAACGCAGCAAGCCGAGTCACTAGCCCTCGGTCGGATATCGATCGCCAGTTGTTAGCCGATTCACCGCCATGCTTCGTTGTCTGAACAGGCATCATAGAGCTACCGGAAAGATCCATCGCTGGCGGAGGAGGATGAAAGAGGGAAGCGCTGGGGGAAAAAGGTCGGATAGACCAGTCCACGGTGGCCCAGCCCATCCCACGCTTGGTAGCGGGCCACAGGCCTCGGCTGCCGACGATCCGGTACCACCTTCAGTATATCGAAAAACGAAGCTGGATCCTACCGAGAAGTTTGCTGGCAAAACTGCGGACGGCGGTCACCGACGATTCCCAATATTTTGCCAGAGTTGGTGGAATCTCGAGCCCGGGATGTCCGATGGAAAATGATGCTGGAAAATTTGTTCCGAAGGACCTTGGACCATGCTGGGTAACGTTGCGAGAAGAATCAGCGAATGGCTTTCGCTCGCGGCTACCGATCGACGACCGCTAGCTCTCGCCCACGCGGTAGCTTGGGGGATCGCGCTGGGCGGGATGCCCAAGGCCAATCTGATGGCGGTGGTGCTGGCTGGGACTTGGTTGTTTTTTCCGATGAACTATTTGGTAGCAGCCGGTTGCCTGTTCGCCAGCGGATGGTTGGCGGGCTGGAACGATTCCTGGCCGGATGCGCTCGGCCGCGGCTTGCTCGAAATGCCATCGCTGCAACCGCTTTGGAACCACATCGCGACGTGGCCGGTGTTCCCCTGGCTGCATTGGAACAACAGCCTGGTGATGGGAAACCTCGCCCTCGGAAGCGGACTATTCCTACCGGCCTACGCTGCCTGCGCTTGTCTCCAGCGGCGTCCGAGATCGCAGGGATCCATTACCTTGCGGGTGGAGCCACGGACCATCGAACCGCGACCGCAACCGTTCAGCGATGCCGGCTTGAAGCTCGATGCGCTGTCGAAGCCGGTAAGCACTTTCGCCAAGACCAGTCCCGCACCGCCCCAACTTGCCGCGATACCCAAGACCACTACTCCTTCGACCATGGCCACCTTGCCGGTCACCCCGCTTCGAACCGGGGCTATGCCGTCGACGACTTTCGTAACACCCGCGGTCGCTGGCATGCCAGAGTTGACGGTCTCCAAGGCCCATTGGCCAGCAGGTTATCGCTTGGATGCCTCGAGCACCGAGGCGTTGGTAAAACCCACGGCTATCGAGGAACGGCAGGAGTCTCGGGTCAAAGCCATGGCGACTACGGGTCAGTCGAGCGAAGCGGCCATCCTCCAGGAGACAATCATTGAAATCATTCGCTATCGACCCAAGGATGCGGGCGGCGAAACCACCTCCGCGAAGCAAGCCTCATCGTCCAAACGATCAGGCGAGAAGAAGCAAGAGTCCCTTTCCTCTCAGGCACCCTCGGTACCTATGATTCGTTCGGCAACGGAATCCAAGAAATCAGCGATTGAACAGGATACCCAACCAGCAGGCACGGTCACGGCTAGCGAGTTGGAGCGGCTGAATGCCTCGGCTGATACCGGCGAAGACCGGCCTCGCGAAGAGGCATTGCGATACCTGTTGTGGCACCTCAGCAGTGTCAAGCAACATCCGTCCTTGCTGCGGGAGCGATCCCCATGAAATGGCGGCAAAGCTGGTGGTTGGCAGCCATCGTCGGCATGGGTGGAATAGCCGCCTGGCCAGTCGGCAAGGCTTGGCTAAAGGCAGAACTACAACGGGTGACACGGGCCGAGGTAGCGTTCGACAATTATCGCTTCAATCCGTTCACCGGGAATCTATGGATGGAAGGGGTCGAGTTGAGGCCGCTCGAGGAAAGGCTGTCGCCGACCCTCCGTCGACCTACGCCCGCCTCCCCTATTCGCATGGAGCACCTCTGGTCTCAAGTACAACTGCCGTCGTTGGCGTACCGGCGCTGGTCATCGCGATTATCCTTCGTCGAGGGGATGGAATATCCCGTCACCCCTCGGGATATCGAGCAAGTTCCAGTCATCGAAGTGCCTGCCTGCCCGACGCTGGCGATGGCGACCATGCTCGAGTGGATGCCGGGGAGGGATGCGCCGGCGGTCGTCGACCTCGAACCGCAACAAGCCCTCCAAGCCAAGCAAGCGACGCTCGATCGACTTCGCCAGCAACTTACGGAAATGGAGAAGTCGCTAGCGAGTGTGACCAACCCGCTGCGCGGACGAGAGCAAGCTAGGCTGGCTCGCGAGCGATTGGCGACGGTTGACACTGCCCTGGAGGAATTGCAGCAGGGGTTGGTCGAACTCAACCGGAAATGCCAGGAAGCCGCCACTGATTTGGAGCATCGTCGGGTAGCGGAAGTTGCACCGTTATCGGCCAAGATTGAACAGGTCATGCCTGGCGAGGATCGCTTTGCGTCAGCCGCCCGTACCTTCATGCTCCGGTTTGCCCGCCAATCGCAGGAGGCGTGGCGACCCTACCTGGCGATGTCGCTGGGTTTGATTCGCGATTGGATGCCCCAGGCCGAAGATCGGCGAGTGCTGCCGACTGACCGGGGCCTCGACTATGCCTTCGGCGACATGCTCAAGCCTGCTATCAGCTGCGGTACGCTACGGATGCAAGGTGTCATCCAGGTACCGGATCAGCGATTGCCTTTCTCCGGCCAGCTAAAGAATGTAGGGAGTCTCGGCTGGGAGTCGCATGAACGTCCGACCTTGGAATTGAATTTCGGGGAAGCAGCCAGCGTCAAGTCACCCGCCGTACAAGCCCTACTACACGCGGCCATGATCCCTGACCGTCACGGTTTCGTCATGCAGGGCCGGTTGAAGCCACTACCATCCTGGTCGGTGGAGACCGAACAGGATGCCTGGACCTTCCGCGCTGCTGGGGAACAGCCGATGATCTTCCTTGCCTGGACCATGCATCATCAGGAATGGAGTATGGACATGGTGATCGAATGCGATCGTGTCCGACTCGCGGGATTCCCGCCGCCGCCCGACGATGGGCAGCCGGTTTCAAGTCAAGCCTTCTCCTGCTACGAAGTTCCCGGCAGAAGCCGGTTGCTGCGGGTCGTGTGCACGGGGAGTGTCGTGGATGGTCGTTTCCACCAGAAATCGGTGGAAGTCGATAGCCCGGCCCTACCGGCTTTGACCGCAGGCTTCGGGAAGCAATTCGAATTGGCTTTGAAGGACCGCTGGCTGGCTCTCTCCGCGCAGTCGCGGGCTGCAAGCGAAAGGGAACAGCAACGCCGCCAGGTGGAATGGTCGACCGCCTACCAACAGTCGCAGCAAACGGTGTCGAGCTTGCGTCGACGTGTTCAGGATTTTCAACGGGAAGTCATCGCTCGGTTGGAGCCGGCCAGCGATTTGCGGCTATCGCAAGAAAACGCCCCATCGCTCGCGCGATAATCGTCCGTCGCGACGAAGGGGCTGGGCACGTTTAAGTAATCGGCCCTTCGCTCTCGGCCCTCCCCCGCTCATGGCGATCCATCCGCCGCTTGAAGTCGCGAAATTCCTCAGGCCAGCTGGAACGGAATTTCAGGGTTTGGCCAGTACGAGGATGTTCGAAGCCCAGCGACTCGGCATGCAAGGCCAATCGGCGATAGGGCCAAGCCCAATGCTCGGCCAGACTAACGCGATATCGAGGATCACCCAGGATCGGGTGCCCGCCTTCCGCCAGATGTACCCGTATTTGATTGCGTCGCCCTGTCTCGAGACGAATCTCCAAGGCGGTGGCATCCGACCAGCGATGCTTGACCCTAAAATGTGTAATCGCCAACTGACCGCGGTCGCGATCGGTGGTCGAGTAGCGATTGAGATCCTCATCGGTGGCGAGGTAGGATCGAATGGTTCCTTCGTCGCGTGGGAAACCGCCGCGGCAGAGGGCCATGTATTGCCGGTCGGGCTTCCTGGCGGCGAACTGCTCGCGCAATTGCAGGGCGACAGCGAGACTCTTGGCGAAGATCAGCAGTCCGGAGACGCCACGATCGAGCCGATGTACGCAGTAGGCCTCTTCGCCTGTCCCGGTCTTCTTCAAATGCTGGCTTACCAGCGATATCAGGGTCCGCGCCTCGCGATGCGGCGTGGGAACGGTCAACAGGTTGGCTGGTTTCAGCACGACCAGGAACTCAGGGTCGTCGTGGACGACTCGAAAGGTCTCACGCGATGCGGAACGTTTTGGCTGCCCAGGCCGCGGTTGTGGCGTCCATTCATATTCGATCAGATCGGCCACCTCCAGCTTCTGAAAGGAACGCAGGCAGCGGCGACCGTTGACGCGGACCGCGCCCATTTGGATCAACTGCAGGCAGTCCTGTTTGGTCAGCTTCGAATATCCTTGCAGAACAGCCAGCAAATTGCGGGCAGGCTCGGGAACCGAGGGGGGGAGTCGGAAGCTAGCATTAGCCATGGATGGATACACTGGTAGTTGAGAATTCTCGATACCCTCAGGATAGTTGCCAAAGCCTCTTTTGACCACGATCCCGCGGAAGTTGGCGGACATTGCTGAAGATAGCGATTGCATCGGGCCGACATAGCCAGATAAGCCAAGCGGTATGGCGATCGCTCGACGAAGCGGAACGATCCTCATTTGATCGGAAAGCAGCAAGGATGCACGAATCATTTTTCGGATTACAAAAACGCCCCTTCCTGTCGGTCCCCACACTCGAACGGTACTGCCCGGTGGCCAGCCAGGAAGCGGCCTTTGAGAGTTGCCAACGCGCGATCAGCCGCGCTGAAGGA
>JBILTQ010000317.1:0-6641 GCA_044371435.1 Pirellulaceae bacterium | reverse complement strand
ACGATCAAGTTCCATTTCGTGAAGTCGTCTCCGCTGCTGATGGCCACCGCGGGCAGGTTGCCGTCTTGGCCTCCGATGCGGAATCCGGACATGATCCAATTGCCATCAGCCATCTTCAGCGGCTCCTGCATCGGCCAGAAACCACCTTCGACCACGCTGCCGATCGCCTCCCATTGACCGGTACCTTCATTCAACCGATACGCACGTGTGTGAACTCGATAGTAGGGTCTCGCGCTCGCATAAAAAGCACCCATGAAGGCCCATAACCTTCCACCGTGCGAAAGGAATACGCCGTGACTGACACCCAGGTCTCCGTCACCTGCATCCATCACGCCGGTCGGCCCCCAGGTCTTACCTCCATCGTCGCTCACACGGACATGAGCCTCCTCGGTGGGCGTGTTTTCTTTACCCTTGTTATAGCCGTACGACGCATAGAGTTTCCCTTTGTGCCAGGCGAGGCCGACGCCGAGCGTCCAGTTGCAACCATCGGTATCGGGCCACTGCTTCTTGATCACATGAAACTCTGCGCCTGCGACCTGCGGTAGTTCGGCTGCTTTCAGAAGCTTCTGCGAGTCATCCCAAAGCGGCAGGCCTGCGTTGAACTTTGGTATTTCGTGCGTGCTCGAAACAGGTCGGTAACTTGACGCGATTTCCTGAGCGTTCAACGCGCGTGGCTGCACCGAGAATTCGTCCAAGGCGCCGTAGAAGGCTTGACGCACCGAATTCGAATCCCAGATACCGCCGAGCGTGATCGGAGCCTCTGTACTTGCGATGGCTGTCTTGAGCTTGACGTCGCCTGCGAGCCTTCCGTTTAAGAATAGTGAAGCCTTATCAGCGGTAACCACTAACGTTGCCAAATGCCATCGCCCGGCTTCAAGCGGTTGGTCGCAGGTAATTGTGCTCCAGCCCCCTTGTTGCAAATGTGCTTTCAGTTTGCCATCGGGCTCAATGGTGAGGCTCCACTGCCGCTCGTTTCTTGAATAACGATTCTTACCGACCAGCATCTGTTGTCCACCAGCGAGATCGTACGGATTGAACCACAACGAAACAGTAAAGCCATCCGTGCCGAAGTTGAGGTGTGCAGAATCATTCAGCTCGATAGTGCTCTGCCCTTCCAGCACGAGACAATGCCTCTGTGCGCCGTCCGCCCGCTTCGCCTCGCCGTGCACGGTGACCTCCGCCGCCAGTGGCGAGTCCAGCTCCCACTCGCGTTCGGATGGTGGCTTCGGCTCGCGGCGTGCGACACCTGCGGCATCGATAGCCAACGAAGATACGGGCACCACGGCGAGTTGCGGGGAAAACCCCCGCGTGTAACCGATGTAAAGCCAACCTTCGTGCTCGTCACAGCCGGGATACATCATCGATCCATCATCATCCACTTTGAAGACTCGGCTGAAGGTCGCCGTGTTTGGCGCACCAACTGCGATAGTCAAAGGATTGCGTTTCGTGCCGGAATCCGCTGTGGTCGTGCAGACAAGATAGGGCTGCCCGCTACTAAGCCGGCCGGTGTAAGGGCGACTCGTGGTCATCGGCAAGTTTGAGGGGCTGCTCGGCGTCCAGGTACGGCCCCCATCCGTGCTCACAGCAGCCAACGCCACGGCTTCCGCACCGTAGCGGGCAATGTTGAGCAGTCGGTCGCCATCGCGGATGACGGAAGATTCGCCCCACATCTTGCCTGGGGCCTCGGGGATGACCACGAGATCCCATTTCAGTAAATCATCGCCATGGCTGATCGCGACGGCGGCGGGATGCGGCTTGCCAATCCGAGCGCCAGACATGAGCCAGTTGCCGTCCGGCAGCTTCATCGGCTTCTGCAAGGCCCAGAAGCCCGCACCAACGACCTCGCCCTTCGGCTCCCAAGTGTCAGAGGTTTCATCGAGCAAAAAGGCCAGCGTGCGTACCTTGCCGAATTTGCCGCTGAAACTGCCGTTGAAGGACCACAGACGGCCTTCATGCGAAAGAAACACACCGTGGCTGATGCCGCTTGTTTCATCGCCACGCGTGATAAACCGCAGGTTGCTCCAGGTCTTGCCGCCGTCGCCACTGGTGAGCCAGGCGCACGATTCTCCGGGCGAATTCTCCCCCTGGGTGTCGAACTTCTCATTGTACCCAAATGAAGCATGCAGCACGCCCTTGTGCCAGATTACATCGACGCCCTTGCGCCAGATGCGACCGTTGGACGTAGCCGGAATCGGCGGCTCGATACTAAAAATCGCCATGTCTACGGCAAAGGGCACCTCCGCCGCCTTGGGAAACTCATCGCCGGTCCAGAGTGGGTAGGGGTCGGCGCCTCGCGAAACGGCGGCGCAGTGAACCAATACTGTTAAGATTGCGACGGTGAGTGCCTGGATGTTTTGAATGAAGATCATCATCGTGGATCAGGGTTGAGACTTCGGAGGTTTTGGGGCCGGACTTGTGTCTGGAGTTGATGAGAGCAGGTGCTGGTAAGCATCACGATACTCTTGCCAGTTGGCGGTGTTTTCTTTCTGCGTTTGAATCCATTCTGGAAAGCCGTCCGAAGTGCCCGATAGCTCAGCTCGCATGGCCTGCAACCGGCTGGCGAGCTTCTCCTTCGTTGATTGATGCTCGGGTGCATTGGCGAGATTGCGTTGCTCGTGTGGATCCACGGACAGGTGATAAAGCTCATCTTGTAGGGGCTTTGTCTCGAAATAGGCGATGTACTTCCAATCCCGCGTGCGAACGGCGTCACACATCGGCCGCCGTTCTTTGGCTAGATTTTCGCAGAAGATGGCATCGCGCCACGGCACAGGTTTATCACCGCGCAGCAGCGGCACAAGGCTGCGGCCTTGCATGACTTCAGGCGCAGGCAGGCGGGCCATGTCGAGCAGCGTCGGCGCGATATCCACATTGGCGCAGAGCGCGTCCACCGTCGCCCCGCCGCGCTCCGGCTGTCGCGGGTCCATCGCTATTATTGGTACGCGGATGGACTCTTCATGCAGATAGAATTTCGTATTCAGGCCGTGTTCGCCGTAGTAGTAACCGTTGTCGGAGGCAAAGACGACGACGGTGTTGTTTGCTTGTCCGAGCTTTTCAAGTTCCGCGAGGATGCGCCCGACCGCCGCATCGACTCCTGCAATAAGTTGGTAGCGGCTGCGAATGAATGGATGCAACCGCTCCGGCGAGGAACAGTATTTCTGCCAACTTAACCGCGCATACCAGGCTGAGTCAGCAAACACGGGCGGTAGTCCGAAGATCTCTCGGAAGACTGTGGGCGTTGGCAGATAGGGCAGCGCGTTTTCATAAAGCTTCGCAAAAGCCGGATCTGGCATTAACGGAAGGTGTGGTGCTTTGAAGCTCACGGAGAGACAGAAGGGATCGTACTCTTCTGCCATGCTGCGAAGGAATCGCACCGCTTGATCCCCCATCACCTGTTCGAGATGCGGGCCGTCCTTGCCTTGCGGAAAGTAGTCACCCTGACCAGCGAAACCATCGAAGGAATCAAAGTCTGAACGCGGTAGTCCGTGCGAGGCATTCTCAACGATGACGCCGAACTTGCCGATGAATCCGGTACGATAACCGGCTTCGCGCAACATCACCGGATAGCTCCGCTTCCAGTCTTTGGCGGCGAGACTACGGTAGTAAAAGTTGCAGGCATGGCTGCGTTCGATCCGCCCGGTGAAATAGCTTGCCCGGCTCGCCATGCAGATGGAACTCGTAACAAATGCTCGCGTGAAACGAACACCGCGCTTCGCAAGAGAATCGATTTGAGGCGTCTGGATGACTGAGTTCCCATAGCAGCCGAGATCGTCCGCTCGCAGATCGTCAGTGAGCAGAAAAATAAGATTTGGACGCGCGTCGTGCGCGACAGCTTCCGCGTGGATGCATGCGATAAAAATAATAGCGACAAATATTCTCATGACTGTATTCGGTTGTGGTTGCGGCGGTTCCACCAGGAAGCGAGCGTGGAACTGGTGACGGCGCTCCAAGGGCCGAAGGTCGCGGCTGCGAGTGCCGCGGCAGGACTGTGCAGAACATTGAAGGCAAGGCCGGTGGCCATGCCGCCATTTTGCAGACCGACTTCGATCGCTACAGTGCGACTGTCGCGCGCATCGAGGCCGAGCAGGCGTGCGGCACCGTAACCGACCGCATAACCCGTAGCGTTGAGGCAGGCAGACGCGGCGAACAGCACTAGACCGACCTTCAGCAATTCATCGCGCGACATGGCCACCGTGATCGCGACAATGACGGCGATGGAAAGCATGGCAATCGGAGGCAGCAGGTGCACGAACGAATCGGCAAGTCGCGGTAAGTAATGGCGGATTCCAAACCCAATGGCGAGCGGCGCGATGATCATCTTGAATATTGAGAAGATCATCGGACCGACTTCGACCGGCACGTAGGCACCGGCCAGCCAATGCATGGCCAAAGGTGTGATGAATGGCGAGAGCAAAGTGGAGACGGCTGTCATGGTGACCGAGAGTGGAACATTTCCTTTTGCCAAGTACGTGATAACATTCGATGACACGCCTCCAGGACACGAGCCAATCAAGATCAAGCCGGCGGCGACTTCCTTCTCCAATCCAAAGAGCCAGGCAAAGACGAATCCGCCCAGCGGCATGATGCTGTATTGCAGCAGAGCACCGATCACCACCGCGTGCGGCGCGGACAGTATACGCGTGAAGTCGGCCAGCGTGAGCGTCATTCCCATGCACAGCAGGATCAGTTGAACAAGCGGTGAAATGATCTGTTTCAGTTCAAATCCCCCAGGCGCATTGAACGCCCTCGGAAATGTGAAAGCCGCCGCGCCGAACGCGAGCACGACAAAGGTAAACCCCAGCCCCTCCAGGCAACGCAAACGCCGAGCTGCCACGGCGAGCGAGGTAAACAGAACGATGAGGAGGATGCCGGTGGTCATGGGGAGTGGTGGAGGACTTCGTTCTTGGTTTTTCGTTTGGCCGGAGTGGTGAGCTGGAATCAGTGCAATGCAGCACTCCATTCCTCCACTACTTCATTACTCGTCGGTCAGGAAAGCTCTTCCGACAACTTCAGCACCGCTTCCAACGTTGGTTTGATCTTCGCCTTTTGCGCCTCAGTCGCCGCGCGCATCGGCATGCGTGGAAAACCAGCGTCCACACCTTGCAATGACTGAGCGTAACGGATGCAGGCAGGAAGGTTGTAGTGGTCCGTTGCATTCCAGAATCGCAAGATCGCTTCGTGCAGGCGAAGTGCGTTCGCATGATCCCCTTTGGCCACTGCATCGCGCAGCAAGGCGGTAGCACGCGGGATTGCGGAAGGTGTCGCTGCGATGACGCCCGGTGTGCCAAGACAGAAAGACGGATACATCAAGGCATCCACCGCGCTGTAGATCTTGCGATCCTTCGGCGCGTTGATCATCAGATCGGCGAAGAGCTTCAGATCGCCCGCGCTCTGCTTGATGCCCATTACTCCCGGCACTTCATTCATGAGCCGGACGGTCAGTTCCGGCGAGAGATAGCACCAGTGTACGACGTTGTAAATGATCAACGGTATGCCGGTCTCTTCGTGGATCACGCGGAAGTGCTCGATCATCATCTCGTCATCGGGGCGGAAGAGATAATGCACTGGGGTGAGTTGAATTGCGTCGACGCCGAGACCGTCGACCGCCTTGATCGAGCGAATCGCCTGTC
Organism: Pirellulaceae bacterium; assembly: GCA_044371435.1. Lineage (GTDB taxonomy): Bacteria > Planctomycetota > Planctomycetia > Pirellulales > Pirellulaceae > JAIYDQ01. The sequence continues at coordinate 1,014 of JBILTQ010000317.1, read as the reverse complement.
GAGTGCTGTCAACGATCGCACTGGCGATGAGTGGCATGTTGGCAGGCATCGCGGCGCGAGTCTCGCTGACGCAGGCTCGCAGTTCATCAGGCGACAGTGTGTGACCTTCACCGGTCGAACCGCCGACCGCAAGACTGTCGGCTCGCTCGCGCACGAGAAACTCTACCTGGCTGCGGATGGAAGCCGCTTCCAGTTCGCCATTAGCGGCAAAAGGCGTGGTCATAGGTGCGATGACACCAAACGGAATTTTTTCGGGCATGATCATGGTTGACGCTGGCCGTGAATTGTTTGATTTGGCATAGTCTGGCGTAGTCGCATTCGACTGAATTCCTCAGTGCAGCAGGATGGATTCGGAAGCCTGAGCATTCCCATTACCGGTATTTATGCCAATAAACTTCGCGGTAGCAATTCGTTTTCAAGGCACGGCGCGTATAATGTCAGCTTTTGACCTTTACCGCATAGCGATATGTTTGATTTCGCCTACTGCAAGACGTTCCATCGAACATGAACGGTACCGAACTTCGCCGCCTCTCAGAACTCCGCTCCCTACTGGAAGGCTTTGCCGCACGTCACGCAGCACAACATATCGCTGAAGCACCGGAGGAGCTCAGTCGGCTGCGATCGATTCTCGAACGACTGTCCAAGTCGCTTCATGTTCGTAACTATATTTCGTTTCGCGAGGCGGATTTCGAACTTCATCAGACCATTGTCAAGCTGGCAAAGGTTCCGAGGCTGAAAGCAGCATGGCGAGAAGCCTGGGATGGCTTATTGAGTTTTCATGAGCAGGGGTTCGAAGACTACTTTCCGGATGCTCGTGTTCTGGCTCAAGAGCACGAATACCTGGTGGAAGCGATCGCGCTCGGCGATCCATCAGCCGCCGAAGACGCTGCCCGTAGCCACGTGGATGCCGTCTGGTTTCGCGTCGCCGAAAGATCACGTGCCAACGTTGCCCCCAATGCCGATCCACACGATGATTTAGCTGGCGATCCGCTGCGGCGTGCGACTTCTTATCTT
>JBILTQ010000053.1:0-19705 GCA_044371435.1 Pirellulaceae bacterium | reverse complement strand
TTTCCAGTCGATATCCACTACCTTGGCCATAGCCTGGGCCGTGGGACGCTGGTAGGCCCAATGGTTGTAAGCGACCAGCGTAAGCAAGGAATCCCAAAGCTGCTCGGCGGTCATGCGTTTGAGAACCGGTCCGGGAAAGAGGAAGGGTTCGGTCGACGATGGCTCGTGAACCACCGCCAAACGCTGATAGCTTTGCGAATAAGCGATGATACGTACCAATTCGCGGATATCGAAGTTTAGCCGGAGAACTTCGTCGGTAAGGTGTTCAAGCAAAGCAGGATGCGAAGGAGCATTCTCATCGCGAAAATCGTCGATCGGTTCCACGATGCCACGGCCCATCATCTTCTTCCATATCCGGTTGGCGATATTACGGGCGAACTGGCGATTCTGACGAGCGGTAATCCATGATGCGAACTGCTCACGACGATTGGCCTTGAGGGCTGTAGACGGTACCTCGTCCCACAGCACTTTGGGTTGGATAACTTGGTTCGGCTTGCCATCTGAGTATTGGTAGTCATGGGGAAGCTTGAGATCCTTGTTCGCGTTCTTGACCGCATAGGAATTGGCACGAACTAATTGCTGGAATTGCCCCGGGACACGGCCATCGGTTGCCTTTTTCCTGGCTTGAGCAATCAGTTCATTTGGCCCAGTCCCTCCTTTCATCTCCGGGTCACTTTTGCTCAACCGAGTTCGCGTGCCTGCAGTGAAGGCAGCCAGTTCGTAAAACTGTCGCTGGGTCCAAGAATCAAAGGGATGGTCGTGGCACTGTGCGCAACCAATCTGCTTACCCAGGAGCACCCGTACGGTGTTATCGACATAGGGCAGTGGCATGCCATCATCGCGGATCTGGAAGCCTACGGCGGGGTTTTCCCAGACCTTACCATCGGCGGTCAGCATTTCATGAACCCAGACGTCGTAGGGTTTGTTCGAAGCGATCGACTCCTTCACGTACGCCAGGTAAGGTTCGAGGATGATGTTGTTTTGCGGACGCTCGGAAAGCCGTAAAACATCGGCCCAGTAGTTATAGAAATGGCTTACATAATCCGGGCTTTCCAGCAACGAATCGACCAGTTCCGCCCGCTTATCCCGCGACTTGGTAGCGATGAAATGGCTGGCTTCCTGGAAACTTGGAATACGCCCTCCTAGTTCCAGGTAAGCACGCCTTAAGAACTGCTCATCCTTCAATGATGGCTGCGGCTTAAGCTTGGCATCCGATAATTTCTCGGCGAGGAGAGCATCGATCCGCTCCGCCGCCGATCGGACTGCCTCCCGTTGACCACGATCGATAGGAGCGACGGCCATGACGGGGCCTTTGGGCGCAGTCTTTACGGCGGCTGGCAGTTCGCTTTTTTCCAGCTTGGTCGCGCCCGCTTTGGCTGGCGACGGGGCCTTAGGGCTACTCTTGGAGCCGGAGGATGTTTTCTCCGAGGCGACAGCCTTCGTTCCCTTCGAAGGGGTTTTCTTGGCAGCTTTTTCAGCGGAAAGAAGCTCCTGGCTGCCGGAGAAGATAGAGATAACGAGAGCCAAGCCAAAAAATACGATCAGCGTGCGCATGCCGGATACCTGGACGGAAAAGGAAAAATCCCGCATTCCTGCGGGCCGACCCATAGGGAAAGATAGCCCTGGATACTTCGGGTACTCGGAAAAATCCAAGGCCAGACCGAGAATTTTACCGAACCGGAAACGCAGCTGTCGTGTCTTCCTGCCGGATTTGTCTTTGTCGCATCGACAGACTACGATGAAGTCGAGCGTAGAGATGGATGCGTTTTTTGTTGGCTGGGCCTTTCCAGCCTGTCGACTCTCAGTTCGTTTTTCTCAACCGTGCCGTAGCGGGCCGGGAGGTCATTGCCATGAATCGGATGAATGCTAGCGCGAACGTTAGTCTTGCTGTCGCCAAGGTGTCAGCAGGTCTTCGAGTCGTTTTGGCTGCGGTCCGAGACCTCCACCGCGATCTAGGCATGCTCTTTGGAAGGCGTCAGATGACCAGCCATTGGTTCCGGCGAAGCGGCGAAAGGCCGAAGCCGTGGACGGATGTGCAGCGGCTGGTATGGCGACCTCTGGCCGTCGTGCCGATTATCGCTGACGCCAGTCGCCCGCGAACTGGGCGCAGTCACCCCTAGGGCATGAGATCGTCCCCCTTACGGACGATCTTTCCCATACTTCCAAAGACTCCTGACTAAGACGCTATCCCGATGCCCGAGAGGGCGAGTCGGGTTCCCCTCGGCTTTTCACCTTTCGTCCTTCGCGGTCGATTCCGGTTGCTGTGGGTAGCGTCCTGGTCGAGCTAGTTGGCTTTCCTGTTTCCTACCGCTCGGTCACCGATCGACATGGTCGCTGCGGGGCTCCGCTTTGGTCTTCGACCGTCGACCTGGCGGCCAGGCTAATCCAGGAAGGCCTTCTTGGTTGACTTACGAGAAAGCACGAAACATGGATCAGCTTACCGATACCGAACGATCGACCACAACCATCCGCGAGATGGTGCTGGAGGCCCGCCAGGGGAATCCGACCGCTATGGGCGAACTTTTCATGCGTTTCCAACGGCAGGTCCAGACGATTGCCTTCCATCGCTTGGGAAATTGGGATGAGGCTTTGGAGTTGAGTCAGGATGTTTTCATTCAAGCTTCCCGTCGCCTGCATCAGCTTCATGAGCCGGAAGCTTTTGGCAGTTGGCTTCGGATGATTACCCAACGTTTGGCGATCAATCGATTGACCAGGCGGCGCCAACCGTTGGCGGTGGCTCAGGACTCCCTGGATGCCAACTGCGGACGTTCCCTCGATCCGTTGAGTGCGATACTCGACCAGGAACGGGTACAGCATCTTCGCGCAGGTTTGGGTAGCCTTCGACGACTAGACCGTCAAACCTTGGAGGCCTTCTACCTGGAAGGCCAAAGCCTTGTCGAGATGAGCGACGTGTTTGAGGCTCCCGTCGGAACCATTAAACGTCGCTTGCACGTTGCGCGGAAACGGTTGGCGCGGGCCGTGGAAACGCTCCAGGCAGTTTAGTCGAGTTTACGTCGAAAAATCTCTGAAGCGATGAAGGCCAAACGCAAACTTTTCGGGTCTCGCAACATGGCCAGCAAGGCAGCGGGGTCCAGCGGCATCGCGGAGGCGTCAGGGCTTGGGGCGATTTCGCAAGCATCGGTGGTTGGAGCAATGGGACGCGAGGTAGTCGATGGTTTATCAGAGGAACGATTCTTGAATTTCTTGGGACCTTTTGCTTTGGCTGGAGCCTGGCTTCGACCAATCGACGGCGGCCTGCGACCGAAGGCTTCCTCCTCATGCGCTCGCCGCTCCGCATCGGCTCGGGCCATGCCAGCACCCAAGGGCTCAGACAGCCCAAGAGGAGGTTTCGTCTCCTCCCCGGGCAAAGGTTGAAGTTCCTCGATTCCGGCGGCTTCCCGGGGGATCGCCCTGCTTTCGTCGGTTGTCGTTGGCGAGCGGCGTTTGGCTGCCGCTCGTTGTCGAGCCTGACGGCGTTGGGCTGCCTGCTTGAGGAATTCATTCAGGTCGTCGGACATCAGTTGCTTCAGCCTCCCGTGCTTTTGCCTGCCGCGGTACTGGTGTGGGCCCCAGTTCCGGCGATCGATTGACGCATCTCGGTATCCGCAGCGACATTCTTCAAACGGTAATAATCGAGGATCCCAAGCTGACCGCCACGGAAAGCCGAGGCAATAGCTTTCGGTACCTCTGCTTCGGCTTCGACGACTGCTGCGCGGCTCTGTTCGATCCTGGCAATCATCTCCTGTTCGGCGGCGACAGCCTGAGCGCGTCGCCCTTCTGCCTGGGCCCGCGCAACTTGCGTATCGGCTTCTGCCTTGTCTGCTTGTAACCTTGCCCCAATGTTATCGCCGACATCGATGTCGGCGATGTCGATAGAGACGATTTCAAAAGCGGTTTGATCATCGAGTCGCCGAGCCAGCACGGCTTTGGAGATGACATCTGGATTCTGAAGAACTTCCTTGTGGGATTCGGCCGATCCAATGGCACTGACGATCCCTTCACCGACCCGGGCGATGATCGTTTCCTCGGTCGCACCACCGATCAGGCGTTGCAGGTTTGCGCGAACGGTCACTCGAGCTTTGACGCGCAACTGAATTCCATCCTTGGCGACGGCATCCAGGGTCGGTTGCGTTGCATTCCGGGGAGGGCAGTCGATCACCTTGGGGTATACACTGGTCTGGACAGCTTCCAAAACATCGCGCCCGGCCAAGTCGATCGCGGCAGCCTGACGAAACGAGAGATCGATATGTTTTGATTTCCTGGCCGCGATCAGCGCTCGAATCACCTGCGGAACGTTACCACGAGCCAGATAGTGAGCTTCCAAGGCTTTACTGGTAAGATCCTCATCATCGATGCCAGCCTGAACGGCCATGATTTTGCTTTTGACGATCATCCGCGAATCGACGCGCCGAAACCACATCCCGATCAAGTCCCAGATTCCCACCCCGGCGCCCGTAAGGACCGACTGGATCCACAGGGAAAAAAAGCTGGAGATCACCGAAAAAGCAATCAAGGCAAAAACGATCAGCAGTACGGCTAAGGCAATGACGAGTTGCGGTGCAAGGGCGATGATCATAAACCGAGCTACTCTTTCGGGCGAAGGAAGGAACGGGACGGTTAGGGTTGAGGGGTGTGCAGCGAAGACAAGGAAAACATCGTCAGCGCGGCACCGACCGCCAAGGTAGACAGTGAGGATTTCCTTCCGCGTTGGTGGGCAACCATCTGAATTCGTGCTTAGCTTCGCGATTATAGCACAAAAGCTGACAAGCTGGCAGCTAAACCGGCTAGGCTAGCCGACGAACGACTGCCGATGCTGGCTGTGGCAAGCCAGCTTGGCGGTTCCAGTCTTGGACGAGTCAAACGCTTGCTTTTTCAACCGTCAGACGTCACGCTCTCCCGAGTTACGGGAGGTGAGGCTCGGGCGAAGGCACGGTTGCTGCCGCTCGAATCCCTGCAGCCCCTAGGGAATGGTAAATGTCAAGCGACAGGTAGGGGGGGCAACCAGGCCGGCTTGCGCGAGGTCGACCTCGAAGGCCCGTTCGACACTATTGCCGGCGACATCCTCCAAAATAGGATGGATGTCGAGGTGATAACGACCAGGTGCGAGTGGTAACTGCGGGATAAATCGCCATACACGCTCTTCTTCTTCGATGAAGATACTTCCTGCTAGCGACTGTCCGTGGATATCGATGGGAGTGATACAGCGACCAAGCAAAGCATGATCCAAGGGCTCAGGGAATCGCAGGTGAAGCGAACAACCGTTGATTAACGGTCGAGGGTTGACCGCGGTCGGCTGCTTAGTGGCAGGACGATGGTCGATCTGTATTGTCCATGCCCGTGGATCGGGCTGTTGAAAGTCGTCATCAAGGATCTTGAATTGCTTGACAGTCGAGCTTCCCAAGGAGTTCCCCTCGACATCCGGCCAGTCGGCTCGCACCGTCAAGCGATAGTCGAGCCCTACCTTGAAAATCGGGCCCGCTTCTTCGCGCGGCACTAGGCCGCGCTTGACTCGAGCCGGATCGCACAGCAGGGTCAGGCGTGTACCCGAGGGATCCCACATTTCTTCAGTAATTTCGAGAAATGGTTGGTCGAGCTTCCGACCATCAAGCGTCGACAGTTCGATATACCGCCAGCTGTCCCCCTGCTGCATGGGCGTTGAGAATTGGAGGTAGAAGCGTAGGATGTTTCGTGGCAGCTGGGATGCCGAAGGGTAGATCGCTACCAACCTTGGCGGCGGCGATGCTGGCCTCGGAGGCAACTCCAGGATTTGCTCGAACGCTTGGTCATTACCGTGAGGCGGGGTCCAGACGACCCGATAGGACTGTCCCGCCTGCAGCGGAAAACGAGGTAGGAAAAGGCAACGCCCCTCCTCAAGTCGAAGACTACCCGCGACCGGCGGTAAGGTTTCAGGAGAAACGAACGAGGTAGACGAAACAAATAAACGCAGCGAGTCTATCCGTTGTTGTTCGGTTGCGACCCGTAATCGAGCGATCGTCGCTTGCGAAAGGCCATCGACGCAGACCGCTACTCGACCGGTCTCCGCCGAATTGACGAAAGCGATCGTCCATTCGGCGTAGGCGCAACGCGACAGAGCCAGGCAGATGAAAACGACGAGTAGCTTCGATGGCTGCATCGGCTCACCCTAGGGAAGCGCTATGCTGGTTAGACTTGCTAGTCCTTCCGGATTGGGCCGGGCTAGAATGACGGCCTGGGTATCTGAAAGCCGATCCAGTTGCTCGACCCCTTGGAGGTCGGAAATGGTTTCATAGCTAAGCCCGGCCTTGTCGGAGACTTTGGATTCGATGGCCTCAATGTCCGCGATTTGCTCGGTAGTAATCTTCATCACACCCCGTGCACTGTTCGCCATCAACACGAAATCCTTGCCATCTTTGCGGTAGACGACCATATCGAGTGGCCGATTACGATTACCCAATTCGGCCACCGTCGTCCCCCGGATTTTCTTGCCATCTTCCAAGGCGTTTACCGGAATCTTCACCAGCGGGGTGCAGGTGTAGGCGGCTAATAGGTGCTCCTGACCATGAATCGAGTAGGCGGCGAAGGTACGGACGGGCGAGCGGGTTTCCAGGGCGCCGTGGGCCCCGTGGTAAATCTCAATGCTGGTACCTCGATCAACGCCCTCGAAAGGAAAGCCGATTGTCCGGAGATTCGAGGCGAATTCTTCATTCGAAAGCCCCGCTACGAAAACTTTGCCGTCGATAAAAGCGATGTCGGTGATAGATTCTGCTCGAGGATTCCCCCGGCGTCCTTCTTTGTCTTCCGCTGGGTTGGGAAGTCTGGCGGTGCTGTGCAGGACCTGCTTCGTGCTGACTTCCTGGATTGAACCGTCAGGCTGGATTCTCAATAAGACCGGAATCGCGTTCGGACCCCGCCCACGGGCGACGGAGAGATAAACCAAGTGACTGAGCGGGTTCGTTGCCAGGTCGACAATCTGAATCTCCTTGGTAACGGTTCCAAGCATCCCAGCAATTTTTTCATCGATGTTTGTGATCGAGTAGTTGACGGTCGCCGCCGAGCTTTGATCGTCGGTGGCGATGGCTACGATCTGAGCATTTCTTGGATCGGCTACCAAGAGTATCCCTTCGGGACCGAAGGCGATCTGTCCGGCGCTTCCTAGGATGACATCCCCCCGCTGCATATGGTTGGTGTAATCGCCGCGAAGGTCTCCCACGAGTAACGAGGAGGCAGCAAAGACCCATGAAAAGATCGAGCGTTTCATAACTTTTTTCCTGGAGGTGAGGGGATGATTCTCGCGATCGCTATCCAATAGACGGTGATCTATGCCGATCGAAGCTGGTAAAAACTTCTAGAGTCGAAATGGCCGGGGGACGGTTCCGACGGAATCCCGTGGATGAGTGAGCTCTTGGAATCGGCGGGCTGGTGAAGGCGACCGGAAGACGAGACCTCTCGAAACCAACGGCTTGGAACGAAGCCAAGCCGGCGATTTCAATTACCTGGTGATCGCCATCGGTGGCTACAATGTAACCTTCGAGTATCCCCCAAAGATATCTGATTCGAAGGAAAGTTGAATTATTCAATCCACGTTTCGCCCTGTCTGCGAACGTAAGACCCTCCCACCGAAACCCCTGGTAATAGAAGCAGTCAGCCCATGTCGAAGCTTACGATCCACCGTCGGCAATTACTTCAGTTGGCACCGGCTACGCTCACGGGAGGCATGGCCTTGGCGGGTGGCGAACCAGCCACCCTTCGCGCCGGCGTTTCGCAGGTAGATGTGACGCTGCCGTTGGGTGCTACCAATGGCGGGATCATTATGCGAGGGGCTCCAGCCGAGAGAATTCATGACCCGCTGCACATTCGTTGCCTGGCTTTGGATGATGGTGAAACCAAGATGGTAATGGCCGTCTGCGATCTGCGAATGATCGAACGAGCGGTGATCGATCGCGGCAAAGCGATTGCGGCTGAAGAACTTGGTTGGCCTCTCGAGAATATGCTTGTCAGCGCAACCCACTCCCACGCAGCACCGGGTTTGGTGGGACGTTATGAGAGCGAGCTTGATCGATGGTATGCCGAGTTTGTCGCCTTGCGTATCGCCGATGCGATCCGGGATGCTATCAGAGGGCTTCAGCCTGCCCGAATCGGATGGGCACAGGTTGCAAAACCAGAGCATGTATTCAATCGCCGTTGGATTGTCGATTCGAGAGACATTCCGGTGAATCCATTTGGGGAAAGGCCCGATCAAGTCGTCATGAATCCCAGTCGGTCGATGAAGCTCATCGAACCGGCCGGGCCGGTTGATAGTCAATTGAGTCTCGTCAGTGTTCAAACTATCGATGGCACAGCCTTGGCCATGTTGGCTAATTATGGGATGCACCATGTAGCAGGCTATCAGGGAAACCAGATTAGTTCAGATTATTTCGGCTTGTTCTCGCAGCGGGTGGCTGAGTTGCTTCATCCGCCCCATTCCCCTTCACCTTTTGTCGCGATGATCTCCAACGGGGCAGGTGGCGACGTCAATAATGTCAATTTCCTTGAGCCGCGGAAGCCTCAACCACCCTGGACGCAGATGCGCGTCGTGGCCGAGGATCTCGCGCGGACGGCCGTCGAGGCGGTACAGCGTATCGAGTATCGGACGAGCTGCCGGTTGCGAGCTGCACAGGCGAAGCTCCAGCTCCAGGTCCGCCGGCCCAGCGATGAACGGTTGGATTGGGCCAGGAAATTACTGCGGGATCAACCGCCGACGAGCAAGCTTACCCGCCCTCAGATTTATGCCCAGGAAGCTATCGAACTGGCTGGGATGCCCGAGACTACCGAAATTATTTTGCAGGCCTTTCGCTTGGATGATCTCGGAATCCTGGCTGCACCCTGCGAGGTCTTCGCGGAGACAGGGCTAGCCATCCGGGAGGCGAGTCCGACCACAACGACCTTTACGGTCGAGCTTGCCAATGGTTACTCCGGTTATCTTCCCACTCCCCGGCAGCATGCCTTAGGGGGCTACGAGACGTGGCCGGCGCGGTCTTCTCAACTCGAGATTCAAGCTTCGGAAAAGATTCAACAAGAGTTGCTCCGCTTGTTGCATAGCATCAGCGCAGCGAGCTAGGTGGCTTGCGAATTTCGGGATGGTTTACCGATATCCTGGGAGAAGAGGGGGGCCGGCTTCATCGCCGATGCCGTCCGGAAGTCGCCTGACTGGTCACGGGGACGCACCAGGTTTGAACCAACCGGTCAATCGTCGCGGCAAAGTTCGGGCGTGCCGATGCAGCGGCCCTTTGGGATTTCACCGGCGCGGGCTTGCTCCATCGAGCTGGGACGATTGCTTATGAGCGATGGCGTTTACGCCGGCATCTTGGATTCTCATGGGCCAGGCCGGAGGCTGATGATCGTCAGATCATCTGGTTTGCTAGGGATAGTCTGGAAATCTCCAAGCATGCGTCTGATGGCCAACCGTCGCAGCTTCTTGACTCCATCCGATGGCGAAGACGACGCGACACGCTGAACCACTTCGTCGGTGAGCAAATTATCGAATAGTCCGTCGCTAGCCAAGGTGATCCGATCGTTGACCGAGACCGAAAGCGCAGGCCCGATTTCGATGCGCATCGATCGGTAGCCAAGATAATTCGAGACCAGATGCCGGTCTTGATGAGACATGGCGCGCCGCGGACCGAGCCACCCGGATTCGATGGCATAGCCGACGGGGGAATGGCAGATTGATCGGTAGCGAGTACGCTGCCGTTGGCTGATCAAAACCATCGAGTCGCCGACATGATAGGAGCAAAGATAGTTATCGAGGAGCGTTACGACAGCCAAGGTCGAAGCGGCTCCGACACCCAAACGAAGGATGCGTTCATTGGCTTGATCAATCCCATCAAGAATAGCTGCGCGAAGGGTCCGGCGACTATCCCAGGAAGAATGGCGAAGGCTGCGAGCCAGCGCGTGGACCGCAATGCGCGAGGCTTGTTCCCCAGCCTGCATCCCGCCACAACCGTCAGCCACAGCTGCCACTACTCCGCGTTCGCCGAGGGGAAAGATCAACGCCGCATCCTCGTTGCAGGAAGCTTTGCCGGGGGATCGTTGCGAATGAAGGCATCCGTCCCACGTCAGGCCTTGGAGGTCGGTGGTGGTATCGGTAGCCTGTCGGACGATGAAAGGTCGGGAAGCAAGAATAGTCATAGTCAGCCGGATTATGGGATATCCCAATCCGCCAGAGACCTGGCGATGGCTGAATTGGAGGTAAAAAACCCTTCCAGCTTCCGAAAAGTAGCCGACGGTAAGGATAAGGCTGGCTTTGCTGTAGAACTTGGTGGGTTGTAGCGGTTGTAGCGTTGTCCCCACCCATGCCTTTCGGGATAATGTCGAACGAGCCTAATTCCATTAGCCACCGTCGTCGCCGAGGATCCTATGCATTTTTCCCATGACTTTGCGCTCGATCGAACCTTTCCCGCTCGTCGAATCGCTTTATCCTGGCTGTTGGCAGTGGTCTTGCTCTTTCCCGCGTTCATGCGTGGCGAGGAACCGAACGGGCAAGCGAAACCGGTCGGAGGGACACCCGGTTGGGCTCTGGAAGATGGATTCCGCTGGCTGTTTGATGGGAAGGATTTCAGCCGGGACTGGGAGGGAAATACGGAGTGGTTTCGCGTGGAGGACGGGACGGTGGTGGCCGGTTCGCTGGAACGCTCCGTGCCGCGCAATGAATTCTTGTGTACTCGCGAGCGGTTTCGCGATTTCGAGTTGCGGCTGGAGGTCAGATTGCGTGGGCAGGGTAAAAATGCGGGGGTACAATTCCGGACGGCCCGCCTACCAGGCCATCACGAAGTCAGCGGTTATCAGGCTGACGTTGGGGTGGCTTTCCAACGTTCCGTATGGGGGGCGTTGTATGACGAATCTCGGCGAAAAAAAATGCTTGCCGAAGGACCCGCTGAGAAGGTAAATGCCTGGACAAAAGAAGGCGATTGGAATGCCCTGTGGATTTCAGCGGTCGGTCCCCGGATTCGGATTTGGTTGAATGGACATCAAACGGTCGATTACACGGAGAAGGATGAGGCCATCGCTGATGAGGGAATCATCGGATTGCAGATTCATTCGGGTCCGCCAACCGAGGCTCTTTATCGGAATATCCGCGTCCGCGTATTGGAGTCTCGGCCGTGACGCTGCCGTCGTATCGTCCGAATTTCGTTTATTTCGATCTCGGGAATGTTCTGTGCTTCTTCGATCATGGCCGATCGGCTCGGCAGATGGCCGAACTGCTTGGTGTCGACCAGGCATCGGTGCGGCGACTGGTCTATGAATCCGACTTGGAACATCGCTACGAGAAAGGTTTGATTACCGGCGAAGAGTTTGTCGACGAGCTGGTTACAGCCTTGGGGCGCCGGGTGGCAACAGACGACTTGTTAAGGGCCGCGAGCGACATGTTCGAGCCTAACTTGGAGATTTTGCCGGTCCTGCAACTAATTCGCGACAAAGGGATTCCCATGGGATTGCTCTCTAATACCAATGCGGCTCACTGGGAGTGGATTTGTGCCCAGCGGTATCCCGTATTACAGGAATGGTTTGAGCCACGGATCCTGAGCTTCGAAGTCTGCTTGATGAAGCCAGAGTCGGAGATCTATCGGTTATCCACTGAGCGGGCGCGTGCGGAGCCGGCTGGTATCTTCTTTATCGACGACCGGCATGACAATATCGAGGGGGCCAAGTCTTTCGGTTGGCAGACTTCATTGTTTACCCATGCCGCATCGCTGCGAAGAATCGTCGAAAGCTGGTGAGTTGCCGCGCGATCTTTGGGAAATTGGTGGTTAAAATGTTCTTGTTTCCGTCAGCGCTGACTGAAAGTATCCTGTGAGCTCAAAAGGTGCTTATTGGCGCGAGAGTTTTCTACAAAGCTGGTTAGCTTGCTATGTCTAGCGCGATTGTCAACCGCCCCAATGAGACCTTGGCTCCCCAATCGCGACCGGTCGCGGTCATCGATATTGGAGCCACCAATGTTCGAATGGCGATCGCCGAGATCGATACCAGTGGGCGAGTGCGAATTCTGGAAACTTTGTCCCAGCCGATTTCGCTCGGCAAAGATACCTTCGCCCTGCAGCGTATCCGTAAGACATCCATCGAGGAGTGTGTCCGGGCCTTGACACGCTACCGGCAGGTGATGCTTAGCTATGGAATCTCACGGCCCGAACAAATCCGGTGCGTTGCTACCAGCGCCGTGCGTGAGGCGGCCAATCAATTGGCCTTCATCGACCGTGTCTTCATTGCGACCGGCCTGGTCATCGAACCACTGGACGAAGCCGAGGTCAATCGAGTTACCTACATGGGAGTGCAACCACTGATCCAATCGGTTCCGGCACTGGCGGCCGCCAAAACGGTGGTGGTCGAGGTAGGGAGTGGAAGTACGGAGATCCTGGTCGTTCGCAGTGGGCATGTGTTGATGTCGAATACCTATCGCTTGGGGTCTTTGCGGTTGCTCGAGCAACTGGATCGTTTCAATACTCCAGCCAGCAAGCAGAAGGCCCTCGTCGAGACGCAAATTCAGCGTTTTGTCGATGTCATTCATGAGCAGATCGATTGCGATGCCAGACTAGAGATGGTGGCCTTGGGGGGCGATATCCGTTTCGCTGCGGCGAATATTCTCCACCAAGAAGAGAATGCGGGTTTAAATCGGTTGCCACGTCTTAGCCTGGCGGCATTTTCTGCTCGCTTGGCCAAGATGAGTGAAGAGGAAATCGTTCAGCAATATGCTTTGACCTTTCAAGATGCGGAGACCATCGGCCTGGCGATCCAGAGTTATTTAAGGCTAGCCGAACGTTTGGGTTGCGAGGTCATCCACGTAGCTTCAACCAACCTACGCGATGGTTTGCTAAACGATCTGGCCTTTCATGATACCTGGACCCAGGAGTTTCGTAATCAGATCATTCGTTCGGCGATCAACCTCGGGCGGAAATTCGATTTCGATGAAAAGCATGCCAAGCAGGTCGCAATGCTAGCCAGGAAATTGTTTGCTGATTTACAAGCGGAGCATCAACTGGATCAGCGGATGGAATTGATCCTGTATCTGGCCGCTGTACTTTTTGAGATCGGTTATTTTGTCAATCCGCGCAGCAACCATAAGCATGCGATGTATCTGATTCGACATAGCGAGATTTTCGGTTTGTCCCAAAAGGATTTGCTGCTCGTGGCCTTGGTCGCCCGCTATCACCGACGTTCCTCACCGCAACCGGAACATGAAGGATATGCGACGCTGGAAAGAACCGAGCGAGTAGCCGTGGCCAAGTTAGCGGCGATCCTACGGGTGGCCATTGCGTTGGACGAAACCCGCTCGCAACGCATCAATCACATTCAATGTGAGCGAGATGGAGAACGTTTCATTATCTCGGTCACCGGCGTCGAGGATCTCTCGCTTGAGCAACTAACCCTGCGGCAAACCGGGAACCTTTTTGAAGAAGTCTTCGGGATGAATGTTCTCCTGCGGACTCGACGGGGTGTCTGACAGAACCGTGATTCGGTCATCAGGCATCGGCTACATCGGGCCAATAGGCAAAGGCTAGTTCTCGCACTGCCAGTGAGCGTTCCTCGGCTCGACTACTGAGTAGGCGGCGACGAGATAGCTGCCGGGGGAGAGATGCCGGATCGGAGAGTCGTGCCTCAGAAGGTTGGGCTATCCTATCTCTGCTCCGATTCGGTTGGTCGAAGCGGCCCCGATCTGCGAAGTGATGGCTGAGGGTGCTGGAGAGCTCGTCTGTGGTCGATGGAGCGGCCTCACCATCAGCGCTTGCTCCGTACACTCCGGATGGAATGATCATTATGCCAGGAGAAGGTCCTTCTGCTTCCCCAGAGCCACCGGATTGGCGACGGAGATAATTGATTACCACCAAGACATCCAGCGGCGACAGTTGACGGTCGCCGTCTACATCGACATAAGGTTGGGGGGGAAGGCTATGGTCATCCAGCAGGATGCTCCCATGTCGGCGTAGGGCGTTGATCGCTAGCAGCACATCCTGCGGCGCGACAGCGCCATCGTTGCTGACATCAGTAGCTAGCATCGGGTTCTGCCAGGGGCTGCTCGGACGATGAAAACCGTGGTCGATATGTGCGGTCGCCTGGCCGGCAGTGACTTGAGCTGGGATGGGTCCGGCTGGTGAGGAAGTCATCGAATAGCCGCTCTCGGGAGTTACCAAAACTTGGTAGCTTCCGGGGAGCAAACCTGGGAAATAATATTCGCCAGAGCCACCGCTCAGCGTCTGGCTAGGGCTGCCGAAGCGGATCTGGTCGATGCCGATCATCGTACCGAGGTGACCTTTGACCACGATGTAAGCGATCTCCGGTGAACTCCTTTGCAGGGATAGGGTCGTGGTTTGACCAATCGCTAGTTGGACTGAGGTCTTTCGCTCCAGCAATTGTCCTGTAGCCGAGAACGCCTCAAGCCTAGCATAGGCCTGGCTGGAAAAGCCGATGACATCGACGGCTACCGAGGCCTGACGCACGTCGAAGGTAACTTCCAGGTTCTGTTGATCATCGCGCCAACCCGCTACATAGTCTCGGAAGGAAGGCGAGTAGGGAGAAAAGACTTTAGTGCCGGTCGACGCACGGCTATCGTTGGCGACTTGCAGAGAGCCATCGGCGTCATTGCCTACGGCTCGTATCCGCACGGCGGGATAATCCGTATCATCGATCGGCCCTAGCGGTAAGGCGTCTGGCTCCAATTCGCCTTGCAGATCCACCGGCCGACCAGAGGCATCGACCAGTTGCACCAACCAGCCAGCGAGGCCAGGTTCATTCCACTGCCGGGATCCATCGTTGGAGATGTCGGCCCAGACAAAGCCCGTAATACCGCTGTCGGCGGTCACATCGGGCTGCTGCAAACTTCCTTGAAAGACATTACTGGTAATCCCCGTGCGTGGATCAATAGCCCGAATTTCGAGTTGGCTGATCGCTTGATTACCTAAAGGAATCCGAATATCGACGTTAGCTTGATAAGCTGGGATCGCATAGCTGTGGGCGGTTGTCCAGGCACTATCAGGCTGTAGCCGGTATTCGATGCGACCGATCCGATTGAGGGTGATATCATTTTGTAGACCAAAGCCATTGCGATTGGGCAAGGTTTTAGCGGAAGCTGTTCCCAGGAAGTGATATTCGTTCCTGGCAGGATCCAAACGTCCTATCCCTTTCAGTTCAAGTGGTACGTCGAGCACATCGAAGATGCCATCGTTGTCGGAATCTTGCCATCCGATCTGGGCCAGGGTGGCAGCGGCTGTTTCAACCTGTAGGAAAGCTGCATCGAGCTCGACACCAGCCGACATGATGCTCGCCGCCTGCCGGAAGTTAGGGTCAGGATTGAGGTCATAAGCGTTGAGATTTTGGCTATCATAGTAGCCACGCCGCTGGTAGTAATTACCACCGCCGCGATACTCGTCGCGAGCCCAGAACATGTGACCTGTTTCATGGGTGTAGGTCGACGGACCGCGATTGGAAGGGGTCACGAAGTATAGGCCACCGGCAAAGGCGAAGGCTCGGGAAAATGAGCCGCCTGGAGCGAACAACTGTTCAGGCGCCGAGTTGACAACGAAGATGGTGAACGACCAGTCACTGCCAAGTTTCTGTCGCTGTGAGTCGTTGAAACGCCGGATGTTCGCATCCATAGTCGATTCCTGACTGAAACCAACGTGGCTGAGAAACTCTGGGACCCAACGTGTGTAATCATTGGAAATCCGGGTGATCGGCTCGTACGAGGTCGGTACCGGTGAATCAAGATAAGTCGTATCGATTTGCCAGGTTAGGCTATGGACCGATGATTTCTTCGCCAGCAGTTGAGTCCACCATTCCAAGCCGACCTGGATGTTGGAAAGAACTTCCGATTTCTGCTGGGTAGTCCAATCGTAGATGTTGGCATCGATAGCACCATTGCTTTCGAGGAGCACGGGAGTTACCGCCACGCTCCCCAGCATGAATTCGCCGAGATCGTTGGCCATCGCACCGAAAGGCATGGCCGTCATGAGTTGGCGAGACTCCAGCGATTCGACCAGCAACCTGCGGCGAACAACAACGCGGCGTGCAGCCCGAACGGCCGGGGCACACCTTACAGGGCGCGTCAGTTTCCGGAATGATTCGAGGAGCGTCCAGGACATAGCCAACCCTGCGGGAAAGGAATCGACGTCAAGCTTCCAGCCTAGTTACGCTGCTTCACGACCTCTCTATTTTTGCCCTGGAACCCGCTTGGGCCAGGGGGTTTTACTGCGGAAAACGCCGATCGTGAGGATTAAAACAGCCCGTCCTCCCAATCCGCCAGAACGGCATCGAGCACCACTTCCCGTGGGGTGGTTGCCGGGGCGAGCTCGCTTGGTAAAGAAGCCAATTCCATCTCGTCCTGCCACGGATCGCCTGTTCTGCTGTCGGCCGCCCCCAGGTCGACCCAGGCTGATTCCCGGGTCAAGACTGCTGGGACACTTGGTGGCGTGGCCGTCACCGCTGGGGGCTTGGCCTTGAGATCCGGAAGCAGTACGTTCGGTTGAGCTGCCGCCGCGGCCGGGATCCAAGTTTGGTTATCGTTGGCGGCTTCGCCTTCCCCTTGGGATTGCCGATTGATGCCGTTGATTACCAGCAGCACATCGATCGGCGATACAAAGCTATCCCCGTTGACATCGACGTACGGCGGGACCGGGCGGTTGGCGGGATAAGTCAGCGGTACGCTGGATCCGTTGCGCGAGAGGAAATTGATCACCTGAAGCGCATCGATCGGAGACAGGGAGCCGTCACCATTAACATCGAGATTGTTGCTCTGGTTTCGATAGGGATTGCCGACGATATTGACCGCAAAATCCTCGACCTCACCGTCATTGGCTTCACCGATAGGCGACAAATTGCGGGTGGAACTATACCGGAAGCGGGCAAACGTGTTCCCCGGTTTGGCGGTACCAGGTACGCTGAAGGTCAGGGTATTGTTACCATTCACCAGGATATCATTCGCGAGCAACGAGTTCGTTATTCGTTCGTTAGCTTCGAATTGTCCGTTGCCATCGAAGTCGATCCATGCACTCAGATAACCGGCGCGGTCGAAACCGATACCTGCGGCGGCTACGATTACTTGGCTTTGGAAGCCTTGCACTACAGCCTGGCCGAAGGTGACTCCATCATCGGTATCAGAGTTATTGGCTCGAGCATCAGCATCGATCGTCACCGTATTGCCCAGTTGAAAGCCACTGATGACCGTATGCCGCGGCCCGTTATTGGCTTTCAAGGATGCATAGCTGGGGTCGGGGGCATCACCATAATCAAAGCCTTCACCGAGCGAGATCGTAAGGATAGTTTGATCGTCTACTTGATTGGGTCGCAGTGCATTACCGGCCTTATCGCGGATTCCCGAGATGATTTGGCTGGAGTCACCAGCGATATTATCGGCGCCGGTAACAACGACTGTACCACCGATCGTCGTCGCGTTGACGCCGGGGATTGCCGCCGAATTGATGGCTAGAGCAATTTGCGTGGCCACCGACGACGCGTCGCTCACGACCCGGGCATCCAGCAGGATAGGGGTCGCCCCGCTAAGAACGCCTGGCGCACCCGTGACCTCCAGGTTGCTGTTATTGGTCAGTTGGGCTGTGGCTCCCAGAATCTGCAGGGAATTACTGGTAAGTAAATTGGCTTGGACGTTCAACCCCGTGGCGGCTATGGCCGCCACGATCTTGGTGGCCACCGAACTGGCGCTCTCCGTCGGGGAGATGGCGATCACGACGGTGCCAGCCGTGGAAAGCGTATTGGTATCGAATTCGAAGACGACGACATTGATACCATCCGTCAGAGTGAATTGCTGCCCATCCACCAGAGCATGAGTCGAACTGGTGCCGGCGGTCGGTACCGTAGCGCGATAGCCCATATCGACTTCGAAGGTATAGATACTAGGGCCATCGATGATCGAGTAAATCGTTCCATCGACACTGTCGCTGATTGACTTGGCTTCGATGGCTTGCTCATTACGGTTGAGGAAGCGAATTTGATAGGTCGCATCCGAGCGCCATACTCCGGCGATGGGAGTCAAGCGAATGATACCGGTCGAGGAATCAAAACCGAAGCGATAATCAACACCCTCAGCCAGCGGTTGCCCATCTTCAGTGACGATCAACGCACCTTTGGAAACGCTGGTTGGGTCGATGCCAATCCCTTGAATCGACGTATCAAGTTCGGCACCATCAAACAGCCGAATGTCGAAATACTTTGCGGTGAAGTTGTTCAGTTCGACCGAACCAACAAGTGGATTGAGATCCAACCCTTGATTGTCGTTGTCCATCGGTTGGACGATGGCGACCGTCGGACCTAGGAAGTCCGACCTTTCCTGTGCCCCCAAATCCTTGAAGACGTTTTGACCTGTTCCGTTCGACGAGGTGATGCTTGGATCATCAACCCGCAACAGGCCATTCAAGTCGAAGTTAGGAGCCAGGATCGGCGAGGCATCCAGCCCAAGTGGTTGCTTGACCGAGAGCAGGATGGCCCGATCCACAAGAGAATCGACCGAGGAATCGATGCTCTTGGCTTTCTGTTGCGGGTAGAACAGACCACCGGTCGGATCGACGAACAATTCGTCGGTATCAACCGCCAAGGTCGCAAACTGCCCGACGCGGCCAGCTCTGGCCGTATTGGCTGTATTTCTTTGGAAGAGGGTACCGCCGACGACCGTCGAATTGCTGGTGGGATCAACGTCGAGTCCCACGAGGTGATTCACCAGAATGTTATTGAGCAAAGTCGGACTGGCATTCGGCCCGACTAGGATACCCGTTCCCAACGGTGCGTAGCTTGGAATGACGAGAGTTGACAGGGCACCGACGGCATCGATATCGGCACCCACACTGTCACCGCTGATACTGCCGTCATTGGCGTCGTCTGTCAGGCGGACAAAGCGGAGTCGACTGCTGGGGTTGAAACCGAAGGCATCGAGATCGATCGTGCGGCGGAAGCCATCAATCGTTCCGACCGACGTATAGCGATTCCCATCTGAGCTGACCTCGACGAAGACACGCTCGGACTCGCCGACTTCATAGATAGCGAGGTCGGGACGAGTGTCACCCGAACCGGTCAGGAAGTTATCCGTGAAGCTGACGACTAGCTGGCCGCCTCGACCTAAGGAAACGGCGCCTTGGCCAATCGTCGGCTCGAGGGTTCCGCCAAGGTAATCCGGGGCTTGCAAGGCTGCGGTGGGTTGATCCAAGCCGGCGATGGGTGATGGACCACCGGAGAAATTTGCATTGTAGGAAGTCACCGCGTCCGCGAAGGAAATGCCGCCGTTCACATAGATCAAGTCGCCGATGACGATCGGTTCAGTGTTCGAAGGGTCGGTGATCCGACCGCCGACGATGGTGTTGTTGACAACCCGGACGAACGGAACACTGGCAGCGATGTTGACCGCGGTGAAGATATCGCCACTGATGTTGACGCCGCCGCTCAGGTTTCCGATCAATTCGTTATTGATCACGACAGCTCCAGCCGCTAAACGTTCGGCATTCAACACGACCGTATTGCGTACCGAACCAGGCTGCGCGGCATCGGTAAGCGGATCCCGAGCATCGGGCCGAATGTTGATACCGAAGGTTTCGGCGAAGGAGATACGTGAGTTGCGAACAGTCACCTGACCTTGTTCGCGGCGGGTATTTTGATGGCCCAAGCCATTGGTTGCGCTGACCGCGATTAGCGGATTTGTTGTATTCAAGCGGGAAGGCGTCAGCACTGCATTGGCCGAAACGGCCAATGCGTCTCC
>JBILTQ010000555.1:0-2696 GCA_044371435.1 Pirellulaceae bacterium | reverse complement strand
GCGAGACAGCATAGATATCCAATTTGGATTGCACGCTCGGTGAATTGAGCAAGTCACGGAAGCGGCTGGCGATGACTGCGGCCGAATCGGGTTGGATCGCCCCCGTCTTGGGATCGATACCTTGGGGGCTGTAGGGTAACGGGAAGTTACCGGTAGTAACCCCGTTGCCAAGAGTCGTGTCATTGAATTCGACGGTAATACTTTGGATCCCGTCGCTGACGATGACGGTATCTCCGTCGACGATGTTCTCAGCACCAGTGAACTTCCAGGTCTGACCAGGAGCCAGTCGCTCGTTGACGCCAAAACTATCGGAGAGGATGGCGGGTGGATTACCACCTACGACAGAGGGTAGTATGTAATCCTGGCCGCCGCGAATCTCCAGTTGGTAAGGACCGAGGTTGATCGCATTGGTGATGGCTTGTGGATTGACTACGAAGGTCGGATCGCTGCTGGCAGTGGAAACCGACTCGCCCATCTCGGTAACCCCGATGATGAAGTCATCGAGGTAAACCCCCTCGAAGGCGTTATTTTGGGCGCGGGTGGCAGGCCTTACCGACGGGTCGCGGCGATACTCTGAGAAATCGTCATAGCCATTGGGAGCCGAGGTTACCAGGAACGGTCCAACGTCATTGACGGTAAGGCCAGTCACCGAGAGATAGTCTTGACGCCGAGTGGTAGCCAGACCACTACCTTGGGTCAGGACATCATTCATTGCTAGTTCCACCGCGCGGGCGACTTCGTTAGCCGTCATCAAGCTATTGATTCGAACCGGGTAAGCGACTGCTCCGGAATTACCGCTGACGACGAACTTGGAATTAGGTGAAAGGGAGGGGGCAGAGCCACCTTCAAACTGGAGCTGGTTACCGGAAAGATAGGGGACCATGCGGTTGGTAACATTGACGATGAAGTCGTAGTCACCACTGGTAAGTCCGCCCAAGGAGGTTCCCTCCACGATCGGGGAATAAGTCGTATTCCCGCTCGAGGAGATGCCAATGTAGTAAAGTCCTGCTTTGGCGACCGTGGTCGATAAGGCGGGATTACCACCTTGGATGCTCGGAGTCAGAGGCAACGGCACTCCGTTGCGGTCGAAGAAACGTACGACAGGAGCCAGGCTACTTCCAGACGAAGGCTGAACCACGATATCGATAGTCGACGAGGCCTCGAGGTTGACTTGGATATAGTCGATATCACTGGCACTGCCTGGTGCGGGTGGGGTCGGATCGATCCGGCCTCGGCCGCCGACTTGAATCGACTGCCGATTGACGCCGATATCGTTGAAAGAGTCGAGAGTGACACCGCCGGTTTCCTGAAGCACCACATTCGAGACCACCGGATTCGGGAAGTTCGAAGGGGTGATCCATGAATTGATCTCGTTGAACAAGTTGGTGGCGATTTCGCTCGAGGCTTGCTGCTTCGTAAACGGGATCACCCGCAAGTATTGTGAGGGGGTCGGGGCTGGACCCGTCCCGTCATAGAATTGGAAACGAACCGCTTGCGTGTTTCCTTGCACCGGAATCGAAACAAAATCACCGTTGCTGATGGCGTTGCCCGCCGGGGCGATCAGGGTCGGACCGGTTTCGATCTCGAAGACCTGCCCATTGATGGTGAAGGTGTCGCCATCGCGGAGCCGGTTTCCAGCCACGACCTTCATTTCCGGGCCAAGCCCGCCTGGCCTACCGAGCCCAAAACCGCCAGCCGTATTAAACTCGAAACGCAGGCGAATATCCTGGTTGCCGGCCAATTCGCTCAAATCGACGCGGGCCTGCCGCCAAAGGCTGGTGGTAGCATTGTTGTCGAAGGTCTCCATAGTCTTGGAGAAACCTGAACGCAAGGCATCCAGTTCATCGTCGGCAGTGCCTGGGCCGCGATCACTGTTATTGGTGGTCAGCACGCGCCACACCCCATCATCTCCAACGGCGAGGACGCGGAAAGAATCCAACATGTCGAGGCTGGTAGGGGTCAGCGGATCGTTGCTGTTACGGTCTTCGGTGCTCAGGAAGTAGTTGAAATACAGGACAGGCTGATCGGCGGCTGCGATATTGGTCAAGGAGAAACTCTGGCTTTCGAGAATCCCCGAAGCTCCGCCGGCAAAATTATAGGTAGCTGCAACGGCCTCGCCGCTAAACCGAGCAACCGCTGTCGGATCGGTCACCGCTGAATAAACGATTCCAGGATGGGAAAAACGGTTTTCAAAGCCAAACCACCAGCTTTGACCGGCATTCCCGTTGGTTGCTTGCTCCGAGCCGATGGCTCCATCCGGCGAACCGACCAAACCGTGGCCAGCGTCACCGCTTCGATTGTTGGTGCGGTGCCACAGGTTGTAGTCGAGATTGGAAAAGGCTAATCCATTCAGGTTGCGCAAGCCGGTATTCACGGTCGAAAGACCGCCAGCAAAAACTCCTTGACGATTCCCTTGCAGGTCGAAGGCATGGAGATTCCCATTGAGGTCGGTAGCGAAGAGCATACTGGCATATTTGCCCCCCTCGGCGTTCTTTGGCCCGGCTGCCAGGCCTGAGAAAGGAATCGGATTACCGCGCAAGTCGGTAAGGGTGGTGAGATACGTGCTGACGGACAACGGCGAGCCACTTAAATTATCTACCCGATAGAGTCCGCCTCGATCGGAGACGCCGTACATTGCACCGTTGACAAAGGCGATGCCGGTGACGGTCCCGCCTGGGGCCAAGCCACCCCGTTGA
>JBILTQ010000316.1:0-6649 GCA_044371435.1 Pirellulaceae bacterium | reverse complement strand
GGATGGGAAACTAGAAAACGGACAAAGGCGCATTCGGCCGAGTCATTGATCGATAAGGCAACGATCCGGATCCCGGTGTTTTCGAAGCGACGGACCACCTCCAGCAGTTGCCCGACGCGGTTTTCGAGGAAGACAGTAAACTGACGGATGGTCGGGTAATTGCGACCGCGCATCGTCTGGAAGGAAGTCGACGATCCCTCGCCTGAACTCATGAATATTACCTTTGAGCTTCCAAGAAAAAGCGGGATAGGCTATCCATCCCAGTCCCGCATGGTATACGATGAAAATCGATGATGGTCAACGTTTTTTCAGTATTTTCAGCGCCGTCGGACCCTCGGCGGTCGCCGGAGAATCCCCTGTGGAACACCACCTGAAACTTCGCGTCCGCTACCACGAAGTCGATGGGCAGGGTCGCGTGCACCATGCCCAGTACCTGAATTATTTTGAGCGTGGTCGGGTCGAAATGCTGCGTGAACTGGGGCATTCCTACAAGGAGATGGAGGCCTCTGGGTTGATGCTGGTCGTCCGTCAAATGACGATCGAGTACCTCTTCCCCGCCGAATTCGACGACGAATTGACGTTGACCACCCGAGTCGAAAAATCGCGGGGCGCGCGGATTCAGCATCGCTATCGACTCCTGCGGGATCGCCTGTGTCGATCGCCAGGGGAACGTCCGACGCCTGCCAGGCTGGTTGCAGCAACCCTCGTAGGCAAAGCGGCAAGCCAGATCGCGTCCCACCCCATGCCAAGCCCGATTGCCGGTGCCCGTCACTCGTCGCGCGACGGCGCAGAATCAGGCATTACGCCTGCTCGCCTGCCCGCTTGCAGCCAAGGAATTGGTAATAGGGCGAACGCAACCCGGGAAGGTAGGGGACTTTGGCCCGCGCCTCGTTCAAGAACAGGGTATCGAACCGTCGCTGCAGGTAGGGAAGATGGTCCGGGGAGGGGAAGACATTATCGCTGGAGAACCAGACCGGCCAAAAATTGCGGGTACTCCAGCCATGTTTGGCCAACCCCGAACCCGGGTATTTTCGGGCGACATAAAAATCGATCACCCCCAACTTTCCCTGGGGCCGCAAGATGCGCCAGGCGTTGTCGATGGCGGCGAACCAATC
The DNA here is from genome assembly GCA_044371435.1 of Pirellulaceae bacterium. Taxonomy (GTDB): domain Bacteria; phylum Planctomycetota; class Planctomycetia; order Pirellulales; family Pirellulaceae; genus JAIYDQ01. The sequence continues at coordinate 5,534 of JBILTQ010000316.1, read as the reverse complement.
GGGAATCATCGTCAGCGAGTAAGAAAAGGTCACCACATCCGCTTCCCCCTCGGGCGGTCTCCAAGTCGTCGCGTCGGCGGTGACCGCCTCGACATTTTGCCAACCGCGAGCCGCCGCCCGCTTTTCCACGACCTTCAACAGCGAGCTGGCCAGGTCGACGACGTAGACTTTTTTAAAATTGGCGATGGCTGGACCAATAAACTCGAGGTTGGCTCCGGTCCCTCCTCCTAAGTCAACCCACACCCCACCCGCCTCGCGAGCGATCCGCTGGTAGACTTCCTCGCGTCCCTGCAGGAGCCGTTTGCGAAAATCATCATAGCCCTCGGCCTGCCCAGCATAAAAATTCTCCATCCGCTGGGCATGGTCCTGACCGCGCACCGGGCGAAGGGCCAGATGATAAAGAATCTTGAGATCCGCAAGAAGGCTCATGCACGGCTCGCCATCGGCTATCGGGAAGAGGGTCGACTCCTACATTGGGCCGCCCATTATACACGCCAGCCCAACCTGCCTAGCCGGGCTTGACCGACAAGGCCGTGGCCGCGCCGCAAGGCGGGAGCGACCGCGTGGCTTGGCCAAGCGGCGATGGCTTACAACCCTTCGAGGAATCGATCGGCAGCTTGCAGGAGCAAGCGAGGGTTGCCTGGGAAGGCCTGGCGAAAATCCTGCAGTCGCTGCCCGGGTGCGTACTCTTGGCCGAAGGGGAGTTGCGACAAGCGTTGCAAATACTTCATGTACTTGGCCGTCTCCCGCTCCGCCAGATAGAGGCTTACCCCCCAAGACAAACTGTAGGCAACTTCCGGCTGGAGACGAAAGTAACGGTCATCCACGATCAACTGCTCGAAGATCTCTCCTCTCTTCTCCGGTTGCCGGGCCAGCGTTTGCCAATCGCCCCAGCGACTGCGGTTGATCAAGGCTGAAGGCTGCTGCGAAGACCGCGACCCCACCATCCCGGGAGCTTCGAAAATAGAAGCCAAGCCTTCCAGCAGCCACAGCGGCGGCTTTGTCAAACGCTGGTGAAGGCCGCGATTGAAGGCCAGCTGATGGGCGGCTTCATGCCAGACCGTGGCCAAGGCTTCGCTGCGTTCATCGGGTGTGTCCGAGCTTTGATAGGCGTAGAGCCGATTGGTCGCCGGACTGTAGTAGCCGACAGTCCCGGCTTGCAACTGAAGCCCGATCTTTTCGGCATGCTGCAGGAATTCGGCTTGCGAGGCGAAGACAATCCCGATGAGCGGAAAATCCAGCGGCTTGAGCGGGTAGCCGCGGGTGCGGAAGTACTGATCAAACGAGCGTTGCAAGAGGGCGAAACGATCGCTCCAGTAACCAACCGTGCTCGGGGGAGCCACGATGGTGAAGTCACCGCTGCCGTCGACGCGATAACCTCGGCCAAACTCCTGCTGCAGCACACCGCGCAGGTGGAAGGCGGATTCCGGACGAAACTCCTGAGTCAGCAAGTGATGGCTGGCGATCTGTCGCGGCTCGAACTCGCGCAGCGATCCGTCGGTCCGCAACAGGATCACCCCGCTGTCTTGCCAGGAGATCGGAATCCCGCGTTCGGCAGTTCGACCAACCCGCAATTCCATCAGCGGCAGCGTCTGCCCAGCCCCGCGATCCTCACCCACCACCCCCAACGGACTCAGGGCTATCAGCCAACTGGCCATCGTCAGGCAGCCACGGAAAGCGATGGTGGGGGATGCGTTTTTCATGATGGGGACAGGAAGAACCAAGGGGAACCGACAAGCCGCTCGCTGAAACCCTAGATCGATTTCCTGGCGGCGGCGGAGTCCATCGATGGGCCTCGGGCTGAAAAGACCTCCCGCAGTTGGCGGGAGCCTTCCACCTATTCCGGCTATGCCGGTCCTAGCGTTCCTCCCCGACCGGCGGGGCGTACCGTTTAACTGCCCGCCGAACATTTGATCGGGGGAAGGCGGAGAGTTCGCCGATGAATCATCAGCGCCCCGGCCATGGCATGACGCCCCCCCGGGACCAACGAACAATGCTCCCGTCAGCCATCGCATCCCCCTATCTTTGCCCAACCATGCGTGCCAGTTTACGACTATGTTTGGTTCTCCATAACCACCAGCCGATCGGCAATTTCGATGGGGTCATCGAGCAGGCTTATCGCGACAGCTACCTGCCGTTCCTCGATGTCTTCGAACCCTATACCCATTTGAAGATCGCCTTGCACACCAGTGGTCCACTGATGCTCTGGCTTCAAGACCAGCATCCGGAGTACCTCGAACGGGTGAAGGCGTTGGTCACCGCCGGCCGTATCGAGATCGTCGGCGGTCCCTTCTACGAACCGATCCTGACCATGCTCCCCAGTCGCGATCGTATCGGCCAGATACGGAAGTACAGCGACTGGCTGCAGCAGTCCTTCGCGACCGAGATCCATGGGATGTGGATGCCGGAGCGTGTCTGGGAAAGCCAGTTGATCCGCGATATCGTCCCGGCCGGGATGCAATATACGATCCTCGACGACTATCACTTCCGCGCCGCCGGATGGACCAACCCGCAGTTGACCAACTACTTCCTTACCGAAGATGACGGGCAAGTGCTGCGGGTCTTCCCGGGTAGCGAGCGGTTGCGTTACCTGATCCCCTTCGCCGCTCCCGCCGATACGATCGAGCATTGCCGCGAATTGGCGCACGCGGCCCCGGGATCGACGGTCCTCTTCGGGGACGATGGTGAGAAGTTCGGTACCTGGCCAGACACCCAGGCCCACGTTTACCAGCGAGGTTGGCTGCGAGGCTTCTTCGATGCCCTGACCGACAACCGCGATTGGCTGCACACCACGACACCGGCCGAAGTCATCGCAGAGACCAAGCCCGCCGGCAAGATTTACCTGCCCGATTGCTCCTACCGGGAAATGACCGAATGGTCGCTGCCGGTCGAAGAGCAAGCCGTCTACGACGAAGTCGTCCACCGCCTGCATGACGATGCGGAATGGGAAAAGATCTCGCGTTTCGTCCGCGGCGGTTTTTGGCGCAACTTCCGTATCAAGTACAGCGAAGCCAATGAGATGTACAGCCGGATGCTGGAGATCAGCCGCCGCCTGGAAGAAGCTCGACGCAGCAGCGCGGATCCAGCCCTGATCCCGCAGGCCGAAGATCATCTCTACCGCGGGCAATGCAACTGCCCCTACTGGCACGGGGCCTTCGGCGGGATCTACCTGCCGCACCTGCGAAACGCAACCTATCGCGAACTGATCGCCGCCGATTCGTTGCTCGAGCAAGCCATGGGGCGCGAGGGAAGCTGGGTCGAGATCACCGCCAGCGATTTCGACAAGGATCTGAACCCCGAAGTCCGCTTGGCCAACGATCGCTTGATCGCCTACCTGGCCCCGGCTCGCGGTGGCATGCTCTACGAACTGGACGTACGAGCTATCCAGCATAACCTGCTAGCGACCATGCAGCGTCGCCGCGAGGTCTACCACCACAAGGTCTTGGGCGGCAGCCAAAGCGGGCTCGAGCAGGCGGCCAGTATCCACGATCGAATCGTCTTCAAGCAGGAAGGGCTGCAGCATCGTCTCTTTTATGATCAATACCCCCGCAAGAGCTTCCTCGATCATTTCTATGATCTGGATATGAAGGTCGATTCGCTCCAGCGCGGCGAAGCCATGGAACGCGGTGACTTCGTCGCCATGCCCTTCGAAGCCAAACTCCGGCGCGGGGCTGGCAAGGTTCAGGTACAGTTGAAGCGCGAAGGGAACGCCTGGGGCGTCCCGCTCACCTTGACCAAGGCGCTGACCATGACCGAAGGCGAGCACCAACTGCAGATTACCTACCTCATCGAAGGGCTCCCGCCTGGACGACCCTTCCACTTTGCCTCCGAGTGGAATTTCGCTGGCATGCCGGCTGGAGCGGATGACCGCTTCTTCTTCGATCAGCACGGGAATCGGCTCGGACAACTCGGTACCCAATTGAACCTGCTGGAGGTCGACTACCTGGGGTTGATCGACCAATGGTTGGGGGTCAGTGTGCAGATGGCCTTCAATCGGCCGACCCGAATCTGGACCTTCCCCATCGAAGCTATCAGCCAGAGTGAAGGTGGCTTCGAGGCGGTCCATCAAAGCGTCTGCGTCCAGCCGCATTGGATTATCCAAGGTGACACCGCCGGCCGTTGGTCGGTCAACATGGAGTTATCGCTGGCCGCCGAGCATAGCCTGCCGCAAAACTCGACCGACGAAATGCTAGCGATCAGCAGCATCAGCTAGCCAAACCACGCCCAAGTCGCTGTGGCTTTCCGCGGTGGTTTTGTGGTACCCTCCCGGGCTCGCCGAGTTTTGTTTTGGCCTGCAGGATGCAAACGAACTACCCATGAACTGTCGGAATCGAGGGACGGTCCCGCGAAGAGTTTCCCTTTCCCCCTCATCGGGCTATGCGGCTGTCGGACTGATCGTCCTTGTCGGTTGCTTCTGGTCGGGGCCAGCGATTCGCGCCAACGAAGGCTGGGAGAACCCGCCGTTTCGGGTAGAGTACGCCGAGTTAGCCTCGGTAGTGCTGCGGAGCCTCGATCGCAAGTCGATGAACTCGATCGACACGGCCCCTTCCGATATCGATGTTCAGCTGATGATCGGCAGTGATGGCATCGGTCGGACCTACCTGGTGGTCGCCAACCCGATGCCATGGACCGAAACGATCGAACTGCGTTGGGCTAGCTCCTGGCCGACCGATCCGACCCCGCTAGGCAAGACCGCGGAGTTGCGATGGGAACTGCCTGGGCCGGAAGGGCCATCCTCCCCCATGCCGCCGTCGCGTTCCACCCCGCCCAACTGGCGATTCGATTTACCAGCCAACTCCAATGCCGCCTGGCGCTTCTCGGAACCGACCATCGCCATTGGGGAGTGGGACCATCGCATCCAAGCCAGCATGCAACGACGGTTGGAGGAGTCGCTCGATCGCCTGGCCCTCTCCTTGACGCAATTGACCCAGTTTCAGCCGCTGGAGAACACGCCTGCCAATGGCAGCTTTGAAGCACCGCTCCAGGAGGACCCCAAGCTGCCCAAAGATTGGGCGCTATCGCTGACACCGGCGGCCGCCTGGTCGCGTCAAACAACCCTGGTCCGCTCGGGAGACTTTTCCTTGAACTATCGCACCGACCGCCGCGACGGTTCAGGCTGGCTGCAAAGCCCACCGATCGAGTTACCGTCTGACGGCAAGATCTCCGCCTCGCTTTGGTACCGTATTCCCCATGGCCCCCCCCCCACCAAACTCACTGCGACCACGACGTTGCTGACCAGTGAAGTCGATCGTCTCGAATGGAAGCATCGCTTTACAGGGAACGAACTGACGCGGCATGGCGATGACTGGCAGCGGATCGACTTCCCGATCCTCAGTGATGAGGCGGTCGCCGGAACGACGACCACCGATCGGTCGCTGGTTCGTTTTTCCATCGATATTGAAGGGGCTGGTGACTTGTGGTTCGATGACTTCGCCGCCTATCGAGTTTTCCTCGACGAAACCGAACGCCGCCAGTTGCGGAGCGAGCTCTTCGTAGCCCGTCGCGAGTTGAGCCAGAATCGGCCGATGGCAGCT
>JBILTQ010000040.1:0-22437 GCA_044371435.1 Pirellulaceae bacterium | reverse complement strand
CTCGAGCTTTTCGGGTTGCAACAGGTGAGGAACCCGGCGATCGGCCGGCAAATCGCTATCGAGCCGCGGAACCTGGGTCGAACCAGTACCGAGGAATAAAGCCGCAAATTCGCAGCCATTCACCTCCATCCGTTGGCCGACCACCCGAGGCAATGGCATTTTTGTTTTTCGCGTCACGGGCAAGAGTTCCGCCAGGATCCGGCGTTGCGGCAACCCGAGATCTTCGATCACGCGCTTGTCGGGGTCAAAAAAAAGCCCGCACAAACAATCGTAAGCTAACAGCTCGCCAAAGAACACTTCCCCCGAGGTCGTGTAAATTGCCGAGGCCAGCTTCTGAGCATCTTGCCTGGCCGCCGTCACCCGGATGGTTTCAATTTTTACGGAGGGTTTAGCGCTGAGCACCGCTACCCCCAGCGCCGCGACACCCTCCAAGGTAAGCGAAGCTCCCTCGACAACCGCATCATCGACGAGGACACCGGCAAAACCTGGATCTGCGATGGCAAGCTGCTCGAATTGCAACCGGCTATCCTTGACCAGCGTCCCGCACAGGAAGTTGCTAAGCTGTAGCTCGGTGCTGTCGACTTCCGAATCCTCGGTGATTTGAAAACCAACCTTGCTCTTTTCGCCCACCCCCGCCGCTACCAGACCGCTGACATGAGCTTTCGAATGGATCAGGTTGAGTCCGAAAGTGGCGTGCAAGATCTCCAAAGGTTCCTCGGGTGTACCCAGCAGACGGACCGAGCCGCAATTGCGCAGCTGGATCCCCGTATAACAATGATCGAAACGGCAGTTCTCGATGGTCAAAGTTTGCTCGGGTGAATCCATCCAATCAATTCCAGCCAGGCAAGGTCCAAGGAATTGACAGTGGCGAAGCAACCCTCGTGAGCCGTTAGCTTGAACGCCGCTCCGCCTTTGCCCAAGGTCGGAACCGCCAAGAAAACGGAAGCTGGAATGCTGGATGGCGATCGTCGCCCCAGCTTCGCCGCTGACGGCCGCATGCTCCATCGATTGAAACTCGCAACGTTCCGCTGCCAAGATTCCCTGCGAACGCACCTTGACGCAATCATAGGAGCGTGGCGAACTGGCATAGACCTTGCAATCACTCAGGTTCACCCGACCACTGACGATCTCGATGGTGTTCTGGTGAGGGGCCTGGCCATCGAGTTCGATCTTCTCCAAAGTGAGGTGGCTGTCAGCTCGAACCTCAATACAGCTTTGCTCGGGACTTACCAGTTTCACCGTCCCTTCGCCGCGCAGGGTGAGCGAACGATCGATCACCAAACCTTCGCGATAGGTTCCCTCCAAAACGGTGATCGTCTCGCCGGCGGCAGAATCGGCGATGGCCGCTGCCAGTGAGGCATGCGTCCCATCGCCGGCAATGGAGACGCGGAAGGGTTTGGCCGGCACCCGAGGAACGGGCTGGTCCCCTTCCTCCGGCAAGGGGGCGAAGAGGCCAGGCCGGGCCAGCGGGCCAAACTTCTTGTCCATGCCTGGACGCGGCAACCGCGGCCCCCAGCGCGGATCTTTCGACAGCTCCCCAGCCAACGCATTTTCCCCTAGAGGCGGTTCGAGTGGCGAGTGGGGCGGCGGCGTAGGCGAGTAGCTTGGACGGTTGGCTAAGGGGCCACGTCGCCAGTACCAACCCAGGCTGATCACCAAAGCCAGCGTTGCCACTGTCGTCAAAACAGGAGCCAGGAAGGACCAGAAGAAGCGTGAATCGGAAGTTGGCAAGCTTCGCCGGGAACCACGGAGTGTCGATAGCCCCTCACCGCCAGGTGTTCGAGGAGGCAGCGAGTGGAGGCTATCCCCCCCTTTCCCGTTCGCATGGGTACGGGCTCCAAAGCTATCCACGGTCGTCGGCTTGGAACCATGGCTCCAAGCTACAGTCTCTTCCAGCGGGAGTGACGAGCCGATCGACTCCAAGGCGTTCAATAATTCTCGGATACTACCGAAACGATCGGCTACATTCTTGGCGCAGCATTTCCTGAACAAGCTATCGAAGGACTGCGGGATACTCGGATCGCGTTGATGCAGCGGCCGCGGATCCTTGTGGCGGACCTGCTCACGCAACTCAGCCAGTGTCTGCCCGGAAAAGGGGGGCTTCCCCGACAGCAGTTCATAGAGCATGACACCAATCGCCCAAATGTCGGTTCGGCCGTCCAGCCATTCGGTGCGTCCCGCGAATTGCTCGGGGGACATGTACAGCGGTGTCCCGGCCACCTCCTTCTTTTTCCGGCGATCCTCCTCATCGTCGACGATCGCCAGGCCAAAATCGGCGACATACACCCGACCATCGGCATCGATCAACAGATTCTCCGGCTTCAGGTCGCGATGAACCACGCCAGCCGCGTGAGCTGCATCCACGGCATGGCACACTTGTCGCAGCAAAGCAATGGTTTGCCCAAGCGGCAGTCGCGAACCGCTCGCTAGGAGCATTTTCCGCAGCGTCGAACCTTCGATGAGCTTCTGCACCACGAACGGCTGCTGCTGCGCCGTCATGCCCACCTGGTAGATCGGCACGATGGCGGGGTGATCAAGTTTCACCGCTTTCCTGGCCTCATCGATATACTGCTGGCGGTAATGCGGATCATCGATCAACGGCAACTTGATGGCGACACGGCGATCGAGCAACTGATCGCGAGCCGCATAGACGACTCCAAAGGCACCGCGTCCCAATTCCTGCTCGATGGTAAACCCCGGAATGGCTACCGGTAAATCAGCCTCGTCCTCAGCCCGCTCGGCGGGCGAAAAAGTGCCACCCGCCAAAGAAAAATCCGCGTCTCCGCTCGGACCGATATTGGTCGAAGCACCAAAGGCGGCGGTCTCCGATAAGTCCTGGGTGGGCTTATCACCGCCATCGGATTTGGGGAGTCCGTTTCCGCCATTCACCATAGCTCATCTCACTACCGAAGCTTCTCGGAATTGCGACCCAGGATCACCGCAAGCTGCGACGTGTCCCCCAACGGCTCCCACGCCTTCGCATCGGCTAAGGACGACGCACACTGGATCCGCCATCCCGATAGACCCTGGAACGCCACTCTCTTATCGTAACGAACCCAACCGACTGGCAGAAGTTCCTTGAGCCAAGCGTTGAGAAAAGTAACCGCTCCGCCAGCGACGGCTTTCTGGATGATCCCCGCCAGCGGTGGAACCATGCTCGCCAACTCGACCAGGGAAGTCTCCTATACCGCCAGCGGTTTTCAGACCACCCATGGAGCCAACCCCTCGAGGGTACGGCCCAAAGCCCCACGATGCTCGGCGATCGTAGCTCGTGCGCGACTGCCTACCTCCCGCCGCAATTCTTCCTGTTCCCAATATTCGAGCACCCAACCGGCCAGCTTTTCGGGCTGGTCGAGCTCGGTGATCGCTTTGGCCTCGCGGAGTAAACGCATGGTATCGGCGAAATTTTTGGTGTTGGGACCGACAGCGGTCGCCACCCCAAAAGCTGCCGGCTCGATCATATTCTGACCTCCCCGATCACCGAAGCTCCCGCCCACAAAAGCCAGATCGGCCAAGCCCCACCACCAACGCAATTCGCCGATGGTATCACCCAACAACACTTGCCAGTTGGGGACGGCTGGCTGCAAGCCTTGCGACCGACGGTGGTAGGGGAGCCCGGCCTCTTCCAACCAACGGGCCACTTCCTCGAATCGCTCGGGATGCCTAGGGACCAGGATCATCCTCAGACCGCGGATCCGCTCCCGCAGTCGCAGGAAGGCTTCGATGGCATAGCGTTCCTCCGGAGCTTGGGTACTACCGACCACCCACACGAAGTCGCCCTCGGCCAGTTGTAACTGACGGCGGCGAATCTCAATTTCCGGATGCTGACGATCGAACTCGGCGCCATCGAACTTGAGGTTACCGACCACCGACACCTTTTCCGCGCCTACCCCCATCGTCAGGAAACGCTCGGCATAACACCGATCCTGGGCAGCTACCCAGTCCAGCTGGCCAAAGACCGGACGCAAAAACCAGCCCAACCTTCGGTACCCTTGCCAACTCCGTTCGCTCAATCGGGCGTTGACGATGACCACCCCCGCTCCCGCCTTCTTGGCTGCAGCGATGAGATTCGGCCAAACCTCTAGTTCGATCAACACGATCAATCGCGGCCCGAGCCGGTGGATAGCCCGCTGTACCGACCAGGTAAAATCCAAAGGCAGGTAGAACTTGTCATACCCCGGAAACAGCGACCGCATCAGCGTCATCCCGCTGCTGGTCGTGGTCGACAGGACGATCCGCGCCTGCGGGTAGCGGATGACAAACGCGTTGACCAAGGTTCGCAATTGTTGAACCTCACCCACGCTCACTGCATGAAACCATACCACCGGTCCAAGACTGCGCTGAGGCTGCGGCGTTGGTTCTCGCAACCTGGCAAGACGTGGCACATTCCCAAAAAGTTTCTCCCCCCACCCTTCCCGATAGCGATGGGTACGCAAGGCTCGATACACAAGCCATGGGCTGGCAAGCAGCAGCCCCAACGCATACAGAGTATCGAGCAAATAACCCATCAGTTGGCCATTAGGTACCGATCAGCTGGCGGTTGCCTGCAAGCATTCAGCGATCGATTGGCAGAGGTAATCCAGCGTTTGCGGGCTAATACCGGCTACATTGATGCGCCCCGTCCCGACCAGATAAATAGCCCGCTCCTTCTTCAACCAATCGGCCTGTAACGGCGTCAGCCCAGTGTAGGAAAACATCCCTTTCTGCTGAAGCAGGAAGCGAAAATCACGCTTGGCATCCGTCTTGGACATCCCCTCGACAAACTGCTGCCGCATGGCTGAAATCCGCATCCGCATCGCCGCCACCTCCCCCTCCCATTGCTGACGCAGGGTACGATCCTCGAGGATCGTAGCTACCACGGACGCCCCGTGCCGCGGCGGATTGGAATAGTTCGCGCGTACCGTCTGCTTCATCTGACTCAACATCGCCTCCCGATGCTCCCCGCGTTCAAGCACCGCTAGGACTGCTCCGATACGTTCGCTGTATAAGCCGAAATTCTTGGAAAAAGAAGAGCAGATCACCGCCTCGGGATTGGCGGCGAGCAGGGTGCGGATGGCATGGCCATCCTCGCGCAAACCATCGCCAAACCCCTGGTAGGCATAGTCGATGAACGGCAACATCCCTTTGGCCGCAAGCAACCTGGCGATCTCTTCCCAACCAGCCGGCTGCGGATCAATCCCGGTCGGATTATGGCAACAGGCATGCAGGCAGACCAAATCCCCCGCACGACCTTGATCCTCTAAACACCGCAACATCGCCGATAAATCCAAGGATGTCTTGTCAGCCCCAAGGTACGGATAACTTTCGACTTTCAGCCCCGCCGCTTCAAAAATGGAATGGTGATTGGCCCAAGTCGGATTGCTAACCCAGACCCGCGCCTGGGGAAAGAATTTGGCGATCGTCTCCGCGCCGATGCGCAGCGCTCCGGTACCACCAGGGCTCTGCACCGCCGCTACCCGTTCCGATTCAACCACACCATCGGTCACCAAACCAACCACCGCCCGAAGGTACCCCGGATGCCCGTCGATCCCCAGATAACCTTTCGTCGTCTCTTCGACGATTAAACGCCGCTCAGCCTCCTTAACCGAATCCAAGACTGGCGTCTGTCCCCGCTCATCGCGATACACCCCGACCGTCAGGTTGATTTTGTGAGGCCGCGGATCCTTGGCGAAAATATCGGTCAAGCCCAGGATGGCATCGGGAGGAGCGGTCGGTAAATGCTGGAACATGGCTTTGCGAAATAATATCGAATGAAACAACGAGCTCTTCAGCTTACCGTTCTTCGCCGCCTTGCCAACCCACACTGTCGACCAACCGCGAAAAGCGGCCTGCGGCGACCACCGTCGCGGTACGAACTTGGCGACTCCTATCCCAACCAGGGATATCTATGAGGCTGCAAACCTGCAAACCGAGGCCGCAGCACCCTCGCGTTTCGAGCTCGACCGGGTAAAGCCACCTTCCCTGCTAGCCGCTCAACTGCCTCACTAAGTCCTCAACGCTGGCAAAAGCTACCAGTCGCTCGGCGGGCAGATCAGCCGACTCGAGCTGCAGCCGCCAGCGATCGAAAGCTTCGCGAGGAATCCATATTTTCCCCGAAGTACCGGCCAAATGCCGGATGGATGTCGCTAAACGGGCTAAGGCTTGGGGGCGAGCATCGATCGCTTCCAACAGATCGCTGGCCAGGACTAAAGCGTCCGCCCGAGTCAAAGGAAACCCCGCCTCAAGCACCTCTTCCCATGGGCAAACGACAGTAAGTTTCTCCAACCGGGGGTGCATCAACAACCCTTGAATCGTTTCAAAGGCAGAAGTGCGGGCTGGCACGGGACGACCATCCAGCCAAATCTGACCGGGAGTGAAGAGGGCGGTGCAGCGGGAGCTTTGCCGCCCTCCCTCATCCAGGGCGGTCGCGACGGCTGGCAAGGGCTCGCCCCCAATCACTACCACGCTCTGAATGCAAGCGACACCCCCGGCCGGGAAGAGCATCTCGACGATGGCTTCACCCACCGGCTGCGGCGCGCCGCGCAGCGGCGCTACGTGCGGCGTCAAACTAGGCCCAGCGTTCACCTCGACAATCCCACCCCGCTGCGAGGTCAGCGGTTTCGCAATATCGCGCACCACCATGTCGATACCAGCAATATCCAATCCGATGGCCTGCGCCGCCAAAACGGCAATCGCCGCCGTCGATGGATGCACCCGCGAAGTGCAGTCCTCGATCAAGTCTCCGACATGCTTGACCAACACCCGTTGGCCGGAAGCAGGGACGGTATCAAACGTCATCCGCTGCTTGGAAAGGACTATCGAGGCGGCTTCATCGAGCGGCACCAAACCCAACGGGTCGGTATAGTTTTCTCCCCGCCGCGGATCGCTGTTTAACTCCGCCACCAATTCCGCGATCGTCCGCTGCCCATCGCCGACGACGTATTCGCGCTGACCACGCGCCGCAGCGACCATCCGATCGCCGACGACCAAGACACGGTGATGGTCGCCGACAATGAATTGCTCGACCATGATCTTATCGGTCTGACCGTCGGTACATGCCCAATCGTAGGCAGCCAAAATCGCCTCACGATCGTTCAATTCGAGTGAAACCCCTCGAGCATGATTGGCGTTGGCTGGCTTGACCGCAACCGGTAAGCCGATCTCCTGGGCCGCTTGCCATGCATCGTCCCGATCGGCCACCAGACGCCCCAGCGGTACATTGACGCCGATCGCCGCCAGGATCGAACGCGTCAACTGCTTGTCGCTGGCGATCGCTTCGGCAATGGCCGAGGTCGCATCGGTCTCGGCTGTCCAGATCCGGCGCTGATGCTTCCCCTCGCCCAACTGCACGAGACTCCCTTCGTTCATGCGAAAGTAGGGAATACGCCGAGCTGTAGCAGCCTCGATCATCGCTCGAGAACTGGGGCCTAACCGCAAGTCGTCAGCTAAGTCCACCACCCGGCGTTCATCCGTCGCCGTCATTTGCAAAGGATCAGGAGCGAACCGCTCCAACCACCCCAAAACCAGTTGCACGCATTCGCGGGTGAAGGCCTCCTCTTCGAACTCTACCGGCAACCAGCGATCCTCCGTGGCTCCATCGATGAAAGGTGGATGCGATGCCAACTCCAAACCTACCAGCCGATAACAACGTTCGATTCCCTGAACCAACTGCGCTAAGCGGGCATCCACATCCGGTATCGGAGAGAACCTCAACAGCCATACCGGCCGGGAAGACCAACGGTTTGGCCCGCGAAAGAGCTGCATTTCCTTGATTTTCATACCAGCCACATCATTTGCAGTCGAAGTGTCTCGGATCCAGTGACCTCCAGCTTCCCCCAGATCTCCATGGCCAGAAGCTCGGCGAACGATCGGTCACATCAAAGCGCCAAGGAACACGACCGCCAGGTACCACTGGCAAACCTTTCGCTCCTAGTCTTTCCGGGGGCATAACTTTCGAACCCCGCGGGCTTACCACGCCACGCGCCGGAGCCCAGATTCTATCTTCCTCCCCCTCCGCTCTCCACTCCCCCACCATGCACTGGCAAAACAATGCCCACTGGCAAAAGAGGTTGAATAGAGAAACTTTGGCGCGGATAAATTTTTTCAGCAACTGGAGAGAGAGAGGGGATGCTTTGCCTTGTTGGTCCAACCCACGAAAATATTCATCCCGCTGGCAGGCAAAGCCCCAGCCTTCAGGGCACTTGCCCAGGAACGGAAGCGTCTGCCGATCCCAGCCAACCTCTTTCTCGCCCTCTCGCCAGGCACAGCGCTGCCAACATGTTCGACCAACGACCACTCGAAGGTAAGTCACTTGACCCCCTCTCGTCTCGTCCCCATCAACCAACTAGAAAATTATCACCGTCTCCGCTGCTGTCCCGCAGTCCGACCTTGATCGGTGTTAAGCATTGTCCGTTGGGAAAGCGAGGCCCCGGATCCAAAGGCAGCAGGTCCGTTCCCGCTTTCCGAGAGCAACCTAGGCAGACCAAGCGCTGTCTTCGCCACCCTGCCTCCCATACGATAACTGCTCGGATCCTGCAGGAAAGTTGGCGAGCCCCCCGCGGCGAAGACCAAACATACCGCTTGGCTTCAAGACTGTTTGGTGGTCTCGGATAAGGTAAGGTCTGAAAAAACTTCCCAAGCGAGGCCCAGCTCTGTTTCCATTCGCAGCCCTACCTTGGTTGAAGGCTTCCCCAGACGGTCCGCACCTTTTTCGCTAATATTTGCCTGCGAGGGAAAAGCGAGATCTGAGCGGGTAGCATCTTTCCAGGATGCGAGTCGACTTCGATGATGCTCCTTCATAGGGGGTGAGCATGCCAGCTACTTATCGCATTCATCTCGACGAAACTTATCGAACAGCCAATCCGCTTCGGCTCGAATCGCCTCCGGAAAACCTAGAGTTCATTTCCCGAACAGCACGATGCTACCCAGTCGCTCGTTGACGGCTTACGACCCATCAACATACTCACCTTCGATGGAGCAAGTCATGATCACTGCCGTCATTTCCTTGTTGCATATTGCGCTGGCCACTGGCATGGGATGGTTCCTCGAACGCCGTTGGGAGCTGCTCCCAGCCTTGGCTTGCGGAGCATGGATGGCCTGCTCATGTGGCGCGGCTGGTTATTGGTTGCTGCTGTCCGCATCCGAGACATCGCTTTCCTGGAAAAACTATGTCGCTGGCTGGTTGATCCCTTGGGGCTATGGGCTGGCGCCTCAGAGTCTCGCAAGCGTTGCCGGCATTTCGACGCTGGTATGGACGATGCTCGTCGGTTTGGGCGCCATGGCAGCATTCTTTTCCAACTCCACCGCCGCGGCGGGTACGCCCCGTGCCACTCCCTCCACCCTGCTATCCCTACTCCTCTTGGGATCCTGGGTCCTCCAAGGGGGATCGCTGCTCTACCTGCTCGAGCATCTTTCTCAGCAGCCCGCCATCACCAAACCACCTGGCTCGACGATGGCCATCACTGCCGCCCTGATCTTCCTCGCGTTCCTGGCCAGCCTTGGCTGCCGCTACTCGGTTATGCCTCGCTTGGCCTTGCTGATCGCCGGCGGCCCCATCCTCCTGGTCGCGATCCTTTACACGCTGCTGGCCTTGCTCATCCTGCTCGGGGGCTCCTCGTCGCGGTGGAACTGACCGAGCCCCGGTTCGCTTCCAAGCATAGACTCGGTTTTCCGGGAATCGCGGCAACGAATCGTTCCCGCATCCATCCCTTCGTCCAACACAAAACGCCGAGGGCCTTTGAGCTAACCCGGGTTTATCCAGACGCTCCTTTGTCGTTTCCCTAGAAATACCTGAGGAGCGACACGTTCTTTCACCCACGGTAGCCATCGTTCCCACGGCCTGAAGCGAACCTCTGCTTGCCAGCCGCGCAGCCATCGTAAAACCCGCAATTTACCCATTTTATTCTTGAAGTCGGGAATTCAGGCTAGTTAGAACCACAAGTAGCCCATCCCAGCCGGCTTTTTCCGCCGTCGCTCGTGCAGCGAATGGTCGCGGTGACTTCTTCTTCCTGATGCTCTTTCCCTTTCTCTACTCCCTCCCGGGTATCGCTATGGACGCGAAAGCAGTGCGCACCGCCCCCCCCCCAAGTCGACAGCGTAAGTCTCGAGCACGTTGGAAGAAGCCCTCGCGCGAGCGTCGTCGGCTGTTCATGCTCGAAGTCCTTGAAAAGCGAGAGATGCTGGATGCCACACCGATAAGCAGCTCGCCGATGACAATGAGCGGCAACCCGTTCTCATCCTTGGACGCGATGCGAGTTCCGACCGAAGAATCGGTATCCAGTTTTGTAGCGACGGCCAGTACCGAAGCGACCTCCAACGTCGCGTCTCCGGCTAGCGTCACTTACGCAAGTGCCTCCCCTTCCGTCAGCCCGCTGTCGACATCCAACTCGTCGTCTTCCGCGATCCCATCGGCATCGCCTGCCCCGGCACCTTCGGGTGCCAATACCAGTCCCTCAAACTCCACGGCGCCCACCTCCAACGCTCCGATGGCCGGGGCGCCTGCTGCCGGAGCCCCTTCCATGACGGGCGCAGCTGGTGCCGGCGGGACCTCGTCGGCCGCGAGCGGCGGCAGTGCGGCGGGATCATCCCCCGCGACTCCCAGCCTGTCGGATGCCAAAGCCTCCTTCGAAGCTGCCAACAAAGCGGCAGCCACTGCCGAGGAGAAAGCGGCCACCGACCGGGATGCCGCTATTGCCGCGGCCGATGCCGCCCTGGGAGTCGAATCGCAGCGGCTCAAAAAAGCTTTTGATGACGCTGAGAAGGCCGCCTGGGGAACCTACGAAGATGCCAGGAAGACGGCGACCGACGCCTACTGGGGACAGGTTAATCCAGCCAAGGAAACCTACCAGCGCAAGCTGGAGACGGCGCGGCAAGCCTACCAACAAGCCACCCAAGCGGCCGACGACGCACTGGCAGCGGCCCTGGCTCTAGCCAACAAGGACTATGACCAGGATAAAGCCGCTGCTGATGGTAATTATCAACGAACGCTGACCGATGCCAACAAAACTTATGACGATGCCGTCCAAGCGGCCTACGCCGACTATCGCGCGGCGGTCCAAGCAGCCGATGCTACCTACCAGGCAGCGGTAGCGACCGCCGGCGAAGCTTTCCAAAGCGTGGTGAACGATGCGAACGCCACCTACAAGGCGGCAACCGATGCGGCCTACCAAAGCTACCAGGATGATTTGGCAAACCTGACCGCCGCCTACGAGGCGACCGTTGCTCAGGCCGGCGTTCAACGCGATAGCCTGATCGCGCAAGCGAACGCTAGCTACGATAACAGCCTCGCTGCTGCCGCTGCCCTCAGGCAAGCCGCGCTCGACGGGGCCAATGCGGTCTTCGAAGCGGCGAAAGGAAATATCCTGGCGACCCGCAACGCCGCGCTGGCGATCGCCAAAGCGAATTTCAATGGCGCGGTGGCCGTAGCCGACTTCGTTTACCGGAATGGACCGCAGGACGAAGCGCAGACCGGCGCTTTGGATGTAGCCGGCCATCCGGCTTATCAGCAGGCCCTCGCCTCTGCGAAGGCTACCTACCTGGCCGCCGTCGAGCGGGCCGAGGATGCCTATGAAGCTGCGATCGATGCCGCTCAGGACAGCCTCGATGCGGCCGTGGCTGTCGCCAATGCAACCTACGAGGCCGCCGTCGACGCCGCCCAAGCTGCTTTGGATGGTGTCGTGGAATCAGCCAACGCAACCTACAACGCGGCTCTCGCCGTGGCCGCTGCAGCCAAAGTCGCGGCCTTCGAAGCGGCGGCGGCGACCCATACGGCAGCAACTCAAGCTGCCCAGGCCATCTTCCGCGACGCTTCCAAGGCTGCCGAAGATGCTCGCCTGGCCGCCGAACGAGCTGCCGACAATGCCTATCAGGCGGCTGCCCAGTCGGCCAGCGCGCAGCGGAAAGGGTTGGTGGATTCGGCCCAGAGGGCCTATGACGACGAGGTTGCCAGAGCGGACGAGCAATACGAAGCAGCGGTGCGAGCGGCGGCCGAGGCCCATGCGGCGATAGCGAAAGCTGAAGGCGATGCATACGATGCGAAGCAAGAGGCAGCCCAAGCAGCACGCTTCGCCGCTAACGCAGCCGCCAGCGACACGCGTCAAGCGGCGATCGACGCCGCTCAAGCCACTTTGGATTCCAAAGTATCCAGCGCAACCACGCGCATGGAAGCGGCCATGCAAGCCGCAGCGAGGACCTACGCCGAGCGGGTCGAAGAAGCCCAGGAAACCTTCGACGAGGCACAGCTGAGAGAAGAGCGTGCATTCAACGCCGCCATGATTGCGGCTCAGGATGCCCAGCGACCAGCCCTCGAAGCGGCCAATGAAACCTTGCTGGTGGCGGTGGAGACGTTCCACCGACAGATGTCATCCCACATGCAGGACATGATGAACGGTGGTGGATCGACATTCAACATGCAAGCCGCCCACGATGCCCTCAATCAGGCGAAGAAGAACTACGCCATCGCGGAGGCTATCGCAGCCGCCAACATCACCGCCGCCCTCGGACCGGCTAACGTTACCAAAACAACGAACCTGGCCGAGGCCGCGAAAGTTCTGGCTGTCGCCAAAACCACCGCAGAAACCGTCAAGGACTCGGCCAATGCGGCCGCCCAACAAGCCTTCGTCGATGAGGTGGCACCCGCCAAAGCAGACTTCAAGGCAGCCCAAGCAGCCGCCGATGCAGTCTTTGCCAAAGCTCAAGCTCGAGCCACCTCCACCTACCAGTTAGCTATCGCGGCCGCCACCAGAAGCTATCGGGAGGCGATGGCCGACGCGGGTGAAGTCTACGCAAACCGCGTCGCGGCCGCCGATCAGACGTGGACCGGCCGCGAGGCGGTGGCCAAGCAAACCATGAAAAATGCCGTGGCGGCCGCCGATGAGGCCTTGGCCAAAGATATGGCAGCCGCCCTGACCACCAAGAAGAATGCGTATGCCGCCGCCGCCGCCACCGAGGTAGCCGCGGTGGCAGCCGCCAACACTACCCTGCAAAACGCCCTGGCCGCCGCCGACGAAGCGTGGATGGTCGCCCAAACGGCAGCCATCAAGGCGCAGGCCATCGCCGAGTCGAGTGCGGCCAACCAGTGGACGATCATGGTGGTGCCAGCCTGGGAAGCCCAGCAACTGGCCTTGGCCGCCGCCAATACCGCTTGGGTCGTCACCGTCTCGGCGGCCGAAGATAGCTTCGTGGCGACAGCCGGCTCCGCCGCTATCGCTTGGGTGACTACCGAATCGACGGCTTGGACTTCGGCAATCCTCTCGATCGTCATGGCCCACGTGGCGGTCACCGACGCTTGGGCGGTCGCCGAAGGGACCCACTGGGCCTATCGCGAAGCTGCGATCGCGCACGCCTGGGCCGCCTATGTATCGGCCGCCACCGCTGCCGATAGCGCTGCCACCATCGCACTTGTCTCTGCCGCCGCCGCTCGCGCAAATGCTGTCCAAGCAGCCGCCTCAGCCGAGGCGATCGCCAACGCGAACGCTGCCGCCGCCTGGATGGCCAGCGCGGCCGGAGCCTGGGCGACTTACGAGTTGACCGTGGCGGCCGCCGCCCACGCCTTCACCGTCGGCCACGCTGGTATCTGGGAGACATACCAGCAAGCGGTTGCCAGCGCGAATACGGCGTGGGTCGCTACCGTCGCCGCGGGCAGCGAAGCCTACCAAAACGCCGTGGCGGCAGCTGCCTCCGCCTGGGTAGCAGAAGAAGCGACGGCTGCCGAGGCTTACACGGGGACGGTTGCCGAGGCCGCGACGGCTTGGGTGGCCAGCGAGGCCGCTGCCGAAGTCGCTTGGAAAAACGCGATGTCGGCCGCGCACGTGAAATGGACCGCGGCCGCTGCCAAGGCGGGTAAGCTCCATAAGAAAGCTTACGCCCGCGCCGCCCACGATTACTCCAACCAGGTCTGGCCAGCTTGGGTCGATTTCGTCTCCATCCAAGCGACCGCTGGCGCCACCTGGGCCGATACGGTTTGGCATGCTTACGCTGCCTACGAAGGGGCCGTGGCCGCTGCTGCCGCGACCATGATCAATGCCTTGGCTGGACCGCGTATCCAGCACACCAGCGACGTCGCCAGCGCCCACAAGGCCTATGCCATCACCCTGGCTGGCATTGAAGTAGCTCGAGCCAATGCGAGCGCGACCCTCCAAGTCGCCAACGTAGCCGCTGCCGATGCCGCCACCTATGTCGGTATCAACCCTCGGCCACGGTCGACATGGTGGAGCATCGGTTGGTCCTTTATCACGACCGCCGCCCTAGCGATTGTCTTCGTGGTCGTCGCCATCGTTGCCATCAAGATTATCGCAGCGATTACAGGCATCAGCGTTTGCGTCTTGGGGATAGTAGCAGGCTTGGCGGGCTTGGCTTTCCTGGCCAAAAACGCCTACGGCGCCGTAATGAACCGTTGGGGTGAAGGTCAGACCGGTGGGCAAGCGACCTTTGGCGGGATCGCCGATGCGATCGGCTTGTCCGCCGGTTACGAGGCAGCCATGAATCAGGATATCGCGACCGGACGAAACCTCTTCCTCACGCCGGAGGAGCGGGCTGCCCGAGCAGGTGATGCGACCGTCCAGGCGGTCATGCTGGCCTTCAGCGCCGGTTCCGCTTTCAAAAACGGTTTCCGCGCTTGGCGCGGCCAGAACTGCTTTGTCGAAGGAACCGATGTCGTGATGGCGGACTGGGATTCCACGCCGGTAGCCCAAGACCCGACGCTGCTGGTCGAAGCTGGCGATGACGACGAGTCTCGCCTCGTCGAAGCGACTTCCAACGAAGTCATGGCGGGTACCTGCGTGCTGATCGGTGTCGCCGGGGCGGTCCTCTCGGAAAGTCAACTCCGTCGACGGCGCCGGCAAGCCCAGCATCGCCAAGCGGTCGACGGCGTCCTCAGCCAATACGACGGGATGGGAACAGACAGCGATGGTCTCACCGAAGAACTCGAGGAAACCAACCCGCGAACCCCTTGGGATCGCGAGGGAGATGGCATCGCCGAAATGCTATGCGAGCAAGGGCGATGGACGCGTCTGGCGGCCTGACCACCATCCCTCCCAAGCATTCCTTCGCCGAAACTCCAAACCAAATAAGATCCTTCAGGAACTCATCATGACCCGTAAATCATTCCCCAAAATCATCGGCTCGATCGGTCGCACCTCATCCCTCTGGTTAACCGCTTGGCTGATCCTCGGCGGTGCCTTCTGGCTCACCGCCCAGCGCTCAACTCCCCCCCAAACGCCGCTTGGGCCAACCAAACTTACCTCGCTGGCGACCGCCTCCCCTTCGAGCCTGCCGAGCATCTCCCAGCCGCTCAAGGCGATCGAACAAATCCGTGTCGGCGATCGAGTCGGCACCTTCATCGACGACGAGATTCGCCAGTTGGCCATCGGCGATCCTCAAGCCGCCCCCAGTTGGGATCGGCTGGATGCCGCGATCGATCCCGCCAGCTGGCGCCAAGTAAGCCTCGTAATGGCGACCGCGGAGGACCGCTTTGACATCACCCTGCTGCGTCCCGTCGACTGGCTGGAAGCTTGCCAAGCAGCAGTTGGAGCCGAGATCCATCTGATCATCCCCGAACAAGGGCTGGACGGGCCGGCCACCGTTCTAGCCATGGATCCTTGCCCCGCTCTTCCCCCAGGGCTCGGGCGCATCGTCACCGGAACCTTCACCCACATTCGCGACGGGATCCTGTCTTTGACGCTCGACGGGGTCGAGTCCCCGATCGGAGTCACCGCCAACCACCCCATTTTTTCGGTCGAACGGAACGATTTTGTCCTGGCCGAAGAACTGCAGGTCGGGGAAACGCTTCGCACGCTCGAGGGGACCATCCGAATCGCCTCCATCGAGCGACTCACCGAAGAAGCCCGGGTTTTCAATCTGGAAGTCCACGGCGAGCATGTCTACCATGTTTCCGCCGATGGCATCCTCGTCCACAATAGCTGCGAGCAGCCGAGAAACTCCCTTGGACAATTCGCGTCGAAAACTCGACCTGGACAAGCCAGTCCTGGTTCTTCAGCTGTTGATGATTTCGCTTCAACGGCACAAAAGAATGGATACGCAGTGCTCGGCCGAGAAGTCTCCGTGCGGACACCGTTCGGTCGACGTCGATACGATTTGGTAGTACGAAACGGGAATGGACCAATAACAGGTGTCGAAATTAAGTCTTCCCAACATGCCTTCCAACGATTCGACGCCGCAGCACGACAGCAGTTTGCGGCGGATAGATGGTTGCGAATGAACGGCGGCTTGAACGCGATGGGAAACAACAAAGGGCTCTTCATCGAAGATTGTATAAAAATCTCATGGTAGGTTCCCGGATGTCTATTGCACTGAAGAGGATCCTTCACGACAAGCTTCTAATTCGACTCGCCCGCCTTGGCTTCGAGCCAGTTTCACCCTTGGTTTTTCGAAGAAAGGTGCGAGAGTGTACTCATCTAATTACCGCAGCCTCCCGAATGGAAGACGGCAAATTAAAGTTCACCTGCACCCTTGGCCTTCAGTTCGAGACCCTTGAACTGCTTATGAATGGCAAAGTCGAGAAGTCGCTTCCTTCGATTGTATGTCCGATTCACTTACTGGCTGACTCAAGGGAATTTTACGAGTGGGAATTCAGTAACGATGCGGAAGCCGCTGTGTCAGCTGATAGCTTCCTGGCAGAGTTTGCTGAGGTTGGAGAACCCTTCTTCGAAAAATTCGGTAACCTCGATGCCGTCATTCATGAATTGCGAGAAAACCGAGCCTCTCAATGGTTAGTTGTGGCACAGCATCAGCGGATCGGCATCCTCGCAACCTATGAGGTTATTCAAGGGCGTCGCGAGGCAGCGCAATTGATTTTTAAGGAAGCCTTGGGTGATCCGACGAATCAGAATCCTGGACGAAAACACCGGTTGGAAGAGCTACGCAAGCAATTACTCGCATAGTGACTTCTAGCCCCGAGGGGCCTTTGCAAGCTATTTGTACAAGGCTTTTATCAACCCCAAAGATAGACGCTAGCGCTACCTAAAATAAACCATTCTACATCGATGTCGGTGGCGAAAGCTTCCTCGGAACGCACGGAGCGTCAATTCATATACTTCGTAAAAAAATTTCTAAACTGATGGTTTAGATAGGCACGCTCGTCTTGGGAAAGCAGAATTTCGGCAGTTTGATGTTATCGCTTCAACCAGCTTATCTCTTGATATCACGCAGCATAGCTTCCTAACCACCCCTCAAACCGCTCGTGTGTTTTATTTCGAGGGACGATTGCCGAAAGCTTATCCACCCGAGCATGTCTCAGCAGCCCTCGAACGCTCCATAGATGCGATTAGTGTGCCCTTTTCCAACACTCCGCAGTGCTCGAAAGCTTAACGATTATAGAAATCGCTAAGCCCCATCGGACTCAACTTCCGCGTCGTCACCGCACCGCCGTCAATCGCCAGCCCGCTTGAGTCTGCCGGCCGGCCTCGCTTCCGTCGGCCGCGGATGAAATTTCGTTTGAAACGGTTCGCTCATCGCTACATGCTTGATCAAGGCCCGCAGTCGGTAGCCGTCCCCCACCGTCGCTTGGGTGATCCCATCCAAGGCCGCCTGGTCGCGCAGCTCAATTTTGCGCCCCAAGGCGTACTGCAGTAGATGAGCGGCCAAAGCCCGCGTAAAGCGATCCTTCTCGGCCATTAGCCCCTCTTTGAATTCCTCGATGGAGGCAAAGGGGAGCCGATGAAAAAGCTGTCCGCCGGCGTCGATGGCCTGACCGTCTTCATAACGATCGCGCCAACGGCCGATCGCGTCGAAATTCTCCAAGGCAAACCCGAAAGGATCGATCTTGGCATGGCAACTGGCACAGTCAGCCCGGGTCTGGTGGAGCGACAGTTTTTCGCGCAGCGTCAAACTCCGTTCATCGACCAACGAGCCCTCCTCCAGCGGCGGGACATCCGCCGGCGGGGGCGGCGGGGGATCGTTGAAAATCGCACTCACCAGCCAAGCGCCGCGGGTGATCGGCTGCGTGCGGCGGGCGTTGGAAGTCATCGTCAGGACCGCCGCTGTGGTGATCACTCCTCCTTCGCGGGGAGAGGTGATCGGAATCCGATCAAACTCATACTGCGTCGGTTTACCACCCTTGGTCGCTTCGAATCGATAGAACTTGTCGAGCAGGTCGCTGCGGTAACTGTATTCCGAGTGAATAAAGTCGAGGATGCTGCGGTTCTCGACGAATACCGTTTCAAACACTAACAACGGCTCCAGCATCATATGGCTGCTGCCCCGGTAAACATCGCCGAGGAAATAGAAATCCTTGTACACTTCCGGATCGGGGGTCGAGGCGATAAGACTCTCCAGCTGCAGCCACTGCAGCGGGAAGGCGTCGCAGAATCGCTTCATCCGCCGATCATTCATCATCCGCTCCAATTCGGCGGACAAAACCGTCGGCTCATGCAACCGCCCCGCGTTGGCCAAGGCCAGCAAACGGTCATCCGGCATGCTCCCCCAGAGGAAGAACGAGACCCGCGAGGCCAATTCAAAGTCGTCGATCAGCTGTGGCTGGTCGCCTTCGGTAGCTTCCTCGTAGAGATAGAGGAACTTCGGCGAGACCAAGACCGCAGCCACCACTTCCTTCATGGTCTCGGTGAAGTCAACACCGGCAGCCAAGCGGGCGCGGACGAACTGCAGGTACCGCTCGACCACCGCTTGTTCGGTATCGCGCCGAAAAGCTCGATCGAGAAATCCCTGCAGCCGCCGCCGCAACTCATCGTCGTCCGGTCCCCGTGTCTCGTTAGCCAGGAAAAATCCCTCCCACAAGCCACAGGTCTTTGGCCCGAAATCGGGGCTGTGGACGATCGATTGGCTCAAGGTCAACAGCGATTCCATCAGCAACGGGGACAGGGTGAGGTTTGAACCCTGGTTATCGAAACCGTATTCGGCCGGCAGATCCTGCGGGAAAGGCGCCACGCCGGCTAACCGCTTTTGGATCAGTTGCGATTTCCCCAAGGCTCGATTTCCGACCGTCACCCGCGGCGGCATGCTTCCCGAGGCCGGTTGGAAATAGTCGTTGTATTCGCGCAGCGTCCTTTCCGGCAACGCAAAGAGCTCGACCTTCAATTCCAAAAGGTCCTCCACGGTATTGCTGTATTGCAAGCGTGTCATGCGGCGGATCGGAGTCCTGGGGTAGGCCGCATGCAACAGGCTGTCGGCCAGCCAGGCTTCGAGACCGGCTAAAAAGCGTTGGCGGTCACCCGCGGTCCATCGAGAATGTTCCGCCGGTGGCATCTCGGCATCCCTCACCGCCTCGACCATCCGCGACAGCAGCTCCGGCCTGGCGACGAAGGCTTCACGCGATCGCAGATCAAGCGGCACTTCGCCGGCAATATCCGCTGCCTGGCCATGACAATCCAAGCAATGCTGGCTGAGCAACTCCAGGAGGAGGCGATCCTCGGTAGCCCCGGCCACTGCCAGCGGCAGGAACCAGCAGCCGAGCCACCCCAGAGCGACCCACGCCGAACGCTCGATCGACCGCCGCTGCATGGCCAATAGATTCCGCCCCCAAAAGCGGGGTTGTCCCCATCGGCCATGGTTATGGAAGCCCACGAAAAACATTCCTGCCCGTCGAAGCCAGCGATGATTGCTCATACCAGCCAATCCTCCACCAGCCCAAGACTGTCGGCAAACCGCTCCAACGGCCGACCGAGCACCTTGGCTTGGGTCAACCACAAGTTCGCCAACGGAGTAGCCGGTTGGCAGTGCACATGCAGTCCTGTCTTGACCTGGCCTCCCGCCCCGCCAGCAACCACGATCGGCAGATGATCGTACTGATGCGTGGCTCCATCGCCGAGCCCCGAACCGAAGGTGAACAAGGTGTTGTCGAGCAACGTTCGACCGTCGGCCTCGACGATGGAATCCATCCGCTCGACCAGGTAAGCGAACTGCCGCATATGGAATTCATCGACCTTCTCCAATTCACGGGCGTACTGACTGGCATTGTGAGACATCTTATGGTGACTGAGTGGTTTATCGGAGACCTCCTCAAAGAGGAAGGGGCTGTCCCAACGTTCTGGAGCGATCATCATGGTGGTGCAACGCGTCAAACCGCTCTGCAGGGCTACGATCATAAGATCCCCCATCAAGCGGATATACTCGCCGCGCGGCAGGTAGGCGGCGCTCGGCTCGTCCATGGACAGTCGCGCCAGTTCGCCTTGCATTCTACGTAAACGATTCATCTGCTGCTCGATCGTCCGCAACGAATCGTAATACTCCTGTAACTTCTGTTGGTCGGCATACCCCAGTCGCCGACTCAACTCCTCGGCATCCGCCAGCACGAGGTCGGTGATTGGCTTCAAACCATGGCTACCAGCCCCGCCGAACATTCGCCGATAGGCGGCTTGTGGCGACCTTAGACTCGGGGCGACATAATCAGGGCCGTACCACGAGATATTGTCGAAGTGAATCGATTCTTTGTTGTCTTGATGCGAATTACAACTGAACTCGAGCGTGCGAAAGGGGGTATCCGCTCCCAATTTCTCAGCCAGAATATGGTCTAAGGTGCGTCCTTGCGGCATGCGACTGGCTGGCCCTTCGTAGTTTGCCAAACTGGTCAGGAAACAACAACCGCATTGCTCATGGACATCGCTCCCCTCCTGATAACGACGCTCCAAGCCAGTGATCAACGTTACTTTCGCTGACATCTTCTCCAAAGGTTGGAGGGTGGGTGTCCAGGTCCACGGATACCTACCCGCCGGGCGATTGGCGATGTTGGCGCGGAATTCATCCCAGCCTTGATTGCCGCGGCCAAAATCGACCGGTGCATTGCTTGCCTCGCCAGGAAAAAATGCTTTGCGGACCACCCCGATCGGCACGTAAAACACGGCGAAGCGGAGAGCGGGGCGAGAAGACGCCGCCTGGCTGGCCGATTGCAGGCTCTCGAAAAAAGGAAGAGCCAGGCCGGCTCCGGAAGCATGCCGTAGGAAGGACCGCCGAGCTTGAAACGTGGATCGCATGGTTATAGGGGCGTTCGCGAAAGGGAAGAACCGGTAACGGCATCGCCAACCCTGACTAGGCTCGCTTGGCCGTCGAGGAGGGGCCAACAGAGGGAATACGAAATGTCCCATTCTACAATAGCGAACCGGCGCACCCTAGTGAGTGCCCAGACTTCTCCCCGCTCCTACGCAACCCGCGTCCGGAAATGACTGCTTGCTGCCCATGATACCCCGACGCCGTGGAAGGCGAGCAAGGCAGGCCGGGCGACGACTGCAATTCCAGCCGAACCGCCCTCGCGCTAGCAAACCACCGCCGCGGAGCAACGACAGGCTGGCCCGAGGTTTGGGCGGCGGTTGAGCGGAGGTTATACTGTTAGCTGTCCTGAGATCCACGCTTCCCTCCCTTCCTCTCCCCTCGATTCCCACTATGCCTCTCCGGAAGCCAGTTCGACTCGGCCTTTTCCTGACGTGGACCGTCGTCGCTGCGGTAGGCTTGGCCGGCCTGGTCACTTGGTCACGGACCAATCTTTCCGGCCAGTCCGATGCCTCCGCTACGGTGCTGCTGCACGCGGTTCAAAAGGGAGACTTTGAAGCCTTCGTCACCGAACCAGGCGACGTAGATAGTAGCAGCCACGTCGAAATTCGATGCCTCGTCGAGTCACGCGGGGCTTCCGGGACCGCCATCGTTCGTATTTGCGAGGAAGGTACCCAAGTGAAGGCAGGGGATTTCCTCGTCCAGTTCGATGATTCCTTGCTACAGCAGGAACTGATCGCCCAGAAAATCGTCGCCGCCAAGGATAAGGCAGCCCTGATCCAAGCGGAAAGCGATCGCGATAATGCTGGGCGAACGCTGCTCGAATTCACCCAAGGGGTCTTCATCCAACAGTGCGAAGTTCTCGAAGCCGCGGTCTTCGTGGCCGAGGAGGAGTTACGGAAAAGCGAGTTGGCATTGAACTCTTCGATGCGGATGGCGGCCAAAGGGACACTCAACGCCTTGCAGGTATCGGCTGCCCAATTTGCCGTGGAAAAAGCCAAAAAGGATGTGGCTACATCCCGGAGAGCCCTCGACGTCTACTCGGAATTCACTCGCGACAAAATGATCGGTGGATTCCAGGCCGAGATCGAGAAGCAGAAAGCCAATGTTGAGGCTGCCCAATACACGCTCGACTTGAGCTTGCAAAAGCTGAAAGATATCG
The DNA here is from genome assembly GCA_044371435.1 of Pirellulaceae bacterium. Classification (GTDB taxonomy): domain Bacteria; phylum Planctomycetota; class Planctomycetia; order Pirellulales; family Pirellulaceae; genus JAIYDQ01. Next base: position 341 of record JBILTQ010000040.1, on the reverse strand, counting down.
AAGAACAGATCGCGCATTGCAACGTCAAGTCACCCACCGCCGGTCAGGTAGTCTACGCAAATGATCGCGATCGAGGTAATTCCCCGACGGTCATCGAAGAGGGATCCATGATTCGTTTCAACCAACCGGTCATTCGCTTGCCGGACCTCGGTCGGATGCAAGTCAACGTTAAAATTAACGAATCGCACGTCAATCGGCTTAAAATCGGCCAGTCAGCCCAGCTGGAACTGGATGCGGACCCAGGCAAGGTCTTGGCCGGCGAAGTCCACTCGATCGCTCCGTTTCCCTTCCCGATGCGGTGGAACGGAGCCCCACTCGAGTATGGGGTCGAAGTACGCATC
>JBILTQ010000549.1:0-2751 GCA_044371435.1 Pirellulaceae bacterium | reverse complement strand
CGCGGGTTGGTGGGGACGTTCCTGGTGGCTTCCGCAAGCCAAACCCAAAGTCCAGACCGTCGCCCCTGCGAGGCAAGCCCACGGGGCTGGCAAGCGGGCGGTAGTACAAGCGATCGACGATCAGATCGATCAAGCCATCGTCTCGATGCAGCTCGAACCAGCCGGGATGGCGGATTGGGCGACGATTTGCCGACGGCTGTCGCTGGGCTTGGTTGGCTCCACCCTTTCGCTGGAGGAATGGCGGGCCATCGAGAGTTTCGATGCGTCGGCGCGGGTGGAATGGTGGACGGATCATCTGCTTTCGGATCGACGTTGGTCCGATTATTTTGCCCAGCGATTGGCTCGGGCGTTCGTCGGGACCCAGCAGGGACCGTTCCTAGTCTTTCGGCGGCGACGCTTTGAAACTTGGTTGGCCGAGGAGTTAGCCAAAGGGACCGCTTACGATGCCTTGGTGCGGAAGTTGATCACGGCCGAAGGATTGTGGACGAACCAGCCCGAGGTCAATTTCCTGACAGCGACGATTTCCAAAGAAGGGGGGCGGAAGGTGGATGAGGTTGCCTTGGCGGGACGTACCGCCCGCGCTTTCCTCGGGATGCGAATCGATTGTTTGCAGTGCCATGATGACTTCCTGGGAAATGTCGTTTTGGGCGACGCCGAGGCCAGCCGGGGTGGCAAGCAACTCGACTTCCATCATCTGGCCGCCTTTTACGCTGGGGTCGGAATCTCCAGGAATCCGCTGGCGGGGCTTCGGGATAGCCGGCGCCCGTACCAGGCGACACTGCTGGGCGATATCGAGCCGAAGACGCTGGAACCACAAGTTCCCTACGGCGAAAGCTTCGACCAATCGCCAGGTTCCTCCAGGGAACGGCTGGCGGCATGGCTTACCGACAGCTCCAACCTTCCTTTTGCTCGAGCCACGGTGAATCGTGTGTGGGCTTGGATGTTCGGCAAGCCGATGGTCGAGCCGGTGGATAGCCTCCCGTTGCATGGCCCTTTTCCTCCCGGTCTGGAGGCGCTGGCACAGAGTTTCATCGAGGATCGCTTCGATTTGCGGCAATTGATCCGCACCATTACCGCGACCCAGGCCTTCCGTCGCGATTCGCGTTTGATGGGGCAACCGGTCTCGGCCGCTCATGAAGCCGCTTGGGCGGTCTTTCCGCTGACAGCCCTACGGCCCGAGCAGGTGGCCGCCTCGCTGCATCAGGCTTGCCGGCTTCAGCTAGTGGACGATGAAAGTCCGATCTTCTTGCAGTTGGAGCGGTTTGGGACCTTGCGCGATTTTACCCGCGCCTTCGGCGACCGCGGCGAGGACGAATTTGTCGGCGAGGGGGTGACGATTCCCCAGCGGTTGCTGGTGATGAATGGTAAATTCATTCGCCAGCGAATCGAAAATAATCCATGGCTGAACGCGGCGACGCAGATCAGCCTGCTGGCGGGATCCGACCAGGCCGCGCTCGAGGCTGCTTACTTGGCTGTGCTGAATCGGGAACCGACGGCGAAGGAGTTCGAGTACTTCCTCCCTCGCCTGCATGCCGTAGAAGGGAGCGAACGCGGGCAAGTCTTCGCCGATCTCTACTGGAGCTTGCTCAATTCCACCGAGTTTTTATGGAACCATTGAGGGGGACTGCATGATACCTGACGGCCTTCCGTCCGACCTCGCCTGCGATCGGTCCTTGGGGCCAGCTTGTCGATCCTATCGGCGGTTATCTCGACGCTCGTGGCTCTCCTCGCCGGTTGCGGCGCTCGGCGGACTCAGCCTGACTTGGATTGCCGAGTCGTTGGCCAAGGCCGGGGAGGACCCGCGAACCATTCGCGGGAAATCGCCGGGGAAAGCTCGGTCCTTGATTTTTCTTTGGATGCAGGGGGGGCCAAGTCAGCTGGAGACATGGGATCCGCATCCCGGTACGGTGATCGGTGGTTCGACGCGAGCTATCGCCACCTCGTTGCCCGGGGTCCAAATCGCCGCAGGTTTACCGCAGATGGCCGAACAGCTCCATCGGGTGACTTTGGTCCGTTCGATCCTCGGCAAGGAGGGAGATCACGAGCGAGCGACGTATCAGATGAAAACCGGCTGGCGTCCCGACCCGACGGTGATCCACCCCTCGCTGGGATCCATCCTCTGCCATCAGACCACCGATAACTTGGAGATTCCGCGTCATGTCTCGATTTTGAGTCGGCAATGGCCGGGACGCGGCGGTTATCTCGGTGCGAGTTATGATTCCTTCCGCGTCGATGATCCGCGGCATCGCGTTCCAAACCTTCGCAGTACCGCCGCTTCGGAACGCCTGGAACGGCGGGTAACAGCTTTGGAGGAGATCCTCGAACCGGAATTTGCCCGGCAACGCTTCGCGGACTTGGATCTCAAGAAAACTCAGCATGTCACTGCGACTCGTCGAGCCCTGCAGATGATGGCCAGCGATCAGGTATCGGCCTTTGATGTCATGCAGGAAAGCCATAGCTTGCGACAGGCTTTCGGGGATTCCGCCTTCGGCCGAGGGTGCCTGGCCGCCGTTCGGCTGATCGAACGCGGGGTGCGATGTGTCGAAGTCGAGTTGAACGGTTGGGACTCGCACGCCGACAATCATCGATTGCAGCTAGAGCAGTGTCGGATCCTCGATCCGGCACTTGCCTCCCTGCTCCAAGAATTGGAACGTCGGGAGCTGCTCGCTTCGACGCTGGTGGTTTGCGGTGGCGAATTCGGCCGCACGCCGAAACTGAATGTGCTCGAAGGTCGCGACCACTGGCAGCATG
>JBILTQ010000557.1:0-2679 GCA_044371435.1 Pirellulaceae bacterium | reverse complement strand
CTTCGCCGCGGCCAGGTGGTGGGCCAAACCGCTGCCGAGCCTATCCCTGACGGAGGAGAAAAAAGCGACTATGTAGCCGAACCGGTTTCGGTGGCCGACCTCCATGCCACCCTCCTGGACAGCCTCGGAATCGATTACCGGCAAGAACTCAAGACCCCGATCGGACGTCCTCTTCCCCTCAGCGAGGGTCGGGTTCTGCAAGCATGCCTCGAGCAGCAGCCCGGGTGATGGCATGAACGGCAATGGCTCGGGCCGAGCCGACAGGTCCACCGAGGAAACCGCCGACCGCCGCTGCCATCCCATAGCCGATAGCTCGGCTACCTCGCTGGAGGAGCGGCGGCGATAGATCCAGCCTTGCCATGGCGCACTTGGCCAACTGCTCGGCGACTTCTCCGGCCAAGGAGGGAATGGCAGGGGCCGCCTGCGCTGTCGCCCAGGCAGCGACTCCCTGGGGAACTATCGCCTGGGAGCCAAGGCCTTTGGACCTTGCCAGGCTTCCGACTAGCATCCAGGCGCTAGCCAGTCCTCGGGTGAGGCTCTGCTTGGCGTCGTTCACCTGGTGGCTGACCCACTGCCCGGTCTTGCACCAGCGGGCGAAGTGCTCGCAGTTTCCCGATACGAGGCAATAGGCTTGCCGGCCCAATTGCGACTCCGCCCGCTGAAGTACTTCGGAGACGGGCAGCGTCGTCGCCGGGTCGGATGCGATCGGATGGATCGTCCCACCACGGGCGAAATCCTGACGCGAGCTTCGCCGGACTCGCATTGTCCCGGGCGTTCCTGCGGCCACAGGCTGACCAGGTTCATCCCCAGCCAGTTCGACCACCGTCCCGTCCCCCATATCGATGCCGAAATGCTCGTAGGGGAGGCACTTGTACCAGCAACGCACGACCACCAAGTCTCCCGCGTTCATTGATTTTCCTCGAAAGTAAAGCCATCTTTCAGCCAGCATCCATCCGACCACGTTGACCATCGTAGCGCTCGACCTGAGGGGGTCAAGTTCTCAGGTCGCTAGCGTAGGTCGGCTGCCAGCAGGGATAGTTAACTCGCGAAGCGCCTCTGATGGTGCCCTGTCGCTCAACGACGGAGGCTCCCTGTGTCGCCTGGCTCGGCGAGTTCGGCGAGCGGTGCCACATAACCCAGGTAGCACATCAGGTCGCGGATTTCGATCGGGGAAAGGTTGTCCAACAAACCGTGAGGCATCAACGACGACTTGGAGGGTATGATTTCTTCGATCTCACTTCTGGGGATTTGCAGTTGCTGACGATCCATGGTGCGTACCAGGATACTATCGTTGCGTTCATGGACGATCCCGGTGACGACCACCCCATCCTGGGTCATGACCTTCTTGGTAGCATACTGATCGCTGATCACATGTGAAGGATAGAGGATCGACTCCAAAGTTTCCTGGCGGTTGAAGCGTTTGGCCAGGCTGGTCAGGTCCGGCCCGAGGGCAGTGCCTGATTCCTGCATGCGATGGCAGGCCGCACATTGCGCTTTCTGATAGACCGCCATTCCAGCCCGCCACGAGCCTTGACTGCCGGTATCGCCATCGAGGTACTGTTCGAGGAATGCCAACGACCACTTGGGGGCGGTCTGGTCTTCGGGAAGGATCGGGTCGGGTTGTTCGGGATACTTACCGCGATACCAGTCCTGCCAGCCGGCCAACTGCGCCGTGAGATCGACACCACCATCGCGCATATTGATCCCGGTCCAGTGCTCCAGCAGTTCGATGGCCGCGGCCGGGTTTTGCTGGGTACGGTCTAGTTTGAGACCCAGCAGGATCACCTGCCGCACCGCCTCGGCGTCTTCGGTTGCGATCGCAACTTGGGATAACCGCGACAGGATTTCGGAGATGGCCGCCATATCCAGGATGTGAAGCGAACGGACCACATAGTCCCAGTTATCGCCGCTCAATTCCTGGGCCAAGGCCAAGGCGATCACGGCTCGACGATCGGGGCTTCGCCGCCACACCTGTCGGAGGTAGTCGATCGAGACTTCGTCGGCGTTTCGCGCTAGGACGGCGCTGATTCCCGTCTTGAGCCGTTTGTAGATATCGGCCTCAAAGCCGCCTTGATCGATCCGCTGGTCGACTTCGATCAGTTTCTCGGTCAGCGAAGTCGGAAGCTTGGGAGGGAGTTTTCTCAGCGCGGCTAAGGCTGCGTTCGGCGACTTTTCAGCCTCGAGAGCCCAGACGACTGCTTCGTCCGGCTCCATCTGCTCGGCGAGGTCCTGGGTGGCATTCATCACGTAGAGTCCGTAACTGCTACCAGCCTCTTCGGCTTGGGCATTCTCGAAAAATCGCAGCAGTTCACTCCGTTTTTCGGAAGACCAGGCATACTTCAAAAAACGTAGGTGAAGAGCCACGTCGACCCGATCGCTCATGGCTTGGGACGACCGGAGATAGGCCAAAGCCGGTTCGACGATGTCGGTCGCCTGGAGGTGTACGGCCAAGCGAATCAGTTGGCGATTGATCCGGGGATCGCCGGCCGGGAATTCCTCGACGATCCATGGGCCTAATTCCGGAGTATCTTGGGCCTGGATGCCACCGAGATGCAGGACCAGTTCCATGACCCGCAAGAGATCGATGAAGTCCTGATCGCTCATATAATTGGCCGCGGTTTGCGTCAGCCGGGGCAAGAGGGCGAGGGCCTGATCGCGACTGGGTTCGGCCAGAATACT
>JBILTQ010000625.1:0-6664 GCA_044371435.1 Pirellulaceae bacterium | reverse complement strand
TTGGAGGTCGAACTCGTCGAGCGCGTAGTAGCTGCGCCGGTTGTGCCGATCGTCGTCGCTGTTGGGATGCCTGCGGCGCATCGCACTCCGCTCGGGTGGATCCGGTCCAGGACGAGACCGACGCGGGGCAAACGGGGGGACCAACAGCGACTGAACGTCGGCGAACGTCTGCGAGCGTCGGCGAACGTCGATCCAGCTCAAAGGGTTTGAATCGGACGGCGCTGGTGAGGAAGATCTCGTTGGCTCGGGTCAGGACGTCTTCGTCGTTCGGTTATTGGGAAGTGTCCGCGAGTGTGGGATCTCGGCGAGGAGTCGTTGAATCTCGATCGCTCGTGCTTCGATCGCGGGCGTGAGGTACTCGATGGGCATCGACGACATCGGTGGTTCTTCGCGGGTGTCGCGGTGGTCGACGCCGTTGCGTGTGGAGTAGCCGACTTCGAGCAGGGTGACGGTCGAGATCCTGACGAGACCGCGTTGGATTCGAGAGAGCCACTCGTCGTCGGTGACCGGGGGTCGTTCGAGGTGTTGGGTGGAGCGGTGGATGCCGACGACCTTGCGGCCTCGGCGTTCGGAGACCCCGAACCGTTCACGCAACACGCCGACGGCGTTGCGCTTGCGGTTCGGGGTCAGAAGTTTCCCTCCGTGAGGTCCTTGAGCATCGATGTGTCGATGCTCGGCCTCGGCGAGAAGGTTCTTCAATCGGGCGTTCTCCGCCTCGAGTTCCTTCAGCGGTAGACGATCACCGACTGCGCGAGCGACATCTTCGGTGAGGGTCAGTACAACTGAGGGCTCAGGTGGGGAACCAGCCGGACAGGTCGGCGATGAGGTGCGTGGTCCCGTGCGCATAGAAGCAGACCTTGCCCGCTCCACTCACCGGAGTGATCACGGTGTTCGCGACGGTCCGGCCGCTCGTGTAGTTGAGGTTCGACGTCGCGGGCCGAGTCCCACACGGGTACACCGTGACGAACCCGTCAGCTGTCGGATCGACCGCCGTCACGTTGAGCACGACACTGCCGACACCGCTCCCAGGAATACCGGCGTTACCGGTGAGTTGGACCTCGAGGAACGAACCACCCGCGACCAGCTGCTTCGGCACCGCAATCGCACCAGCCGCCGTCCCCGGACGGGTATCGAACAAACGACTCGCGAGGGGCACCAATCCGCTGGGCGGCGCCGCAAGCAGCACCTTGCGGATGCGCGAGTTGAAGGTGTCTGCGATGTAGAGGTTGCCAGCGGGGTCGACCGCAACCCCCTGCGGGCCATTGAGTTGTGCGCTGGTTGCGGGGCCGCCGTCGCCACCGAAGCCCTGTTGACCGCCGTCACCGGCGATCGTGGTGATCGTTCCATCGGTACCGATCTTGCGGCCGCGGCTGTTGCCAGAGTCGGCGATGTAGACGTTGCCGGCGGCATCAACCGCGACCCCACGGGGTTCGTTGAGTTCTGCGCTGGGTGGGGGGCCGCCGTCGCCACTGAAGCCATTAACGCCGGTACCGGCGATGGTGGTGATCGTTCCGCCGGTACCGATCTTGCGGACGCGCTGGTTGAGGTGGTCGGCGATGTAGACGTTGCCGGCGGCGTCAACCGCAACCCCGCTCGGGTAGGCCAGCTGAGCACTGGTTGCTGGGCCGCCGTCGCCACTGAAGCCACCAACGGTGGTACCGGCGATGGTGCTGATCGTTCCGTCGGTACCGACCTTGCGGACTCGGTGGGTGTTGGTGTCGGCGATGGAGACGTTGCCGGCGGCGTCAACCGCAACCCCGCTCGGGTAGATCAGCCGAGTACTGGTTGCTGGGATGCCGTCGCCAATGTCGCCCGCATAGCCGGTACCCGCGATGGTGGTGATCGTTCCGCCGGTGCTGACCTTGCGGACGCGCCAGTTGGAGTAGTCGGCGATGTAGACGTTGCCGGCGGCATCAACCGCGACCCCACGGGGGTCCCAGAGTTGTGCGCTGGTTGCGGGGCCGCCGTCGCCACTGAAGCCACTAACGCCGGTACCGGCGATGGTGGTGATCGTTCCGTCGGTACCGACCTTGCGGACTCGGTTGTTTCCGGTGTCGGCGATGTAGACGTTGCCGGCGGCGTCAACCGCAACCCCGCGCGGGAGGTAGCCCAGCCCAGCACTGGTTGCTGGGCCGCCGTCGCCGAGCGAGTTGCCGCCACCGGCGACAGTGGAAATGGTGCCCAAGGGGTCGAGAGCGAGCGACGTGCTGGCGGACGGGCCCACGATGACGCCGACTACCAACAGCAACGCCGGAGCGACGCGTGCGCCGATGCGAGAGCGGTGCATGATGCCCGACCTGACCCTTCCTCGAGTGCCGGTGCCGAGCCATCCGGGCTGTGCAGATCTCTGTCTCGCGGTGCTTTTCATGGTGTGCTCCTCGTTGCGATGGTGGCTCTGGGGCGATTGCGTGGTACGTGAACGTGGACGGGAATCGGATGCCGTGGCCACGTCCCGTCGCTCGCCGTGCAGTCCACATGCGAGATCGTGCGCACCGGATCCCGGCCGTGTCGTGGGTGGTACCACTACTTCTTCCATCGGCCGGGGCGGAACGTTGGCCACCGACGACGTGCAGGTATGGCCTAGGGGACCCGAGCCTCGATGCCGGGGTGCTGCACCGAGGTGGCGTGACCCGCATCGACCGGTGCATGTCCGACGAGACGAGCGCCCAAGCCGGGACCGTCGGAGCCGAGCCGGATCTCGCCACCGACGGACTCCATCCGCGCCTGCAACGACCACAGCCCGTGGCCCATCGGTGCGCTGACAGCGGCATCGAACCCTTGGCCGTCGTCGACGACCTCGAAGTGAACGACGTCGCTGCGCACATCGAGGCGCACCGTGACCGATGCACCCGCACCGGCGTGCTTGGCTGCGTTCTGCAGCCCCTCGCGGATGCAGTAGAAGACGGCGACCGCCACCTCCGTCGGCACGTCGGCGTCCGCCGGAGCCTCCACCGTGGTCGGCAGTCCGCACACGGCGGCACTTCGCCGAACGGCGCGTGTCAACCGTTCGTCGGCGAGCACCTCGGGGAACGCACCGGCCACGAGCGCCACGACATCCGAGCGGGCGTCGCGGAGCTGAGTGCGAACCTGCGACACGATCGCGGCAGCGTCGTCGGGTCGGCTCGCGGCCACCCGGGCGAGGGCTCGGCACTGCATCGACGCGGCGACCACGTACTGCTGCGCGCCGTCGTGGAGGTCGCGTTCGATCCGTTGTCGCTCGTCGTCGCTGCGGCGCACCAGCGTCCGCAGTGCAGCGCGCGTGCGGTCGACTTCGGCCTGGGCTTCATCGGTCGTCGCGACCGACGTCGCGGCGACGAGCGCCGCGACCCCGGCGGCAGCGAACGGCACGACGGAGGCGAGCACCCACGACGAGATCGCCTGCTCGAACACGCCTCGACCTGTCATGCCGATCAGTGCGACGACCGCGAGTACCGCTGTCTGCACGATGAACACGACGCGCAACGCCCGCCGCCCGAGGAACGGCAACGCCAACAACAGCGGGAGCATCGTGATCAGCGCGGTGACCGTGGCGATCGGCGGGACCAACGCGGTGATCACCAACGCAGACAAGCAGGTCTCGACGCACACCAGGACCAGCGCGGCGATGAACCTCGCCCGGCGCAACGCCAGCCTGGCCGCCTCGAGCATCGCCGCAGTACCGACCAGGGCGACCCCCACGAGTGCGACCACGGTGGAGCGGGTGACGAGCGCTGTGACTGCAACGGTGGTGAGGCCGACGATGCAGAGGAATTGCCCCCACGCCAGGAACCGTTCCATCACACGCGTGTCGGCGACCGGGCCCGAGATGTCCACCGCCTCGTTGGACTTCGGTTCGAGAAGATCGCCTGCAGTCACGACATCGGCCACCAACACAGCTGCCCCGTCCGGATCACGACTCCACCACCCGCCCACTGCCTCGACCCGGTCGGCTGTCGCCGGTGTCGGCACACCGGACCCGCCGCGCACCGTCACCCGCAGCAGCCCGTGCGTTCCCTCCAACTCGATCGTCCCGCCGCTCGACGGCACCACCAGGTCCCTGATCCACGCGTAGGCAGCGGCTTCGACGTCGTTCGGGAATCGATCGGCCGATCCGAGCGTGGACTCGATCCGCCAGGCCCCGGTAGCCGTCGAGCACAGCGATGACAGCGCGGTCGGCAACCCGTAGCGACGCAGGGCATCGGGGAAGATGCCGTGAGCCACCCGCCGGAGGTCGACGAGCGCAGACTGCGCGAGATCAGCGCCTTGCTCGGCGAGTGCCGCGGCCTCCGCAGCATCGCCCGCGGCGAGACGCCGGTCGACCTCCGCCAAGAGCTCGTCGAGCCGCGACAGGTCGACCATCACGCCATCGCTCAGCGCGGTCTCGATCCGGCGCCGTTCGTCGGCCGTGACAGCGGCGAGCCGATCCGCCACGAGCCGGGCCTGGGCGCGCTGGCGCACCAATTCGTCATAAGTGCCGCTCGTGAACGTCGCGACCCACCCGCTCGTCACGAGGAGATGGGTGAGGAACACTGTGATCAACAGCCACTCGGGCACGCTTTCACCGAGGCTCGGTTCGACCGTCACGCCCACGAGAGCCGTCGCCGCGCAGGCCGCCAGGGTGATTGCGATCTGCGGCCGGCGGGTTTGTTGTGGCAGCAGCACCACCATGAGGAGGTTGCCGAACACGACGAGCATCACCAGTGGTGCGTATTCGGGCAGGATCACCGTCGAGCCGATGCCGACGATGGCGTGCGCGACGCTGATCACCCGCAGTGCCCACACCACACCCGAGTGGTCACCAACCGGTCGGTCGAGCATCCGCAGCGCCACCAGGCCACTCGCCAGCATCACCCAGCGCAGGCCCCACAGCGCCCAGATCAGCGGATCGTCCACCAGTGCGAGGCCAATCCACAAGACGGTGAGCTGGACGACGACATCACCGACCATCGCATACCGGAGAGCGGAGCGGGCGCGGGCGCTCGGTGTCACGGCTTCAGGCTCGACGCGATGGAGCGGCGCCCGGTGCGGCGTATCAGTGCCCACGGGCGCGTTCGACGGCGTCGAGGATGACGTCACCGTCGAGCAGTTCCTTCGGCGTGAACGACACACCGGCATGATCGGGCATGGGCGGCAGCTCGTGCAACGGAGCGGTCGAGCACAGCAGGACCGGCAACATCGGGTATCGATCGACGATCATCGCCGCGCCGCGCATGCCGTCGACCTCGCCGAGATTCACGTCGAGCAACACGAGATCCGGGAGGTGTTCCATCCGGCCCAACACGGTCATTGCCTCGGCCATCGATGACGCCTCGGCAGTGGCGCAGCAGCGGCCGTCGAGTGAGAGCGTCGTACGCACCGCCTTGCGGAAGCCATCGTGGTCGTCGACCACCATCACCTCGACCATCGCCCCGGTCATCGACGATCACCGGACTGCCGCTTCGGCGGCACGACGTCGTCGGGGCACATACGCTCATTATCCACCAGGAATCAGTGTCCCACATTCGTGCTGACACCACTGCGCGGGATGCCCGACGCTGCAACGCCCCGGCCTCGGCCTCCGCGTAGGGTGTACGGCGTGGAAGCCATCCGGGTGGTGATCGCCGATGACAGCGCGTTGGTCCTCGCCGGGGTCGAGGCGATGCTCGCCGACGGCATCCGCGCCACCGACTCGGCAGACGCGAGCTCGCCACCCATCGAGGTCTGCGGCCGGGCGTCATCACTCGGCGAGCTCTACGCCCAGGTCGCTGCGTCGTCCCCCGACGTCGTCGTGACCGACATCCGCATGCCTCCGAACCACGACGACGAAGGGATCGCCGCGGCACTGCACCTGCGCGACACGGCCCCGGACCTCGGCGTGGTGGTCCTGTCGCAGTTCGCAGACCCTGTGTACCTCCGTCGCCTCATGTCGGCCGGCAGCCATCGGCGCGGCTATCTCCTGAAGGACCGGCTCGCCACGCCGGGTGAGCTGATGGATGCGATCTCCCTCGTCCACCGCGGTGGCTCGTTCGTCGATCCGACGGTCGTCGGAGCGCTGGTCGCACACCAGCGCTCCGAGGCCTCCTCGCCGTTGTCACGGCTCACCGTGCGAGAGACCGAGATACTCGCTGCGATTGCGACCGGGAAGTCGAACGTGGCGATCGGCCAGCAGCTCTTCGTCAGTCAACGGTCGGTCGAGAAGCACATCAACTCGATCTTCGCCAAGCTCGACCTGTACGAGCACCCGGATGCGAATCGCCGGGTGCGCGCCGTGCTGCTGTTCCTGCGGACGGGCCTCCCGGAATGAACACCCCGGTCAGCCGACCGAGACCCGCCGTTCCAACTCGAACAGGGTCCTCCTCCCCGTGGAGTAGGTCTGGTTGCAGAGTCGTATGAAAGTTGATTGTGTCTGCAACCAGAGTTGCGCCCGGACGACTTTTGTCGTGGGAAGCATGTGACAGAGATTGTGGTGTCGGGGACGACGTCCGTCGGCGGCGCAGCTAGCGTCGATCCGGTGTTCGAGCCAGTGCGTGTGTTGGATGCCGGAACGTTGAGCGACGGCGAGTTGTCGGACCTCGGCCTGCACTGCGACGAGTTGCTCCCCGAGGGCGAGTGGTTCGTCCGCCCCGATGCCCGCCGGCCAGAGGCCGCCCGGCTACAGCGCGAGACCAGCGTGGTGGGGTCGCTGGTGCGGCTGCACGTGGCCGAT
>JBILTQ010000314.1:0-6737 GCA_044371435.1 Pirellulaceae bacterium | reverse complement strand
GGAGGAGAAGTTGGCTCAAGCCGCCTATGCGATCCTGAATCGAGCCTGCTTTGAATGCCATGGACGCGACCGTCAGGATGGGAATCTACGGTTGGATTCGCGCGAACATCTGCTGAGTGGCGGCGATAGCGGCCCGGTCATCGACTCGGCGGCGGTCGCTGCCAGCGAGTTGTTGCGGCGGATTCGTCTTCCTAAAGGCGATGAGGAGGTCATGCCGAAACGCGGGGATGTCCTGAACAAGCAAGAGGTCGAGACCCTGACACAATGGTTGGCTGCGGGAGCCCCGTGGTCTGATTCGGCCGCGCAGCAGAAGCATTGGTCGTACGTCGCGCCGCGTAAGGCCCCGCTGCCGGTAGGCGAAGGCCATGCCTATCGCCATCCGGTCGACGCCTTCGTTGCCGCGCGACTCAGCCAGGATGGGGCTGGGTTGCGCGAAGCAGCCGATGCTCGCGTCCTTTGCCGGCGTTTGTATTTGGACGCCATCGGGTTGCCACCCAAGGTGGAAGAGGTCGAGGCTTTTGTGGCCGCGGCGGAAGTTGATCGGGAGCAAGCCGTGGCGGCCTTGGTCGATAAGCTTTTGTCGATGCCCCAGTATGGCGAGAAGTGGGCGCGACCTTGGTTGGATGCCGCGCGTTATGCAGATTCCCATGGCTTCCAGCGCGACGACTTGCACGAGCTTTGGGCTTATCGCGATTGGGTGATCCAAGCCATCGGTGAGGATATGCCCTTCGACCGTTTCACCATCGAGCAGTTGGCTGGCGATTTGATCCCCGCGGCTACCGAAGCCCAGCGGATTGCCACCGGCTTCAACCGCTGCGCTCCATGCAATGTCGAAGCTGGCACCGACCCCGAAGAGAACCGTTTCAATCAGATCGTCGATCGGATCAATACCTTCGGTTATGTTTGGCTGGGGACATCGCTGGAATGTGCGCAATGTCATGACCATAAGTACGATCCTTTCACGCAACAGGATTACTACAGCCTGTTCGCCTTCTTCAACCAGACCGCGATCGAGGCCGAACGGGCCAATCCCAAAACCCCGGGCTCGATCAAATTCATCGGGCCTTACATGCCTTTATCAGCCAAGGAAAGCGTCCCTCAGGAGATGCTCGGCCAACTGGAAAAAGCCCGCGCGCGATTGGCTCAGGCGGAAAAGCGGTTGCGCGGGAGCCAGACCCGTCAGCCTGCGTCCGCGACCCATCGCCAGCCGCTTCGCCCGGTAGCTTTCGATTCGCTCGAGGGAGCTGGCTACGATATTCTCGAGGACCATTCGGTCTTGCTTTCCGAGGATCCGCCGGAAACGGATACCTACGAGATGATCGTGGCGATCGACGGCCTGCAACCGGTAGGGTTGCTGTTGGAGGCCTTGACCGATCCGGAGTTGCCTGGGACCGGACCAGGACGCGGCGACGCCAAGCGTCCCAATTTCGTGCTCAACTCGTTGGAAGTTCGGGCGATCGATGCTTCGGGGAAGGTTCATCCCGAACGTTTGCAGCTGGACGAGGCCGTCGCCGATTTTTCGCAGGCCAACTTTCAGGTCGAGAAAGCCATCGACGACGACGAGGCCACAGCCTGGGCTATCGGTCCTCAATTTTTCCGTCCGCATTGGGCCGCTTTCCGCTTTGCGGAGCCGCAGGCCCTAGCCGGAGTCCACCGACTGCAGGTCAGGCTGGTGCAAAATTTTGGTGGGGCTCGGACGATCGGTCGGGTCAAGTTATCGGCCCTGCTCGGGGATTACCAGCGGGCGTTGCCGGCGACCGCCGAGCCGGTGGATCCGCAGTTGGTCAAACTCCAGCAAGTGGTGGCGAAACTGGAGAAGCAAGTCGAAAGTCCCCAGGAATTGAAGACTTTAGTCATGCAGGAGATTGAAGAGCCGCGAATGTCGACGATGTATCAGCGCGGCGACTATCGCAATCCGGGGGAAGCGATCGAACCGGGGACGCCGACGATCCTTCATGCCTATCGAGAAGCTGGTCCGCGGAATAGGCTTGGCTTGGCCCAATGGCTGGTTTCGAAAGAGAATCCGTTGCTGGCCCGGGTAACCGTCAATCGCTTGTGGGCTGAGATTTTTGGCACCGGTTTGGTGAGCACTCCTGAGGATTTCGGGCTGAAGGGAGAGGCTCCCTCGCATCCCGAACTGTTGGATTGGTTGGCGGTCGATTTCATGGATCAGGGGTGGTCGATGAAGTCGGTTGTCCGGACGATCTTGACCAGCCATACCTACCGGCAGGCATCGACCATCGATCCCTCGGCGTTGGAAAAGGATCCCCACAATACCTGGCTGGGACGTGGCCCGCGTTTTCGCTTGCCCGCCGAGTCGATTCGCGACAATGCCTTGGCCATCGCTGGACTGCTGAGCCTCAAACAATTTGGGCCCCCGATCCGCCCGCCACAGCCCGAAGGGCTATGGACGAAAGTCGGCGGCGAAAAGTACGACTATCAGGTGAGCCCAGGCGAGGATCAATACCGTCGCGGGGTGTACGTGGTATTGAAACGGATGTCGCCTTATCCAAGTTTTATCAACTTCGATGCGACGGCTCGGTTAGCTTGCCGCGTCAAACGCGGTCGTTCCAATACGCCGTTGCAGGCCTTGACCTTGCTCAATGATCCGGTCTACGTCGAAGCGGCTCAAGCCTTGGCCACGAGGATTCAGAACGAGCAGCCATCGAAGGATTTGCCGACTCAACTGGGGTATGCTTTCCAGTTGGCGGTGGCTCGGCTGCCGAAGCAAGCGGAACTGCAGGCCTTGATTCAGTTGTTTGAAGCCGAAAAGCGAGCGGCGGCAGGGGATGCGCCGGCGTCCGCCGAAGGGCAGGCCTGGTACGCCGTGGCCTCGACCCTGCTCAATCTCGATGAAACGATTACCAAGGAATAGAAGCTGATGAACCACATTACCTATGCTGCCGACCGACGCGGTTTTTTGGGACGCACCGGTTTGGGATTGGGCCTGGCCGCCGTGGGCATGATGCAGTCGCCGCGCAGCGGGCTGGGGAATGGCTTGGCGGGACCACACCCGCATGGGACTCCGCGGGCCAAGAGTATTATCTACTTGCACATGATCGGTGCACCGTCGCATCTGGACCTCTTCGATCCGAAGCCGGAACTGGTTCGTCGTGATGGCGAAGTCTGCCCCGATTCGTTGTTGACCGGTCGCAAGTTCGCCTTCATCGGTGGGGAATTGCGCCTGTCCGGTTCCAATTTCCAGTTCCAGCCAGCCGGGCAATGCGGGCACCCGATGTCGGAATTGCTGCCTCACCTGGCGAAGGTGGCCGACGAGCTGTGCATGGTCCACACCATCCATACCGAGGAGATCAATCATGCGCCGGCGCAGATTTTTCTGCATACCGGTTTTGGACGCGGTGGAAGGCCAAGTTTTGGTTCCTGGGTGACCTATGGGTTGGGTTCGGAAAATCAAGACCTCCCCGCCTATGTGGTCTTGTTGAGCGGTCCACCGGGCGGGGCCGGTTCGAGCATGTATTCCAGCGGCTTCCTCCCCAGCGTCCATCAAGGGGTGCAATTCCGCTCCGAGAAAGATAGCGTCCTCTACCTCAACAACCCGGAACACCATTCGCGGGATAGCCGCCGTCGCGTTTTGGACGCGCTGGGAACGCTCAACCAGCAGCACCTTCAGGACGTCGGCGATCCAGAAATCGCCACCCGCATCAACCAGTATGAAATGGCGTATCGGATGCAGACCAGCGTTCCCGAGTTGATGAATATCGGCGATGAAACCGAGGAGACGATGCAATTGTATGGGGCTAAGCCCGGCAAGGCCTCGTTCGCCAACAATTGTTTGTTGGCGCGGCGGTTGGTGGAACGCGGCGTGCGACTGATCGAACTGTACGATAGCGATTGGGATCATCATGGGGGTATCCAGACTCGCTTGCCCGCCAAATGCAAAGATGTCGATCAAGCGGCGGCGGCTTTGATTACCGACCTCAAACGCCGCGGCTTGCTCGATGAGACGTTGGTGATCTGGGCTAGTGAATTCGGACGCACACCCTTAGCACAGGGGATCGATGGTTCCGGCAAGAAGACCTCGGCCGGACGCGATCACCATAAAGATGCCTTCACCGTTTGGTTGGCCGGCGGCGGGATTCGCGGTGGAGTTTCCTATGGAGTGACCGATGATTTCGGTTTCGGCATCGCGGAGCAACCGGTCCATGTCCACGACCTGAACGCCAGCGTCCTGCATTTGCTGGGCTTGGATCATGAACGCTTGACCTACAAGTACCAAGGCCGCGAGTTTCGCTTGACCGATGTCAGCGGCAGCGTGATGCACGATTGGTTTGCCTAGGCCCTGACAGTCCTTTTGCGCCGGTTCCTTTGCGCCGGTTCTTTTGCACTGGTTCTTTTGCACTGGCCGGGCCGCGGGGCCAACCGCTGGTGAGGCCCAGGAAGGAAAAGATCAGCGAGCTGGGATCACCGGTAGGATGATGCGTGATGGGTAGTCGCGGCTGTGGTATACGGTATTGTTGGCCACCTGCTGTCGCCGGTGCTGGCTGAGCGGTTCACCCGTGTTCGGGTTGATATCGAAGCGAGGGAAGTTACTGCTGGAGATATCCAAGCGGAGGCGGTGCCCTTTCTTGAAGACATTCGAGGTCGGATAGAGCCGAATCGTTATCTTGTAGATCGAACCAGGGGTCATCAGCGTTTCTTCTGCCAAGGAATTGCGAAACCGCGTTCGCAGGATCCCGTCGCCGAGGTTGAGGTCAAAGCCTCCTGGAAAATCGACGCTGGGCGGGTACACATCGATCAGCTTGGCGGTGAAATCGGTGTCGACCGCATCCGAGGATATCCATAGTTCCACCTTCAATTCACCGGTCACCTCGAGGTCTTCGGCCAGGGGGTCGGATTGGAAGACGAGGATATCATTCCGGGCGGACAACGGGATCGGCTCCTTCCAGTTCCACACCGCCGGGTTTCCTTTCTGATCCCAGGCGCCCTGCAGCAGGATGTCATTCCCCGAAGAGATGTTGCCACCGATGGTCGGCACCGGATCGCTGGGGTCGAAGCGGAAGGTCGAGCGGTCGCCCGCGCCGCTGGGGATTTCTAACGCTAAGCGTCCATCCGGCTGGGGATACCACGAGACATACTGGGTGCGGGACAACGGCCATTCCTGCTCGTCTCGCCAGTAGCCGCCATGATCCAAGTGCCCCTTGGGCGTGCGACGACCGTCGCCGGTACCCATCACGAACAGTCGGACCGGCGTACGGAATGGAGGTTCCTTCCCCACGTGCTTAGGCTCCCCTTTCAACCAGCGATCAAACCAGGCTAACCTCCAGGCCAGCGGATCGCGGATGGCCGCCTCCGCGCCGAAACTGACTTGGCCATGCTCGCTGGCACCCTGCTCCCCATGAATCCATGGCCCCATGATCAGGTAGGTCGGCTGGGTGCGTTGCGACGCGGTCAAGGCGCGGTAGCTGGCGGTGGTGTTGCTGGCCCAGGAATCGTACCAGCCTCCGACCAGATAGACGGGGATATCCTGGTAACGATCGGCGAAGTCGATAATGTTGTTTTGCGCCCAAAAGGCATCGTTGGCCCCGTGCCGCATCGCTTCCACCAGCCAGCTTTCGAATTCCGGCGCCAACTTCAAAGGGGTGGTTCCTTGGCGAAGCGGTAGCCGCTTGAGGTAGGAAAATCGCTGGTCGGCCATCTCTTGAAGGATCGCTTGGGTTGCCGGATCGCGGGCCGCCCGGCTGCCCCGCCCCGAGTTCAGCATGATCCAATTCCAAAATCGCAACTCGAAGGCTCCACCATTGCGCATACTGGCGTATCCCATGTTGCAGACCGCGTCGACCGGGATCACCGTTTTCAAATAGGGCGATCCCTCCATCGCCAACGCATGTTGGGTGCCGCCGACATAGGAAGTTCCTAGCATCCCGATTTTTCCGTTGGACCAAGGCTGGCTAGCGATCCACTCCGCCGTCTCCACCCCATCCGGCCCGTCATCGCTGAGCCATCGCCAGATCCCCTCGGATTGATAGCGGCCACGGGTGTCCTGGGCGATGAAGGCGTAGCCGTGGGACGCGTAGTACTTGCCCATGCTGGCAGCCCCTTGCTTGTCGTAAGGCGTTCGCGTCAGAACGACCGGATAGCGGGTACCGCTTGGCCCCACCGCTGGCATCGGCAAATAAATATCGGTGGCCAACCGCACCCCATCGCGCATCGCCACCATGACGTTTCGCTCGACCCGTATTTCATCTTTCGCCGTTTCTTGACCATAGCCGAGGGAGCCCGAAACCATCACCAGGATAGCCAACCAGTGGAGGAGCGGAGCTGTCTGCATGGTAGTGGTAAACCTTCGAGAAAAAGAAAGAGGGGTAAAAAGCCCGAGTAAGCTCCGGGACCAAACGCCGGCGAGCGGCAGACAGGGCCGAACGCACGCCGAACCTGCGATCGGTGCGATGCTCACCGATGGCCGACCCGATCCCGCGACCGACCATTGTATTCGGTATCCGTCAACGCTGCGCACCGTCGAAGTCCAAGGACCCGGCCATGAGGCGGAGCTTGGCGGTGGCCGGAGGAGCGGCTTAAGCGGAAGAAGTGGGCCGCCACAGTTGGGGATCGGTCAAAGCATCGATGAGGTCGGTCGCCAGGACGCTGGGGCTGCCCAAGCGAGTCGCCGCCAGATCGCCCGCCTGGCCATGCACATGCGTCCCTAACCTGGCGGCATCGAAGGGCGATAGTCCTTGGCCGGTGAGCGCCGCGATGATCCCGGTCAAGCAGTCCCCGCT
>JBILTQ010000313.1:0-6795 GCA_044371435.1 Pirellulaceae bacterium | reverse complement strand
ACCAGTCGCCGCGGCCGAAAACCTCCTTATATTCGAGAAAATCGCCCGCCTGGCGGCGCTTTTCAAACTCGTCCCGCGAGAGGAAGAAATAATCGCGGCCGTCGACTTCCCCAGCCCGCGGGGCCCGGGTCGTGGCCGAAACACTCAGCACCAGCGGCAAGGGGCTGGTAGCCAGCAGCGATTTGACGACGGTCGATTTCCCGGAGCCCGAGGGGCCGGAAATGATGACCAGCCGACCGGCAGGAGGTGTCGCGTTCATTCGATATTCTGCACAATTTCGCGCAGTTGTTCGACGATAGTTTTCATGGTGACGACGTGTTCGGTGATGGCCGCGTCGTTGGCTTTCGAGCCGACCGTATTGATCTCGCGCCCCAACTCTTGCACCAGGAAGTCGAGTTTCCGACCCTGACTGTCGGACTCGTGGCAGCATTGCTGGAACAATTGAAAATGGCTTTGCAACCGCACCAGCTCTTCGCGGATATCGCAGCGGTCGGCGAAGATCTGAAGCTCGCGCAGGATATCGGCCGGCTGCAACTCGACCCCCACCTTCTCCAAGCTCTTCTCGATCCGCGCATGCAGCCGGTGGCGGTATTCCTCGATAACCAACGGTGCCCGTTCGGCGATCAAGTTGGCAAGCTCTCGGAGACGATCGAGGTTGGCCAGCAGGTCGAGCTGCATGACCTGACCTTCTTGCCGTCGCATTTCATGAAGCGAGGATAGAGCTAACCGCAGCGTTTGCAAGGTACTTTCGACCAGCGCGTCATCGTCGCGGCTATCGAACGATTCGACCACGACCCCGGGGAGGTGCAGCAGGTCGCTGATCGCCAACGGGGCCGTCCATTTCAGATCCTCTGCGATGGCTTGTGCCTGCCGCGCATAACCGACGATGACGGCCGGATTGAGCCGGTAGTCACTGCTAGAAGCTTCCGAACTGATGCGGATGGAGACGTGGACCGTACCGCGACGCACCAGCTCGCGAACCACCCCCTCGACCGCGCCTTCCAGGGGCGCGATCCGGTCGCTCAGCTTGGAGACCACCTTGAGGAAGCGGTTGTTGACCGAACGGACTTCTACGTGAATGGCGACATCCGCGGCGTGGCGGTGCGCCTGACCATGGCCGGTCATACTCAGCAACACGATCGATCGACTCCGGCTGCGGCGACCCCGAACTGTAGATACTTACCGAAATTCCATGAAACCGATGAGTGGAAGCCCGACCGAGCCACGACTACTTGGCGGCTTCCTTGGTAGCCGCATCCACCGACGCCGCCGCCTCGGGCGTTTCCGGGGACTTGGCAGCTTCGGCCGCCGGAGCGGGATCCTTGGCCGAGTCCAAGTTCAAGCTTGAGTTCGAGGCTTCCGGAGCGGTGGCAGCTGGCAAATCCTTCCCTTCGACCTCCGCTTTCGGGGAGTCGCCAGCAGCAGCGGCATCGGTAGTTGCAGCAGCATCCGTAGCCGCGCCAGTCGCACTCTCAGCGCCGCTGGCCGGTGTGGTCGCAGCGGCCGAATCGGCTCCTATCGCTGGGGCCGCTTGGCCAGACGGAGTGGAGAGCGAACCGGCGGTGGTGGCCGCATCCTTGGGGAGGGCCGCCCCGATCCCCTTCTCGGTATACCACCAGGTGGCGAAACCGAGCAGGAAAATCCAGATGGCGGCGGTCACCACGGTGATGCGGGTAAACAGGTCACCCGCCTTGGTCCCGAAAGCGCTCTGGCCGCCTGGGCCCCCCAAGGCGCCCACCAAACCTCCACCGCGGCCGCGTTGGACCAGGATCAGCAGGATCATGAAAAGCGACAGCAGGAAGAGGATGGGACCGAAGAGGTACTGGGAAATGTCAGCAATGGGAAACAACACTGGACTTCACTCAACTACGAGCTGGAACTAAGCGGTGGCGGGCCATCGCCGGGGAACATCCCAAAGCGTGGCATTCTAACGACTTCAGGCGGTGGTGGGAACACGAAACCCAAAGTCGCTCGGCATCTTGCTCGAGGTTTTCTCAGAGCATACAACATACGACCCGGCGCCGGGTGAGGCTGGGCGGCCACCGGGTCGCTTAGGGTAGTTTCCCGGCCGGTCAACGGGTGGCTGGCCTGAGGCTGTTCCCTCCCCGCCCAACGTATTTTTCCTTCCTATTGATAAAGGCTGCAAAGTTCGCTCATGACTGCTGTGAAGCTCGATGAAGGGCTCGTCGCCAAGGATAACGTTTCCAGTCTCTTGCAATCGGCGATGGATGCCGGCGAAGGTTTGTTGCGGCTGACCCCGACTTGGGTGCCGCGAAGCTTCTTGCACCCCGGGCGACGCATCAAGCTGTTCCCCGGCGATCTGTATGCTTTTGGCGCCGACCGGGGTGGGATCGACGAGCGATGGTTTTCCAGCACCACCGAAGCAGCCAACGAAGGCCGGGTGTGGCATGAGGGTTTGAGCTTCTGCTTGTTCGAGGGAAAGAAGTTCTTGCTGCGCGATGCGGTCGCCGAGGCTGGCCAACGTCTGATCGGCGAGAAGATGTATGGCAAGTACCACCGCTGGCCGGTCTACTCCAAGTTTTTCGACAACATGGGCCCGATCCCGCACCACATGCATCAGTCGCAAGCCGATGCCGCCTTGGTCGGGCAAGAAGGGAAGCCCGAAAGCTACTATTTCCCGCCGCAATACAACAACGTCGATAACAATTTCGCCTACACCTTCATGGGCTTGGAGCCGGGAACGACCAAGGATGATATCCGCCGTTGCCTGCAGGATTGGAACAAGGGGGACAACGGCATCCTCAACCTGTCGCGGGCCTACCGCTTGGAGCGGGGAACCGGTTGGTTGATCCCGCCCGGGGTGCTGCATGCTCCCGGCTCGCTGTGCACCTACGAACCGCAATGGGGTAGCGACGTCTTCGCTATGTTCCAGTCGATCGTCGAAGGTCGCTACGTGCCGTGGTCGTTGCTGGTCAAGGATATGCCGGCGGCCAAGCATCAGGATTTGGATTTCATCATCGGCCAGTTGGATTGGGAAAAGAACGTCGATACCCACTTCAAGGAGAGCAATTTCCTGCAGCCGATCGTCGATCAGGCCAGCTCTGGTCAAGGCTACACCGATCGCTGGATTGTCTATGGCCGGGTCGATGGGCAGCAATTGTTCAGCGCCAAGGAATTGACCATCGAGCCGGGTTGCAAGTGCACCTTGAAGGATCCCGGAGCCAGCGGCTGGATTACCGTGCAAGGCAAGGGGAAGATCGGCAAACTCAGCCTGCAGACGCCGGCCATGATCCGCTTCGGCGCCAACACCGAGGACGAAGTCTTCATTTCGCACGAGGCGGCGACCCGCGGGGTAGTGGTCGAGAACACCGGCAGCGAACCGCTGGTCGGTCTGCGTTATTTTGGTCCAGACGTTCACGGCAACTTGCCGCTGCACGGTCGCAAGGCATAGCTTCCTCTTCGCTCTCCACAGATGATGAAAGGTTGACCCACGATGGCGGGATTGAAATTACACAATGCGATGTGGCCGGGCCTAGTCGGTAAAGGGGATGGTCCGGACCAGGAACCACCGATCTCGCTGCAGCGGATGCTGGAACTGACCGCGGCGGCGTCGGTCGGTGGCCGCAAGTTCGACGGCATCGATTACTTCCTGTTCCTTCCGCATACCGATCCCCAAGCCAGCGACGAAGAGATCCGGCGAATCGCCGACATGATCGCCAGCTATGGCTTTTCCGTCGGTTCGCTGGTGGCTCCGGTTTGGCCGGGGACGGTCGGCGACTCGGCCATGGGGGACCAGGCGGCCCGCGAAAAATTCTTGTCGGCCGTCCGTATGGCCTGCCGCATCGCCGGGATCTTCAACCGCCATGGGATCCGCCAGTACGGGGTCATCCGCATCGACTCGGCCGAGTTCGGTATCGAGAAGTGGCGGGCCGATCCCAAGACCAATACCGCCAAGATCGTGGCCACCTTCAAGGAAGCGGCCAAGATTGCCGCCGATCACGGGGAGCGGCTGGCGGCCGAAGGAGAAATCTGTTGGGCCGGGATGCATTCCTGGAAGGATATGCTCGATATCCTCGAAGGGGTCGGGATGCCGCAAGCCTTGGGTTTCCAAGCCGACCTCGCCCACACCTACCTCTACCTGATGGGCTACAACGCGTCCGAGTATGCCTTGCTCAAGGATGGCTATACCAGCGACGAATTCTACGCAGCTTACGAGAAGATGACCGACAAGCTTCGGCCATGGACCATCGACTTCCACGTCGCTCAAAACGACGGGCAGGTGCACGGGGCCGGTTCGCATGACAAGACCGGCAAGCATTGCCTGGCCGATGACCCCAACGGCAAGCTCGATATCGTCCGCTGTTCGCAATACTGGCTGAAGGATGCCGAGCAACGCGGGATCCGCCACATTTGCTGGGATGGCTGCATGTTCCCGAATGCCAAGCTGGAGATGGCTTCG
The DNA here is from genome assembly GCA_044371435.1 of Pirellulaceae bacterium. Lineage (GTDB taxonomy): Bacteria > Planctomycetota > Planctomycetia > Pirellulales > Pirellulaceae > JAIYDQ01. The sequence continues at coordinate 2,375 of JBILTQ010000313.1, read as the reverse complement.
ACGTGGAATACAATCCTCGGCAAGATGATCGAAGTCGATCGAGCCCACTCAGGGGCCCAAGCGTAGCGGGGGTCCTTCCCTTTTTTCACAACACTTACCTCAGCAATATCTTAGAAATCCATGACAAAGAAACCACTCCGCATTGGCATGATCGGCTACGGCTTCATGGGGCGAGCCCATTCCAATGGTTACGCCAAGGTCAACCATTTTTTCGACCTCGAATACCAACCGGTTCTGCAAGCAGTCTGCGCCCGCAACCCGGAGAAGGCCAAGGCCTTCGCCGACCAGTGGGGCTATGCCTCGGTGGAGACCGACTGGCGAAGACTGCTCGAGCGCAAGGATATCGATGCAGTCGATATCTGTACTCCCAACAACCTCCACAAGGAGATCGCCGTCGCCGCCGCTCAGGCCGGCAAGATGATCCTCTGCGAGAAGCCGCTGGCGATGAATACCGCGGAAGGGGAGGTCATGTGCGAGGCAGTCGAGAAGGCCAAGGTCTTGAATACGGTTTGGTACAACTATCGTCGGATTCCGGCGGTGACGATGGCCAAGCAGTTGATCGATGAAGGTCGGCTGGGACGAATCTTTCACTATCGCGCGATGTTCCTTCAGGACTGGACGATCAACGCCGATGTCCCGCAGGGCGGGGCGGCTACCTGGCGGCTCGATGCCGAAGCCGCCGGCAGCGGGGTCACCGGCGACTTGCTGGCCCACTGCATCGATACCGCCATTTGGCTCAACGGTTCGATCAGCAGCGTTTCGGCCATGACCGAGACCTTCGTCAAGGAACGGACCCATGCTTTGACCGGCGAGAAAAAGCCGGTGGCCATCGACGATGCCGCCGCCTTCCTGGCCCGCTTCCAGAACGGGTCGCTGGCAACCTTCGAATCGACCCGCTATGCCCGCGGGCACAAGGCTCTCTATACTTTCGAGATCAACGGCGAAAACGCCTCGATCGCCTGGGACCTCCACGACCTACACCGCTTGAAATACTTCGATTATCGCGATGAAGGCCCGCTCCGCGGTTGGAAGAGTATCCATGTCAGCGATGGCGACCATCCCTACATGAAGCACTGGTGGGTCCCCGGTTTGCAAATCGGTTATGAGCACTCCTTCGTCCATCAAGTCGCCGACTTCCTCAAGGGGGTGGAGACCGGGACCTCGATTGGCCCGACCTTCCGCGATGCCCTGGAAACGCAAAAAGTTTGCGATGCCATCCTGAGCAGTGCTCGCGATGGCCAGTGGAAATCCATCTAACCGCCCCCGTTCCGTCCTTGACCCGCCACTTTCCCGGCAGCTACCATGTTGGGCACGGTTGCAGGGAAGTGGGTACCTTCAAGGCGACCGGGTTTGGATGTTGCCCTCACCGTTTTGTCCCTTCCTCAAAGGTAGAATGCTATGAGTCGGATTTCTTTAGCCAGCGTGGCGCTGCTCGTCGTGGTGACTTCTGGGGTGGCTTGGGCCGCCAAGACCGTTTCGCTCGAAGGGATCAAATGCCCGTTGAGCGGAGCCCCGGCCAAGGCTGACAAGATGGTGAACCATCTTGATGGTCAGGTCCATTTCTGCTGCGATAACTGCGTCAAGAAGTTCTCAGGCGACAAGGAAAAGTTCGCCGCCAAGGCCAATCATCAGCTGGTCGCCACCAAGCAGTATGAGCAGAAGGCTTGCCCCTTCTCCGGTGGCGGTTTGAATGCCGACACCGCGATCGAGGTGGCCGGAGCCAAGGTCGCCTTCTGCTGCAACAACTGCAAAGGCAAGGCTGAGAAGATGAGCGATGCGGATAAGGTAGACAACCTGTTCGGCAAGGCGGCTTTCGAGAAGGCCAAGTTCGCCAAGGTCGAAGCCAAGAAATAACGAGAAGCCCGCGTTGGCTTTTTCGATCACCAATCGATCCGATCCCGGCGACGTTCAACGCGCCGGGATTTTTTTTAGTAGGTCTCGGAAAATGGTGTTGGCTACCCATCGGGCGAAGCCCCCATCGGGCCGTCCCGGCGATGGCTACCTGATACCTTTTCGCAGGCTTCGTATTCCATGAGATGGGACTCGTCTCGATGGCAGTCCGACGAGCAGCAGTGCCATCCCAACCCGAAGCTTCCGTTTTGAAGTTGCGCTTTTGGAGTGCATCGCGGTCGAACGTCGCATTTTTCCAGGTTTTTTCCCAACCCGAAGCGTTAGCAAGGGACCCACGAAGCAGGACGTCATCGATGAGGTGGCGAGGTGCTTCCCCCCCAACCTTGGAAGGTGCGCTTGCTGAATGTCTCAGGGGAAAATTCCCAGCATCCCCCCCAGTGCCGTCCTCTGGATCCCTCGCTGACGCTTCGGGTTGGGATTGGATGCGTGAGTCTGCTCTCAGACCCCGAAGCGATGAAACGCAT
>JBILTQ010000038.1:0-23000 GCA_044371435.1 Pirellulaceae bacterium | reverse complement strand
TGATAGCATCGAGCTTCCCTGCCCGAAGCGGGCGTTCCCTATTATCGAACGGGTAAAGCTGCCAATCGCCTCGGCTCAGCGGTTGACTTTCCAGGGCCTCGACCGGTGCTCCAGTAAGTTTCCCGCGATTGACGAAGATCCGTCCTTGGTCACCGGTAAAGAGGATCCCGTTATCACCCGTATCTTTGACGGTCATCGTTACGTCATTAGCGTATCGATACGAAACTTCGAAATCGATCGGAACATTGTAGCCGTTGGCTACCTGCGGGAAGCGGGCCTTCCCATCGACCTCGACCGGGAAGGAATCGATAGCCCACTGCGCAATATCGACATGATGCGCACCCCAGTCGGTCATTTGTCCCCCCGAATATTCATACCACCAGCGGAAGGTGTAATGACTCCGTTCTTCGAGATAAGGGACATCCGGAGTCTGGCCTTGCCATAGATTCCAGTTCAGGCTTTTGGGGGGATTGCGGGGTGAGAAGGGACCACCGACTTCGTTCTTCCCGAGGACAATCTCGACCGTGCGCAGTTTTCCTAGCCGCCCAGCCCGAACCATTTCGACCGCCAACCGGAATCGTTCATCGCTGCGTTGCCATGAGCCCACCTGAACAGTCCGTCCCGTCTCCCGGACAACCTTGGCCAGTTGCTTTCCTTCGTCGATTGTGAGTGTTAAGGGCTTCTCGCAGTAAACATCTTTGCCGGCTCGGCAGGCATCGATAACCATCTTGGTGTGCCAGTGATCGGGAGTGCCGATGGTGACGACGTCGACATCCTTCCTGGCTAGCAGGTCTTGATAGTCTTCGTAGCTGGCTGGGGTGCTGCCAAAAGCAGCCTTGGCCTGGTCGCGGACATTACGATCCACATCGCAGACCGCCACAATGTCTCCATAGAGCTGCGCTTTGTGCGCCACCACGCTCCCTTGATAGCGAAGGCCGATGGCACCGATTCCCAACCGTTCGACTTTAGAGGACGGTTTCGAGCCGCGGGTATCGGCCGAAGCGGTCGAGCTGTATACGGTTGGGATGACCGTCAGGGCAGCCGCCGACTTCAGTACCTGACGCCGAGAAAGGGGAAATGAGGCCATCGATCCACCTGTATTCAGCCTGGAGAAGCCCCGGGTAGATTGGAAAGCCGTAGCTAGCGAGACCTTCCAGCTCATTCCCGATCCGAGGCAACGCTCGGGAAAATTGCTGAAAGTCGGCTATCGAATACTAGACGATGACGAGCTAGCGGGTCATTACGCGTTTTCGTAAAATAATTACAAAATTTTGTCAGAGGCTCAATGATGAAACGCGTGGCGGTCCTGATCGAAACGTCGCGAACCTACGGACGCGAGTTATTGCACGGTGTTCGTCGCTACGTGACCGAGCATGGGCCGTGGTCGATCTTCGCCGAGATTCGCGATCTGGAATCCAAGCCACCTGCTTGGCTGCGAGGTTGGGATGGGGATGGTATTTTGACCAGGACGTCGACGCAAGCGATGGCTGATGCGGTGCGCTGTGTGGGGGTACCGGCAATCGAACTGCGAGCCACCAAACTCCAACATCCCTTCCCCTTTGTCGGGATGGACAACAAGGCCATCGGCAAAGTCTGTGCCGAGCATCTGCTCGAACGCGGCTTTCGGCACTTCGGTGTCTATAAGTTGACGACCGAACATTTTTTTGCTGTTCGCAGCCAGAGTTTCGCCGATGCGCTCGAGGATGCCGGTTTTGCATGCCACGTGTTTCGTCAGTCCGCCAATCGCGAGAAGCCGCGGGAGTGGGAGAAGCAGCAGATGCAGCTTGTTGGATGGCTGCTTCAGCTTCCCAAGCCGATTGGGATTCTGGCCTGTACCGATCAATTGGGCTTCTGGCTGCTCGATGCGTGCAGTCGAGCCAAGCTCTCGGTTCCCGATCAAGTCGCGGTGCTCGGGGTGGAGAACGACGAATCGCTTTGTAGTATGAGTTCGCCACCGCTGTCGAGCGTGCGGATGGGAGGCGAACGCATCGGCTATGCGGCAGCCGCGATTCTCGACCGATGGATGCGCGGCCGCAAGCCACCGCGGAAACCGACCCTTTTCCCACCGCTTGGCGTTGCCGCTCGGCAATCGACCGATATTATCTCGGTCGATGATCCTTGGCTGAGGCAGGCCCTGCGCATGATTCGTGAGCAAGCCTGTGATGGGCTGCGGGTCGAGGCGATCTTGAAGGCCATACCGATATCCCGAAGTTCCCTCGAGCGAGGGCTGAGATCCTTGATCGGACGCTCACCGAATCGCGAAATCATGCGTGTCAGGCTTCAGCGAGCAGCCGAGTTGTTGGCGATGTCTGATCTTACTTTGGAAGAGATCGCCGCTCGAACCGGTTTCGCTTACAAGCATTACCTTGCCAGCAGTTTTCGCGAAGCCTTCGGTATGACTCCAGGGACCTATCGCCGTCAAGCAGCACTTGGCGAAAGGATGCTCTCGACACCCGCCAGCGATAGCGAGGGTAGTTGACGGTCGGCCACGAAGTCATGGGTTGAGCGGCGAATGCTGCCCAGGTGAAGTCGGGAAAACAAACAAGGGGAGGGATGTATCACCCAGCAAACCTCTCGTTCAATCGACGGCGACCTTCGTCTGCTGACCGCGAGTCCGATACAGGAAGGCGTCGGAGGTGAGCAACGACTTGAGGAGAGCCTTCATGCTACCGCCATTATCCCGATAGGCCCGATGCGCTTGCTGCAGCACCGGAGCATCGTTCAAGGTTTCGTTGCGGCCGATCCAAAAACGGAAGGCGTAGCGGACGAAGACCTGTTCCGCCCGTTCGCTTTCCGCGAGCTTACGGATCATTTCCAGGGCATTGGAAACCTTGCCATCGAGGGCCGGGTCGCCAGAGTCGATGATTTCACCGGTCGCGTCCACCGGTTGGTCCAATTCCATCTTGCGAAACAGACCAGCGTGGTTGTACATCTCAAAAGGCAGACCAAGCGGGTCCATCTTTTGGTGGCAGGTCCAGCAGTAATTTTCGCGGGTGACACGCATCCGTTCGCGGAGGGTATGGTTTGGCTCATCGGGCAGCATCGCGTCCACGGTAATCGGGACATCGGGAATGCCACCTCCCAACAGATGCTCGCGAATCCATTTCCCGCGGCGGATGGCATGATTATCCATGGCATCGGAATGTGACACCAGCCAGCTAGGGTGGGTCAAGATACCGAGGCGTTGCCCTGCCGGGGCCACGGCCAGCATACGATTGGGTTCCATCGAACCATTACCGAAGCTTCGCCGACTCACCCGTGCCATGATCGGTGGGCCGGAGAGCTTGGCTTCAGCGACTGCATAATTGGCGTTCGGTCGATTCTTTGGCTTGTCCTCGGTCGGGTTCTTCAACTTGGCCGCCGCGGCCGCCGCCTTGGTTTCCTCCCGCGAGAGTTGTTCGCCGAAGTAAATCTTATCGGCAGACGCGGCCACGACTTTGTCGGTGGTCAGCAACTGTTTTAGCACATCCTTGTCTTCCGCCAGCACCAGTTCCACCAGGCGATCCGTACTGGCTGTGGCGTGGAACATGGCGAAATAGTGGGCATCTTCCCGGCCGCTGACTCCAGTAGCGGCCAGTGCTTTCGAATCCTTACAGATATAACCACCCAGGTCGTAATCGAAGTAGTCGCGGAAAAACTGCAATAGCCTAGGTTTGCGGATCGCCTCGTCGTCGAGCATCCGCTCCACTTGGCGTTGCACGTCCTCACGCGTTCGCATCCGACCTTCCAGGATTGACTGCCGCAATTCTTCATCCGGCTTGAGGTAGCGCAGCGCATGATTGACGGCCAAGCCCAGTTCCCAGTCCTGCAGCATCACTCGTCCGAACCCATCTGGCGTGCCGTACTGGACAAGTTCCGGCCGGAAAAGGGCATCGCGGTCGAGAAAGATCGCCGATAAACCGAGAACGACACCGTCTTTCCTGCCTAATCGGTCCATCGCTTGTTTCACGATGCCCAGATACTCGTTCGATTCCTCGGCGGTCGGTGGTCGGAAAGCCAAGGATTCGAAGAGGAAGTCGACCGCAGCCTGCAACCGCTCGTCGGTGACGACCTCTTCTTTCATCAGCTCATAGACGGGTGTAAGCGGCCGCAACACCTTGGGGCTATACACCAGGCTCGTGGGTAACCCGCGCAAATCGCCTTTCATCTTGTCGGCGATAGAGTTGGGGTCATCAGTGATTTGATATGGCTCGGCAATGCTTAGCGGGCCATAGGCCATGTAGCGTAGGATATCGTTGGCGACATTCATGATCTGCGTCGCCTCGGCGCTATTGACCGAATAGAAATCGGGATAGTTTTTCAGCCCATGGCTGCGGGCCGAAGCCAGCACGGCCGGCACACTCTTGACCGCCGTCGCGTAGGCGACCGTCCCGCCTTGCCACTTGATGATGTTGTCGGTACCGAAGTAGAGCTTGAGTTCACCGCCGTGATTGGTGGGGACGGCGTCACCACGCGTCCGCAGCCCAGGGTTGGCCGGATCGAAGGCGGGTTCGGTATTGATCAACTCGTTCAAACGCGTGATGTGTTCCTGCGGGCTCACGCGCCAGATGCGGGCTGGCGAGGAGGTCGGAGTCAACTGGATCTCGGTGGGTAACTCACCAAAGAGCAAATCATGATCGACGAAATTCCCTTTTTCGGGATCAAGATGCGACCGGAATCCACCCTTGTCGCGCATCACCCGCGTCAGTTCGCCGACGATCCAATCGGAGAATCGCAGCCGCTGGACGACGTGGGGCTGTTCGGCGTCTTTGGGGGGCATTTCCTTGAGCGAAACCTGGGCCCAGACGCTTTTCCAAATCCCTGCGTTGATGTCATCGACCGGCCCCAGCGTCTCCAGCGAGAGGTTGCCAGCCGGTTCGGCCTCGCCATGGCAATCGACGCAGTGACTCAGCAAAAAAGTTCGAGCAAAGCCGGAGAAGTCCTGTTCGATTTTTTGTCCGGGGGTGTAAGTCTCACCGCTTGCCCACTGCGATAGGCCCCAAGCCCATATCAGGCCACAGACGATACCGAATCGGCTCATGCCAGCACTTCCTGGAGCGGACCGGTCGACGAGTCAAACTTCCTGGCTAGTTGCTCGGTCATGTTGAAGCGATCGACGTTTTGACCGGCGGCTCGCAACAGCGTCGTATAGAGAGCGTTGATCGGGCGTTTGCCATCGAGCTGCGTAAATCGCCCCGTCTGGAAAAGGCCGCCACAGTTACCTAGCAGCATGACTGGCCAAGTCGCACCGTTGGTGTGCTGCTTGTCCGCATTGTTGCTGGTGTAGACGATCAAGGTATGATCCATCATCGTCCCACTCCCCTCGGGCACGCTTTCCAAGGCTTGCATGATACGCACCAGCATACGGCTATTGTACTGGCGGATTTTGATCCAGATCGGGTTGCCGGGTTGGTCCATATGACCCAGGTTGTGTCCCTGCTGTTCGACACCGATGCCCTTCCAGGCACCGAAGATCTCACCGCGACCGGATCCAATGGTCAAGGTATTGGTGATGCCGGAGGTCAACGAGGAAATGCCCAGGTCTAACAGAACGTCGTGCCAGTCGGTTTCGTATTTCGGCTTGGTGTAGCGATCGTCGACGGTCGGGGCGAATTTTCGCAGATGTTCGGCCACCGTGTCCAGGCGATCGCGGAGACCGTTGACATCCCTGAAACCTTCGAGGAACTGTCCGTACCGCTGCTCATCAGCCACCGGCAAAGCCTGGCCTTTCGAAGTGGCCAACTGTTCGATCTGGTTCATCACCGCCGAGCGAGCTTCATGCTGGAGGCGGATGTCGCCCGCCGAGATACCACCGTAGAGCAACTGATATAGCTGATTGGGATTGGAGTACATGAAGATCGGTTGCCCTGCACCACTGGCTGACAAGGTGGCAATCGTCGGCTTGGTCGTCATGTTCTCCAGCGAATCCATGCCGATACACAAATGGGGCAGCAGTGTTTCCGGCAGGACTTTGCTGAGCTCATAATCGATGGTCGAACCGCCAGGAGGAACGCCATCGCCCCCGCGATAACCGCCGAGAGCACCGAAGAAGGCACTGTGCGACGGACTCGTGTGCAGGCCGTGCAAGCCGTTGATGATATGCAGCCGTTCTTTGTAGGGCTCGAGGGCTTCGATCGGTTCAGGCAGTCTCGCCTTGGCCAGCGAACCGCCGCGGGTCATGCCTTCGGGAATGCAGGTGGCCGGATCGAAACCTTGATTCTGCAGGAAGAAAACGATCCGCTTGAGCGGGCTGTCACTCGAAGGCGACGCCGACAGGTTTGGCGGAACAAACGGGAAGCCCAGGGTGGCACCCGCTCCGGAGGCCACGCTTAACAGCATTGATCGACGATTGAGCATGTTACATCCATCCGCGAAATCAGCGGTCGTCAGGCTGCGAGACGATACCCTGCATTCTCGCAAGCAGGATTCTCCGTAGGTTTGCAGCGACGCAACCGACGATCCTGGGTCGAACGCAGAGAACCAACAGCGGCTGTACGCCGGATCGGTACAGTAGGGGAACGGAAAATACAGGCGGGCGGGGGCACAGGACCGCGTTTCCTCGCATACCGCGAGGCTCAGATCGATCGGGGCACTCCGACTTTCAATGTAACGTGGCGAGACCCGCCGCGTCCAGCGATCATTCAAATTTTCGGTGTCCCGAGCCGGTTTTTTGAAAAATTCCACGGTAAATCGCCTGATCGGAGCAAACGATTCCAGCATCGGGCAATCGGCCCAAGCCAGCGACTCCGTTCAGACAAAATCCTGCCGGGAGGACGAAGATGTTTGGCGATCCTCAGGATTCGGAGTCGGGCGCCTCAACGGATCGCTCTGGCTAACTCCGCCAACCGTCCCACGCCGCCAATGCGTCCGTAATTTCCGTTCGACTATCGGGAAACGACGGAAAGGAAAGACTAGGTAAGGCATTCCAACCACCGGCGGTATGGGCAGACGAGGCGAATCCTACCTAACCCGCAAAGGCGGTGAGGTTCGTGGCTTCCGAGAGGCGGTCCGGGAAAGTGCTGGCGGTACGGGACGGCGATTCCAGCAAACCTCGCCAGGAGCAGCCGAGGTACACGGATCTCCCAGGAACGACTCCACGACTTCGATCGGCGATGGTTCGGGCCTCGCTATCGCAATCGCGCCTTCCTATCGAAAACAACGGCTGCTTGTCGCTGAATTTCCGAAGAATGCCTCCATTTCCCGCTCGAAGCCTCGAGAGGCCGCGACTCCAGGCTTGGCTTGGTTCTTGTCTTATTCGGATCGAAACGGAGCGGCTGGCAGATCGGCGGCGTTGACGAGGTTGGCCTTGGGAAAGTTCTCCCATGCATACCGAACCCTCTTGGGGGTCTTCACATCCGGGCTTCGCAGGCGGATAGCAGTCGCCTCGATCTCCGCCTTGGCGGGAAAAAATCTGCCATCCTCCCGGGCGACTTCAAAGCCGAGCACCTCACCATCCTGCCCGTGCATGCCTTCGGCATGATCAAAGCCGACAAGGATACTCTCCCCCTCCGTGGTTGCGGCTCGGAAAACTGGCCCGCTGTGCTCTACCGCCTCGCCATAGACGAGGGCGCGGGCTTTGAGAGCAAGCCGGATGCCGACAGGTTCCTTGTTCGCTGGGTGAATCTGCTCGGCTTCGCCAACATCCAACGTTACCACCATCGCGGTGTGGCTAAGCTTCGCCTCGCAGCGGGCCTGCACTGCACGCATCTCAGGCGAGGTGCCTTGGAAGGGTGGAAGTTGTACAAACAGGAACGGCCAATCCGGCCGATTCCAGCCAGCACGCCAAGCTTGGATCATCGCGGGAAACAGTATTTCGTAGCCACTTGGGTCGCCGTTGTTTCCTTCGCCTTGATACCAAAGGACACCGCGTGTCGCGAAGGGGATTAACGGGGCGATGCGGGCGTTGTAGAGCAAGCAGGCAGTCAAGGGCGATCGCTCGTCCGGCTTGGCATCCTTGGCCGCTCGCTTCGGCTTCTTTGCGAGATAGCCAGCCAACCTTGGATCCTGTTCCAGGACTGGTCGCGGCGTCCAAGCCTGCGCCGTCGAGGAGGGCATGGCATTCAGCAGTACACCGACCGGCACGTTTAAGGACTTCCGCAATTCGCGAGCAAAGACGTAGGCCACCGCCGAGAATCCCGCGGCTTCCTCGGGGGTACAGGACGCCCAACGGCAGCCTCGTATGTCGGTTTGCGGTTCCTCGGCAAACAGATGGGGGATGCGCCCCAGCCGCAAAAGTGGATCGAACGCCTGCGGTATTAAGGTTGCGGTGACCGGTGTTCGCTGCAGCGCCCAGCCCATATTCGACTGGCCAGCCGCGAGCCAGACTTCACCGACAAGAATATCGGTTCGCTTTATACTCTGCGTACCGGTAGTAGCTACCAGTTCGCGAGGCAGGTCGCTCGCTAGCATCGCCTGGAGGTTCACCATCCATTTCCCGGAGGCATCGGCGACAGCGATGTGACTTTGGTCGCCGAAGGTGACCGTAACTCTTTCATCGGCTTTGGCCCAGCCCCAGACCGGAAGCACCTGTTCACGCTGTAATACCATGTGATCTTGGAAGACCCCGGCGAGTTTTAATTCGGCACCGGGCAACGCGGCCAGCGGATTGAGCAGGAGCGCAGTCAGGCCAAGGAGTAGTGGTTTCATCGTGCTTGTTTCCTAGGCTGGCGTTTGGCTGGTTTGGCGGGCGCTTGGCCAGGTTGGTAGTCAGGATTGGGGGTGGGAAAGACGGCGTTGACCTGTTTCTGCCAAAGACTGAGTTTTGCGTGAAGCTCTTTGGCTTTTTGTGGCTGCTGCGTGAGGAGGTTGGTTTTTTCGCCGAGATCATCGCGAAGATTGAAGAGTTCGATTTGGCCTTCCTCCAACCATTCGATCAATTTCCAGTCTCCATCGCGCACGGCACTACTCGGAGCGCTGCCGCAATTCCCATAGTGCGGATAGTGCCAAAACAGTGGACCGCGCTGCAGCGGTTCTGATTTCAGCAACGGGACTAGGCTTACCCCATCCAGGTGTTGCGAGGGTTGCCGAGGTAAGCTCGCAAATTCGAGGATGGTGGGGAAGAAATCGGTGCTGATCACCGGGGTGGGGCATACGCTGCCGGGTTGCGTCATCCCAGAGGCGCAGATGATCAAGGGAACGCGTATGCCTCCTTCATAGAGCCAGGCCTTGCCCGCCCGCAGCGGTACATTGGAGGTGGGGTGGCCGGCCTCCACACTGAGACCGCCATTATCAGAGGTGAAGATGACCAGCGTCCGTTGGCTGAGGCCAGTACGATCTAGCGTGGCAAGCAGACGACCGATGGCGGTGTCGAGCTGTTCGACCATCGCCGCATAGTGCGCGTGATTTTGCACAAGGCGTACCAAATGCCCTCGCTCGTTGCCCCATGCGTCGGGTGGAGCCGAAGCTTTTTTCTTTTCATATTTCGCGACTAACTCACCCCTGGCAGCGATGGGCGTATGGACGGCGTGGAACCCAAGGTAGGCGAAGAACGGTTTGCTGCGATTGTTCTCGATGAAAGTCACGGCCTCATCGACGATCTGATCGCTATGCTTCGGATCTTGCGACCCGTCCCAAGTGTTGGCATTGTAATAAGAGAGCTTGTCACCGAGCAGTTCGCTGCTAAAGCCTTGTGCTCGCGGCGAGTAGTCGCCATCGCCCAGGTGCCACTTTCCAGCGAAGAAGATGGCGTAGCCCGCGTTACGCATGGTCTCGGCGATGGTAAGCTCCTCCAGTCCGAGATACTCCTTGTTCGTCGCCGGCAAGAGTTTGCCGGGAATATTATTTCCAATGTGCGCCGTGATCCCAAAACGCGGCGGATACTTCCCCGTGAGGATGCTGCCTCGCGTCGGTGAGCAGACCGGGCAGGCCGAGTAGCCTTGCGTGAAACGCATGCCTTGCTGGGCGAGTCTGTCGAGATTGGGAGTTTCGTAGAATGTCTGTGGATTGTTTACGGCGATGTCCATGTAGCCCATGTCATCGGCAAGGAGAAAGAGAATATTGGGTTTTGCGACTGACGGAGCCGCCGCCTGGATTGACGCCAGAGGTGCACTCGCCAGGAATGCGCAAAGACGGAGGAATGGGGTCATGGGATGGGAGACTTACTGGATTAGCCGAAAGGGAAGGTTCGCGGGATTATATTCCATCAGATGGAAGATTTCTCATGGTATACTCCGCCGGATCCACAAGAAATGAGAGCGGTCAAGGCTGCAGTCGGAGAGAAGCCCGCGATATTTCGGAGAGCTGGGAATGGGGGCAGCCAGCCAAGGGTGAGTTGGCGGTGAGGACGCTTGGCGACGGCGGCCTCCGGATGCAACTTGGTGACTCAAAGCAGGCCGAAGTCACATCGCGAATTTCCAGACGACCTTGGACATGGCTTGGGAGCATCCGATGGTTCCGAAGGTATCGATTTCCTTTTTGTTAAAATCCCACTCTCGGCGGCCAAGCGAGCACTGGCTTTGATCGGCTACAAGCTCACGGCTGGGGATCACCGAGGAAGCCGTGATCGAGCGGCTCTTTTTTGCCGAGAGTATTTTGGCTTTCAACTACCGTCGAGGAAAAATCGATGCAATCCCTGATGCTTCGCGTTAGCTTCGTCATGGTACTGATGGCGATTACCGCCCCGGTAGCCGACGCGGATGAACAGGCCATGGCTTGGCGAGTCGGCGTGGCAGAAATCGATATTACGCCGCCGGTCGGTTTTCCGATGGCGGGATACTATCACGAACGCTTGGCTGACGGCATGCTGGATCCACTCCAGGCTAGAGCGATCGTGTTTCGCGATCGCGCTACCGCCGCTGCGTTGGTCGTTTGCGACTTGGTGGGAATTGCCACAGATTTATCGCATGCTATCCGCCGACGGGCATCCGAGAAGACCGGGATCCCCGCATCGAATATCGTGATCTCGGCGACACATTCGCATACCGCCCCCGACTACATGAGGGAGCTTTTCCTGTACCTGGGACAAGAACCGCAGGATCGGGGGCGGGCCGAGTACATCGAGAAACTCATCCAAGGGCCGGTGGATGCTATCGCCAGTGCGGATGCCCGCGTAATGCCGGTAGCATTGAGCGCTGGTGCAGCAACACAGCGCACGAGCGTATCTTTCAATCGACGCTTCGTCATGCGCGATGGCAGCGTACGGACGTGGATGACATATGCAAATCCCGAGGTCGTGCGAGCGGCTGGCCCTATCGATCCGGAGATTGGTTTGCTGCTCATCACTGGGGTGGATCGCCAGCCGCGCGCTATCCTTAGCAATTTTGCGCTACACCTGGATACCGTTGGCGGGACGAAGTGGAGTGCTGATTATCCTGTCTTTATTGAACGCACACTTCGGCAATCGCTTGGCGCGGAGCTCACCTCGATCTTCGCTATCGGCTGCTGTGGCGATATCAATCATTCTGATCCTTCCCGCCGCGATCGGAACAAGACCGACTTTATCGGGAATTCGATCGGAGAATCGATCATCGGCGGACTGAGCCAGTTGAAGCCCATCCACCCGGGGAGTTTGTTTGTCAAATCGGAAAAGGTACAGCTGCCGCTTCAGGAGGTATCTCGACCGGAAGTCGAACGCTCCGCGGAAATTCTGAAACTAGCGAAACAACAAACCAAGGTCGATTTTTTTGATCAGGTTACGGCTTATAAGACGATCATGCTCGATCAATTCCTGCGTTCAGAGCCCTATGCAAAGACCAGCGAGTATCTCGCGTGGGGACTCAGCCGCTTACTGACCGGAGTAGGTAAATCATTGCCGGTGGAGGTGACGGTGATGACCATGGGACAGGACCTGGCGATGGTTTACCTACCAGGCGAAGTCTTCGTCGAACTGGGGCTGGCCATCAAACAGGCCTCCCCATTCCGTACGACGCTGGTGGTCGAGCTCGCCAATTGTGTGGAGACATGCTACATCCCGCATCGCGCGGCTTCTGTTGGCGGCAGCTATGAAGTACTTAATTCGACATTACAGCCGGGGTCCGGTGAAGTGCTGGTCGAGACGGCGCTGAGGCTACTACGCGATGCGGCGGTCTATAGTCAGGGAAATCGGAAATAAAATCGCCACCATCGAAACCCTCTTCAGGGCGGAGGACCCAAGGGGCTGGTCATCGACGATGACGAAAGAATTGCTGGTTACGAAAGTGAGTCTCTCGCTGTGCTCGCAAACTATGGCGACGACTTTGTGGGGCTCGCCCTAGAGGAGGATGATGGCACCTCAGCCTTCGGCGTTATCTGCATGCGACGTCGGCAAGGATGTGAGCCGCAGCTGGATGGCACGAGGTTGGAGAGACTTGCGAAGAGTTCGCTGTTATCGCAAAGGCATTTGGCAAACCTGGCATCGACCCTTTGAGGTTGCATCAACGTCCGGGGACTACGGGCGTGGCGGTTCCGATGCCCGAAGGGAACTCAGGTGTTACCAACGCGTTGACGGTCTTTATGGGCTTGTTGGGGTCGCTGAAGTCAAGCTTCAAGGTCTCGTTGCCTTTTCGGATAAAAACGAGTCCGCTATCGAAAGCCGAGCGGATGAACGGTGAGTCGTTGACCCTCGTAGTTTTGAAATGGATGGGAATTCCGCCCACACGACCTGGGTTGAACGGCCCCTCATGAACAATGGTGGTAAAACGCAATACGCCATCTTTCCAGGAGAGCGGCTCAGCGACTATCGCTTGCTTGAAAGCTTGGAAATCATCGTCGTAATCGGCTGCATCGTTGGCAATCATGAGGATAGGCGTCGTCTCCGAATTGGGCGTGACGAAGCTTTTTTCTTGAACGCTGAAGACCGGGTGATGCTTCCACGGGCGTGACCAACGATAACCACCCTCCACGATCTTTACCGCTGCATAGGCTTGGCCGGACTTTACGAAGATCCATTCCCCTTCTTCCTCTACCGTGTCGAGCGTACTGCTGAAGTAAATCCACAAGTGGGGGTCGGTTTTGCGATCGATGATCGGGCCCCACTTCATCGTGACCATCACATTGCGATCCTGGATAGTCTTGAAGGGGTTGCTGATATAACCTCCTTTGGTCTCCCCGCTTTTCCCATCCATCCCGATGCGGGCCTGCGGATCGTCAGCAAATACGACTCCCTGCCATCGCTGGGCTCGATAGGGATCGGATTTGGCCGCAGTATCCAAGTCGTGCGAGCCGATCAGGTAATGCGCGGTGGCAAAGCCTTTTCGCCGCATGAGATTTTCGTGATCCATCGTTCGCCACTTCGAACCTGGCCCGGCGGTCGTTCCATGGGCCACCGCTCCCGGAGCGGTTTTGGTAAACGCATAGGCACCGCGAGTGGAAAGGTCCTTGGCCAGGCTGACAATGGCTGGCGGCGAAAAATAGCTGCTCGTCGGGAGGATGTAGTTCGAGAGTTCGAAGCGATCGCCCGGAGCGTCAAAGAGCAAGTCATAGCTCCGACTGCGGAATTCCTCTTCCTTGGTGCGCGTCTTCGGGCCCCCGCGCTGTACCCCCAACGTCTCTTCAGCCATGTTGGCGAAGACCACGTCGAGGAACATGTCGGCTTTCTCGCGCAAGAGGCGATCCTCGGCGAAATCGCGAAGGTTGAACAAGGCCTCGAGGGTATAATTTTCGTAGCTGGAGCCACCATCTTCCATAAAGAGGCCACGCCGGACTCGCGACTCGATCCACTGATGCCAGTAGCTCAACCGCGCTGCATATTGCTCTTGGGCGGTCGAACCATCATCGTATTTCCGACGAGCATAGGCCGGGATATCCTTGAAAAATTGGGCGACCAGGAAGTCGGATACCTTGCTCGAGAGGTGGTGGTTCTCCGATCCGTCCATCTCCCATACTCCCCGCTGCGCTTCTTCCAGTTTGCTATTTACGCTCGCGCAGGCCCAGAGGGTCTGCTCAAGGTTTGTCTGGGCTTTTCGTGAGAGTCTCCCTTGCATCTTGCCATGGTGGTCGTTGAAAAGCCCATAGAGCCTTACGTAGGGCATGGAAAAGAGACTAAAGCCAAATTTGTCGCTGGGTTGATAGGCGAAATCATCGGCTTCCAGATAGTTCATGATAAGGTCAACCTGCCGATCCAGGGTCAGGCCAGCGATGGCAAACCTGACCCATAACACCGGATTAGCATCCGGCGTGAGTTTGTCGATCGACTCCAATTGCACTTCCAACGCTCGGTGCAGCCGATCGAGGTAATCGGCCGGTAAGGCCTTCATATACTCGGGTGGCCAGAGGGAACGACCGGTCCCTGGCGAACGCTCAGCGGCGTGAAGCCTGATAAGCGGTATCAGCAACAGGGCGACAAGGATTAGGTAGGTGGGCTTCATCGACTAGTTTCTCGGTAAATGGGCCTCAATGGCTTTGGCGACAGTCTCGCCAAGGAAACGATACCCTTGGGCATTGAAATGGACATCGTTGGGATTCTGCATTTCGGCTAAATGAGGGGTAATGGCCGTGAAGAGGTCGTCGATAGCCACACCATGCTTCGCCATCAACTCGGCGGCGACTTGATTTCGCGTTACGATGGAAGCAGCCGTCTGACGCTTGGCTGGAGCGTCAGGAATCGGAGTCGTACTGGCCCACACCAATTCTGCTCCGGTTTGCTTCAAGCGTTCGATGAGTTGTTCTAACCGCTGCGTGTAGTCAGCGATCGGCGTGTTGCGGTCGTGGATGCCGAAGTTGAAGTGGATCAAGTCCCAGTTGCCATCGCCGAGCCAGACTTCGATATGCTTCAACCCGTTCGCCGTCGGGCCGCAATTCGCCGGAGCGCGGTGGACGTTTACTTTCCCAGCAAGTTCCGTTCGGACCGGTTGCGTGTAGCCGCGCGAGACCGAGTCGCCAAGGAGCAAAACGCGTGGTAGCTTGGGGGCATCCGCAACGAAGTCCCAAGCGGTAGATTGACCAGCAACCTTGGCTCGTTGGTGGAGCGGCAGATAGAAACTGCCAAGCTGCTGTTGCAATACCTCCTCCCAGGCTTGTTGGGGTGGCGGCAGCTTGGCGACGATCGCTCGATACTGTTTCTCGATGTCGGCATCCGCTTGGGCTTTCTTGGCCGCAGCCTCCTCGGCGTTCGTCGGCTCCCCGCTCGGTGGGAGTGTTGTGGTTTGGGCGAACCCAGCGATAGCCAAGCAGAGGTATAAAAGTGTGAGCAAGGGTTTCATGATAGAAGAGGAACAGGTGCCATTCGGTTTCAACACAGTTTACTCTACGTCTTTATCATTTATTGAGTCCTGACACCTTTTTCGAGTCGATAGCTTGCCGCAACTGCTGGCTTAACTGAGCGGCGATGGCCTTTTGGTCGGTTGCTTGAGCTAGATTTTTCCATTCGTGGGGATCCGTGGTATGATCGTATAATTCGCTACCAGCGTCGCCGCCTTTCCATTCGGTATAGCGGTAGCGATCGCTGCGCAAGCTGTAGCCCCCTTGGCGCACGAACGTCAGGGCAATGGTTTTGGCGGCGGGGGTGGTCACGTCGAGCAATTGCGGGCACAGACTTTGGCCGGGACTGGCGTGCGGCATGTTGAGACCAAGCATGTCACACAGGGTCGGGAAGACATCTACCAGTTCCACCGGCAGTCGGTAGGTCTGGCCGCGGGCAGTCGACCCTGGCCCGGTGATGATCAGTGGCACGCGGCAGCCTTCCTCGAAGAGTGTGGTCTTGTGCCAGTGCCCGTGCTCGCCGAGGTGAAACCCCTGGTCGCCTACAAGAATGATGATCGTGTTGTCCTCGAGAGCCTGATCGCGGATCGCCGCCAGCAGGATCCCTACCTGCGCATCGATAAAACTCACCGCCGCATAACGGGCCTGCGTGTAGTGCCGCGCGTCGCTTTCCCGAATGAAGTTGAAGCGTGGTGAGGTCTGCTCGAATGCCATCAGGGGAATATCATCACGATCACCCGCTGGCACTGGGGGCAGGTTGATCGCAGCCGGCGGATAGAAGTCGAAGTATTTTTTAGGCGCAACCAGCGGCGGATGCGGACGATAATAACCCATCGCCAGAAACAGGGGTTTGCCGGTCTTGGCGGGGTGTTGTTCCTGCAGGATGCGGATGGCTTCGCGCGTCCCCACGGCATCCGAAAACTCCTCCTCCGGCGCTTCGCCGGCCAGCCACGAAGGGGTAACCCCAAGTCCGCCCTCGGGGGCGATGCGATGGATCGAAGCTTCAGTGTCCGGGCGTACATCCCAACCGGTGTTATTGATCGCCAGGTCCCATGACTTCGGGTCGTCGTCGCCGGCGCGGCCGATGTCACCTGGTATCCCCATGTGGTAGATCTTACCGACCCGGGCGGAGAAATAGCCGTGCTGGCGAAGCCACTGAGGCAAGGTCACGACTTCCGGGAGTTTTTCGCGAAACGTTTCACGATAGTCATTGCGGATAAGCCCGGTTTGCCAGGGATAGAGTCCAGTCAGCATGGAGGCCCGGCTGGGTCCGCAACTCGGCAGCTGGCAATAAGCGCGGTCGAAGCGGACGCCGTCCGCCGCGAGTCGATCCATGTGCGGCGTGCGGGCCATAGGGTCGCCATAGCATCCCAGCCGGGTGTCGAGGTCGTCGGCGAAGAGCAGGACGATATTGGGCTTCTGCTTTGACTCGTCGTCAGCCTGCAACGCGGCCAGCGGTGCGAGCAGGAGTGCGGTAAATAACGTTGGGATCGTTCTCATCGGATCGCGGCTTGGTTGGGGAGCGGCCGTAGTTTGCCGGGGGGGGGACCATTCTCCCTCGCGTTGGAGTCTCGTGGAATTGGTCAAGGCATGGGTCGGCTCGAATGCGGTTGTTGAAAAGTTTTCAGGAACCAAACGCATTTTTTCTACTCCCTCGCAACCGTATCGGTTATATCGCGTCGCCACAAGCCGGTGCCCATCGTGGTAACGAATAGAAAGGTGCGTTTCTCATGATGGATTATCTTCGAACGAAAAGCACGCGGGTAGAAAAAATTGTCGGTAAAATCCTGCCAACGAACGGATCCATCCAGCTGGATTTCTCCAGCAAAGACTCCGTATCCTTTTTTGTTTTCACTCCAGACATGGACGAATATCCATCGGCCTTCCGCCGAAATCGCACCTATCGACAAAGGATCTCCTTCACGATACCACGGCGTCCGGCGGAGCGACGTAGCCTGGGCCGCATGGAAAATTTGCCTCCATGTCTGGCCTTGGTCGGCGGATAGCTGAATCAGGTCGTCAGTCACCGTGGTGATTATCAGCTGCTCGCGACACCGACTTACCACCAGTTCGTTCGTCGCGCCGCCCAGTCGATTCCAGTTCCATGCTCCGTCGCTCAATACTCCCTTGAAGAGTCCCGAGGCATCGTTGGCCGCCCCTCCCCGGCGGCGTGTCCGGATATCACCCCCCACCGAGACGAAAACAGTGTTGGGGTCGAACGGATCGAGAGCGATTGAGCTAGCACCAGCTTTGACGAAGTTAGCCTCCGATGCTTTGCCATCCAACAAGCCATCCAGGTCCTCGATTACATAGAGTCCTTCACGGCAGACCACGAAAACGCGGTTTGGATTCAGCGGGTGGACTTTGATTTCGGAGTAGGTCGTGTTGGGCAAGCCGTTCAAGGAATGGGGGCCGCCGCCAAGGTGAATCCACTTATCCTTGGAGTCGGTTGTAACCAGCCTTTTCGCATACAGCCAACCACCTCCAGCCGAGCCTCCAAAGCCGTAGCCAAGTCCAGCGATAACGATGGGGTGGTCATGCGTCGCCACCTCCGCTGCCCAGCAGTCAGTGGCTAGTGTATTTGCGTTTGCCAAGGGAAGACGTACCCATGACCAGGATACTCCACCGTCATAACTCTCATAGGCTCCGTTGTCCGCACAGGTTGTGATGAGATACTCACCGGAGATCGCAACATCGCGATTGTAGGTCGAGTGGAAGCCTCGCATGGTATAGGCTTTCGATCCATCTTCATGGATGACCGGTTTCGAGTATCGCTCATACCAGTTGTTCGGATAGTCAGGTGAGTCTGCATCGGCGTAAAACACGGTCTGCCCGCCAACCGCCCAGAGCTTGCGGCCCATGTTCCATGCCAAGGGGGCGTAAGTGAAATACCGGCAAAATACTCCTTGACCTTTGAGCCAGCCTTCTTCGACGATGGTGGACTTCGAATTTCCCGGACCGGCTCCGACTAACACCTGCTGCCAAGAAACCTTGGCGGGTTTTCCTTGGCTATCCCAGTCGATGACAGCTTCCCACAAACCATCAGGCCGACGCGCGCCGCCGACCAGGAGCCGATGCTGCCTTTCCGAAGACTGGGGATCGACCTCGATCGCGGAGCCGCAGCCTGCTCGGCTGGGATGGAGGCCAGCACTGATGTCGATCCATTCCCACTCGCCAACCCGCGCACAATAAACCTTGGCCTGGTCATCCCGGACGTACAGAACCTTTCCATCCCGAGATAAGGCGATTCCATACGCCACGATACCTTCGCCGCTGCCCCGGCCGAAGTTTCCGCCGCGTGCTGGCGTTGAGTTACTCGATGAATCGCGTAGTTTGTTCCAAGTAACTCCGGCGTTTCTTGAGACATACACCCCAGCTTGAGCGCTTAGATAGACTGTCTTGCCATCGGACGGATCGACCAGAATTGTTTCGATCTGCCGCTGCCCGTCCTGCGATTCATATTGCACCGCTTTCCAGCTTTTTCCCCGGTCCTTGCTAATCCATACGTCACGCCGACCGCTAGTGGCCACCTCCTGGCCAAACCGGCCGCCTTTGCCGCGCCAACTGTGACCGACATATAGCTCGTTGACGTCGTTCGGGTTGATGCCGATCGTCGCCACCGAAACGCCGGCCATTTCCGGGACTTCACGCCATGTTTTGCCGTGGTCGTCCGAAAGGTGCAGGCCAGCCATCGAGCCGCTGTACAAGCGACCGGTATCTCCGGGCTCCGCAGCCAGCATCAATTGCATCCCGTGCGGGACTCCCTCGGTAATGAACTCCCAGGAAAGGCCGCCGTCGTGGCTGCGGTATCCACCCTCCATATCACTGCACAAGTAAAGGCGATTCGGGACGGTGGGGTCCGGGCGGACTTCTTGAACCTGGCCACCACCACCCGGATTGAGACAGTCCCACGAGGCTCCGCCGCTGGGTACAGCGAACGCACTGGAGAGGGTTGTCATCAGAGTAGTCGCCCAAATAGTACGGATAATGCGTTTCATCGGGTTCATGGCTTGATGGAGTGTATCTAAGGCAGTAGAAAGTTTGGCGGCGGTTTGCTCAGTTCTTCCTTACCAGAAAGATCGCCTCCCTGGCGGGCAATTCGATCGAATCTTCGACAGGTTTCCCATTATTCCATACGGTGTCGATAACTCCATCAATTCGCTGGAAGTGGCCGCCAGGAGCAATGCGATTCAGATCAAATACGGCCTTTTGGCTCGCCGAGCCATTCATCAGCACCAAGCCATGATCGAAGTGGCGATAGGCCTTCTCGGCGCAACCCGCCCGGAGCGAAAAATCGCGAAGTTCGAAGTGCCCGGGTTCAACGCCTGCAAGGATTTCCAAGCTGGCCGAACCAGAAGCAGGGGCCGTCACGCTCAGTTGCGTCATCCAAGGCTTGTTGTCCAGATACACCCATTGGGAAATCCCTTTTTGACCATTTTCCATACGAAGCCTGAAGCCGATGCAAAGGGGAATGTTTTCGTATTTGGGGTCAACGGAACCATAGGCCGACCGTCCCTTGCCGATAAAGGAGATCGCTAATTCACTGCCCGCCGAGACTGTGGTGGGCAACCGTGGTGAGCGCAGGATCACGGATGCAGCTCTTTCAAGTCGCCGCGGACCATCCGGTCCCGGTTCGCTGAGCCAGGGAAGCGCCGGAGTCCCTTGAAAATGAAGGTGTGAGGACAGGCTGCGATCTTCAGAAGAGAATGTTTTTTCGGTGAGGACCACCATCGGATCAGCGGCTTTGATTGTCTCCCACTGCGCAAAGGCGTCCGAAGAAAGAAGTTCCTTACCCAACTGATCGGTTTGAAAGATCGCCGGTCCCGTCGGCCTGCCTAGCCAGCGAAACTGATTGCGAGTACCAGCATTATATTCATCCCAGATATAGTAGGGACGCGAGTCTAAGAGCTCTCCACCGGCTGGCTTATCTCCCTCTTGGCTAGAGAGAAGCTTTTTGCCGACCCATACACGCGAGGATTCATAGGCGACCATGCCGTTGCCGAAACAAGCGGAGGCGATGCCGAGTCGGGCAAAATTGTTATGCATCCACGGAAATAATTTTCCGGTGTCGGCCGGGTTGTGATAGGCATCGGTAGGAAACCGCATGACCAGATAGGAGACGTTCGGTGCGACAGCGCGATCGCACCACCAACGATGCAGGTTGAGCTGTTCCGGAAACCGGTTGAAATCCATATAACCGGGAAAGTCCTCGTTCTCTGCCCCGTGGGTCACATCGGGAAAACGCTGGTCGGCCATTTCTTCTCCGTCAGCGGTGATCAACGCATGGGCTCCCAATCCGGCATCGAAAGGCGAACCGCGTTGCAGGAAATCAAAAAAATCATAAAGTCCCAATCCGAAGTAGTTGATACCCTGGACATAACCGTGATCGACGAGGCCGTCGTTATTGATGTCGGCACCGCGGTGTGGAGCAAACGGTGGAACGTCGAAAGCCAGGCCGTCTAAAGACGCCAGCCGCTGCCGGAAATAATTCGCAACGTGCTTGGCCCAATATTCAGAAGCGTTCATGCCGGTTGCAGGATCACGGGGACAAAAGCGGCTAAGATTGGGATACCACCTATCTACAAGATTTGCCGTACAGCTTTGGATGCCGATGCGCGCGCGTCCTGCTTGATATGCATGTCGCTGCGAAGTATCGTTCGAGGGGATTCGCAGGATCCTCAGCCGCTGTTTGTCAAAATCGATGGCGGTCACCTTCACGAATTCTGATCGCTCGAAGTTCGCATCGCCGCGCTCGTCCAGGGCGTAAATCATGGCGTAGGGAAAACGGTTGCCCTTGCGGCATTTCTGCCAGGTCGACAGCCAGCCGCTGATTTCAGAAACCTGGATGTCAGCCTCTTGGCTTTCAGCTAGATCTTCGAGAACCACCGCCGGAAAAAGCGTCAGATAGTATCCGTTGAATTTGGGAAAAGCGTAAAACACCCGATCCTCTAAAAAGCGGAAATGGGTTTGCTCGGCAATTGGCTGTGGCAGAACCCGAGGGAACGCGTCCCAAAAATACTGGGCGCGGATGATGGCTTCAGGGTTGAGCCGTTTCAAATCCAGGGCGATTTTCTCATTCTCGCGGTAAGCTCGCTCGGCCGTACTGACTACAGCGGCATCCTGATAAAACAATTCAGGCAAGACATGCCGATCCATGCGACGAAATCCTACTGGCCGCGGGTAGCCACCCACCTCGAGTTTCGTGAGAGGCGAAATTTGCCTGGCCGCAGGGTTCGGCACATGAAGCTGCGGAGGGACGGTTGGATTTTCTCCTTGCAAGGCGTCGAGGGTCAGACAGACAAGCAGGACGGCGCAGTGGAAGGTTTTTGGTTTCATGGATGAGATCCCACCAGTCAGATAGCCTATTGCCATGCATTCCAGGTGGCGTCGCGGACGCCTTCCTCACCTGCTTAGCGAGGGTTGCCGATCGGCATGATTAAGGTGGCCGCCCCTTCACCGGTCAAGGGTAACTCGACGGTGTACGATTCAAACAGGGGCACATACATGTCCTGTTCGTTCACTTCACCCATGTCATAGTTCATGACTTCAAGCTTAAGTTTGTGCCCCTTGGAAAACTTATGACCGATCAATCGACTTTTGATAGCGACAAGTTTTTCCCCCCGTTCGGGCTCAGCAGCCTTGGAGGCTACGGCAAACCTCGATATAAGAAACTCATTCCCATCAGGGCTGATATCTTTGAGCAAGGCAACGACTTGATATGCTTTGGATGATGGCTTGATGGACAAATGCAGTTCCGGCTTGCCGATGACGATGACCTCTTCATCAAAAGCTGTTGACTCAAAGCTCAGGCGATTCTGAGGAATACTCTCGGTAATGTTGGCGAACTGGTTCGCGATCGCCTGACGCAAATTGAGTCCGGTCCCCTTGACGTCATGGCGAAGTGTGATCGTCTCTGTCGTGGTAGACGGCTTGACACCCAGCGTTCCATTGGGATGCAAATACCATGAACGTAGGCTCGCTGGTTCGGGAAAGGAGTCGAAGTCGTAGCGTTCCCAGGCCGGTGAAAGCATCAATGTTATGGGCTTCTCCTCCATGATTCCGTTCTGTTCGCCTTTGAGCCAATAGGCGAGCCAACGCGCCTGCAGTTGCTTGCGAAGCGACTCTTCTTCGGCCGTCGATACCGGCGTGCGGTGGCCACCGACACCGATATAAAGTTTTTTAGGTACCTTGAGACGCTCAAAAGCTTCCACCTCGAAATCGGCCGGAAAGACCATGTCTTGCCAGGCGTGGAGGATGAAGACCGGAGCTTTGATTGCGTCGACCATCTCCGCGGTGAGTTGCCGCTGCTCAAAAACTGGCCTCAACATCTCCCATTTTTCGTCCAAGGCAGCTTCCCATAGTCCTTCAAGAAAGCCGTTGCTTCGCGCACGGTTGGGGCGCACCACCAACGGTAGCATCTGTCGGACGGCGCCATGGTCCATATCAAAAAACGATCCCGAAAGATTCATGGCCGAAACACTGGGGACGATCGTCTTGACTCTGGGGTCACGAACTGCGGCCATCCAAGCATGAATACCGCCTTGCGAGCCACCTCGGATGGCGATCTTGTCGGGGTGGATCGGCAGGTTGGCGATGGCCCAGGAGATGACGGTACTGATATCCTTCCACTCTTGCTCGCCCATCATGGTCGAGAACCCCTTGGACAGGCTCTGCCCGCGCGGCATAAAAGTCAGCGAAACATAGCCCATGGAAGAAGTTCCGCCCGATCCCTCGAGCTTCAGGTAGGATCCCCATCCCAGCGTGCCGATGGTCAGAGGATAGCCGCCTGGAGGGGGATTTCCCGCGGGAATGGCGACCACCGCTTGCAGTCGGATGCCATCCTCCATAACGATGAAAACCTGCTTGAGGTCTGGCCGTGATCTTTGATTGGGAGCGGTGGAGGCGGT
>JBILTQ010000312.1:0-6840 GCA_044371435.1 Pirellulaceae bacterium | reverse complement strand
CGCCTCGACTCCGGACCTGGCGGCGGTTGCAGCCTAGAGGAGGCTCTCGAGCAGCAATCGCAATTTGCGGAGCTCCTGGCGAGTGTCGAGCCCTTCCATCGGGATGATATCGATGCTCAGCGCTCGGTCATAGCCGGCCCGTTGCAATTGCGTGATCAACCGCCCGTACTCAATCTCACCCTGCCCCACGCGTACCTGGATCTGATCTTTCTTGGAATCGCGGAGATGGACGTGAAACACATGCTTCATCAAGCGATCATAATTTTTGTTGCGATTCGGACTGCAGTGATACTGGCTGGGGTCCAGCGCCAAGCCGATGCCCGGCACGTAGTCGCAGATGTTTTTGACGGTATCGGGGTCCTCGCTAAGCCGACCGATCTGACTGCGAATCCCGACCCGCAAGCCGTCCCCTTCCGCAATTTCCACCAGCCGCTTGAGATGCTCGATCTCTTCGTTGAACGGAGTGCCTTGCACGGCGCTGGGCACTGTCAGGGTCACCACTTTGGTAGCTTTCGCCAACTGGCAAGCCAAGCGAAATCGCTCGTAGTAGCCCTCCCCGCTCGCCTCGATCCGCAGGTCATAATTGCAGATATCCAAACGGTGCGTATCTCGAATTACCCGCAAGCTCTCGAGGAAGTCCTCTTCCAACCGGTGGGTCGGCATCTGCTGGCTGTCGTCGTGCAAGGCGATTTCGATGCAAGTAAATTCGAGATCGCTCAGCAACTCGATCGCCTCAGACAAGGGCAACTGGGGAAAACAGGCGGTAGTCGCTGCAATGATCACGTAACGTGCACTCCTTTGGGCAAGCCGGAAACGATCGACGGTGGGACAGATTATCCCCGAGTCGCCCAGGGTTACAAGAAGGCCAAGCGTTTCGGCCTGACAACGCCCCCACTCCCCCCTTGACCGCGGGGACCGAAAGCTCTTCGCAGCGATGGACCAAGCGGCAAGCTACGGGCCGAGGCAATTCGGGGCTACCCCCTCGTTGATCTCCCCGGCAACCCCTCGGCCTCGGCGGCGGAAGGGTTGCCAGGAAAAAATGCTCACCGCCGCAGGGGCATTCCCCGTCGGCGAGAGGCTTCCGATCAGGCGGCAACCTCCGATGCCGCTACTCCGCCGGAGCAGCGGCCGCTTCCTCAGCGAACTGTCGGCAACATGCCCGACCGCTCACCGCTGAGCGAGGGTGGCAGGCAGTAGCCTGGACCGCCGGCGCCTCATCACAGCAGGGACAATCGCAGCCATCGCATTTGCACGGTGGCGCCTCGCAACAACAACCGCCATCGTCGCAGCAGCCCTCGGCCAGGCAGCGGCCGGTGCATTCTTCGGCCGCAAGCATGCCGGCAGACTTGGCAGCCTTTGCTTGAGAGATAGAGACCCCAACCACCCCAGCCAGAGCCACCAGGGCAGCCATCAACATCCACTTTTTCATAAGAAATACCTCGATACTGTATAGAAGAAACCTAGAACTTGCGTTCTGAAGTGTTCAGTGCCTCATCGATCCAAGCCAAGACCGATCAGCACCGCCATACACAGTAGAGGATTTGATAACGAACCTCAGGAAAGGCCCTGGCAGCTTCGGCCATTACCAGCGAAGCCGCCACCGCCTGCGCCTCGGGATATTCGCCATGGTGCAGGCTGCACCAACTCAACCCGACCGAACGTTCTTTCAGCGCTCGGCTGACAGCCGAGGCTTCGATCATCCCTCGCGGGGCCGAGCACTGGCAGTCGCAACGCGACGGCTCGGGTGAAGAGCAGGGCTTCTCTTCTTTGTTTGCGTTGCCCGAATCTTCTCCACGGCAACACGCAGGGGCCGAAGCCAAAACTCGATCACCGCCCGCCTGGCACGCATCTTGGTTCGACGAACTTAGCGACGCCGACAACGGGAGGCAGCACCAACCGGATGGTAACACCAAGGCGATGGCGAGGAGAATATTGAGGGCGCGAACCATGACCAACCTCCGTCTGGTCGAATCGTACGCCTGTCCTCGCGCGAGGGCAAGATCAAGGGGCGCTATCGCTTGCCCCTCGCAGAGCCGCGTCCCCCCGGCCGGGGCACCGCCCCTGAAAAGCATTCCTTGCCCCCGTTTCGCAGGCAGGAGGGACGTTCGCGGAGCGAGCAACTCCACCGCAAGCATGCTCGCTTCGCCAGACCGCTACCGCTTCGCCATGCGGGCCGGGCTGGCAACATACACCTTGGGATCGTCGATGATGAACGGGGTGCTCCAAGACTTGCCGTTATCCATGTTGACCGAGTTATAGAAAAAGGTGCGGAAGGATTCGCAGCGGTAACCATACGGCAAGGCGGAGGCGATGTAGTCGTCGACGTTCAATTCCTCGACCCCTGGTTTGGCGAAATAATGGACGACCCCATCCGGGGTGAAGGACATACCCAACGTCCACCAACCCAGGACATCGATATTCGGTCCACGAAAATCCCCGCCGCGTCGGTCAGCCCGAACGCGGAAGTAGACCTGATCCTTCAACTCGTTGCCCACGCGCATCTTCTCGCGGAGGATGAAGAGGCCTGGCCAGTAAATCTCTTCCTTTTCATGGGGTGAGCCGAAGATGAACTTGCTCTTCTCCATGATGGTGGTTTCAACCGCTGCACGGTAAGCGAAGTGTGGACCATTTCGATTTTCCCACTCGGCCATGGGGGGCAAGTAGACGCGGGTGGTACAGTTCGGGGTTTGCGAGACTGGGATGGTTCCGCCGGCCCGATACTGCACGTTGGCGATGAAGTCGTCCTGATGCATGGTGTTGGAGATGCGTCCCGGAATTCCAGTCCGCAAAGATTTCAGCAGCAACGCCCCTTCGCTTCCAGGCAAACCACCTTCGGGGGTGGGCACCCATTGCATGACATCCGGGTAGCCCCGTTTGGCGCCTTCATACCAGCGACCGTTGGTCGACTTACCCAGCGGCAAGCGTTGCTTTTCGTCGATATCCTCGCTGCTCTTGGGGCCGTTCGGAGTGAAGCTCCAGTTGGAATCTTCGAAATCGTCACCGACCTGGGTAAGCTGCACACCGCTCCCCGGAACCACGGCGTTGGCCGGTGGGGCGGCCGAGACGTCGGCCATGGACAAGATATAGCTAGCTCCGACGGCCAAAGTCGCCGCGGCGTAAGATCGATTCAGTCGGAAGAGCGACATGGGATAAGTTCCTGGTCCGCTGTGCAATTACCAGCCAAATACATTCCAGCCCGATAAAGCGATCGTTCAGCGCCGGGCTCCGGTGATCCAGGCGGCGATGAGCCTCGCCTTTCGCTCATCGGCATCCGCTCGCCAAAAATTTTTTTTCCACGCTGCTTGCGTTGCAGCTTCGCGATACTCGCCCGCTTGGACAGTACCCGCAGCTTCTCCGCTTTCTCTGGACGCCGTCGTAGCGACCCAATACCCTCTCACGGACATTCGGCCGGCGTGTGGCCAGCCGCTTGCAGCTTTCCGTATGCAATCCCGCCAAGACCAGGAACTTTGCCTTGATGGATCATAGCGCACCCGGCCAGGAGCTACCCAGCCGGCGTTGGCTTGCACCGGGAAATTCCTTGCCTTGCGTTTTTTGGCTAGCGTTATCCACCGTCCTCGGCCCGCCTCCTTCCCGAAGCTGTCGGGCGTCCGCCACGGAAGTCGATGCCACCATGCGTTCGGTGGTGGCCGCCTCGGTAGACCGTATCTGGCTGGTTGGCGACCGTGGTACCATCCTCTGCAGTTCCGATGGCGGGCGGCAGTGGTCAAGGCAGCCCAGTCCGACGAAGGCCGACCTGCAGGCGGCCGCCGCCGATAGCGAACTGGTGGGCTGGGTAGCCGGCGGCGACATCCAGGCCTATTCGCATCGCAGCCGCGGCGTGCTGCTGCACACTCGGGATGGGGGCCAACATTGGGCGGAAGTCGGCGGGGACGAGTTATCGCGGATCGAGGGGATGCAAAGTTTTGGCGATGGGCATCTGTTGGTGTGGGGCGATTGGTCGCCGGCTTACCAGAGCGGGCTGCTGGAGACGCAAGATGGAGGACGATCATGGACTCCTCGGCCAGTCCCCGCAACCCATCTGGAAGCGGCTGCCTGGCTCGACCCGACGACGGGTGTGGTGGTCGACCGCCTGAGCCGGGTCTTCTTCTGCGCACCGGGGCTTTCCCCGCAGCCCCTGGCCCTGGGCGGTAATCCCACCCAACCCTTGAGGGTCGCGGCCTGCAACGCGCAGGGCTGGTGGTTGGCCGGTGCAGGCGGCCAGGTTTACCACAGTCGGGATGGTCAGGCGTGGCAGACCCGCTTCCTGCCGGGAACCGCCGAAGATCATCGATGGATCGATATCCACGCGATAACGCTGGCCGGTGAAGAATGCTGGCTAGCCGGCTTGCCAGGCAATGTCGTCTGGCACAGCGTCGACGCCGGCCAAACGTGGGAAATCCAAACGCTGCCGACCTCGCTCCCAATCTATGCCATCCAGAGTCTTCATCGCGACGCGGTCGTGGCTGCCGGCGTGGCGGCAGTGACGCATGCGACGCGGAACCGCGGCCAGGCTTGGTGGCAGGTCCACGGGACCGCCTCGCGAATCGGGATGCTCAACATCGCCAGCACCGGGCGACAGCTCGCCTGGGATGCTTTGGTCTATACCGCCAACGAATCGCGGCAACATGCGGCCGCCGTCGTCATCCACGCGCAGGGGAAGGACGAACAAGCCGACGTTTTTCCTGACCGTGAACGCCGCTTGCACCAGGCCGCCCACCACGGTGAGTTGTCCGATCTTTACCTCTGCCAAACGTTCCCGCTAGGGGAATTGGACGTCGGACAGCGATCCGCCGAAGGTTGGGGCTACGAAAAATCTTCCGCCGAATCGATCGCCCCGATCACCCGTGCTGTCATTCATTGGCTGCGAAATTATCGGCCGGATATCATCGTGCTGGATGAGGTCGACGACAGCCATGGGCTGCTCCGCGCGGCCAGCGAGGCCATCCGTCAGGCGCGACGGTTGGCGGCCGAGCCAAGCTTTCGTCTCTTTTCACCAGCTGCAGGCATCCCGGAGAACGTCTGGAATTGCCAGCGACTCCTGGCGCGGCAAGTGCCCCGGGCCACCTCGACGCGTTCGAGCGAGATCCGTAAAAGCGATCTCAACTATCGGGCCACGACCGCTTTGAAATCCTCGGGTACCTTGCTCGGTCCGTACCTGTCAGCGATCCAGTCGTTGCTCGATCGCCCGTGGGAACATCGCCGATCCTCGTACCAGAACAGCCCGCGGTATTGCGATTACCAAGTCACCTTCGGCCAGCGTTATGACCTGAACAAAGACAACCTCTTCCAGGACATCAGCTTGGGTGGGGAGTCGCGTCGGTCGAGCCCGCTGACGAAGCGTGCAAACCTTCAAGCCATGATCGCGCTCAGCCAGCAGCAAGCGTTTACCCAACGTTTGCTGGATCATCCTGGTCCTGACGAGGCTCGCGATGCCCGCTGGCTGGCAGCCCTTCAAGCCTGGCTTCAGGCCAGTCCACCTTCGGCTCGCGAAGATGGTTTATGGGAGCTGAGCCAAGGTTACCGGCAGCGAGGCGCATGGAACCGCTACCGGCATTGCCTGGAGTTGCTCATCAGCGAAACACCTCAAGCCGGCGCGGCCGAGTTGGCGGCGTTGGAATTGTGGCAATGGCATGCCAGCCCCGAGTTCCGCGTCTTGCGGCGCCAGGCCGAGCAGGCAGTGCCGACAACTTTCGCCGCGGCCAGCATCGAGCCCAGCAACCAGGCTTTCGCCAGTCCCTTCGACCACCCCTCCGCCGACCCGGCTTCCCAGCTTGTCCAATGGGCCAGCCACCAGCAGCCAACGCAGGCTACCGGGGAGGAAGCGGACAGCCTGCTGCCCTTGCGGCGGCAGCTGCTTCGGCAATTCCCGCAGCTTGCCTGGGATCTGCGGTGGATGGTATCGGATGCCGCCGCTTGCCGTGACCAGCCCGCGCTGGCTGCCGACCCGACCCTCGCCGCCGCCTCGACGAGGTTAACGAATTTCCGCGGGAGCTACGCCTGGGAAGCCGCCTTTGCGAACGCCTTTGGAGTCGCTGCGCACACCGCACCGTCAGCTCCCCCCAGCCTGATCCGGCTCACTCCAACACGGCCAAGATTGGATGGTCAGCTGGTGGATGAAGGTTGGCAGGCCGCCCATCCCTGGCCGCTGAGGGGTTCCTGGGGGGATGACAACCAACGGCCAACCGAACTGCGCCTGATCTACGATGATCGGTTCCTGTACCTTTCCGCTACCTGTCCAGATCCGCAGGTCGCGACCGAGCGATCGCCCGAGGCCCATGACGAAATCACGGTACGGATCGATACCGATGGTGATTTCTTGACCTGGTTCGAACTTTCGGTGAACCGGAAGGGGGAAGCCACCGAGCGAGCCAGCGGTTACGAGCACTGGGAGCCGAACTGGTACTTCAAGGCCATCGAAGCGGTGGATCATTGGCGGCTGGAGGCAGCCATCCCGCTCGACACCCTCTGCCTGCGGCCGCCGATGGCCGACGATAGCTGGTCGCTGGCGGCGCGCCGCGAAATGGGGGGGACGGCGGTGCAGATGAACAAGCCCCAGTATTCGGACCAACTCCAGCCGACGGCCTTTCAGCGATTTCGTTTCGGCGGACCAGCGCCCCGTCCCTGAGGCAAACTATCAGCGGACAGCCTCCCAGGCGAACTGCTCAAGATTGCAGGCTATTCTTCGCGGTCCACGCTTGCCCGGGCGCGGCCGGCCCCCCAAAATACGTCGGCACATCGGGATTGGGGCAAGTCGATCGACAGGATTTGCCGACTTCCGACAATGAAACCGCGCGTGGTTCGAAGGGAATGTGGTTCGGCTGGAATCCGGCCGACGGCAGC